>CBDTZL010000011.1:0-24981 GCA_965364895.1 uncultured bacterium
ACTCTGGAAGTGATGAGAGCGTTCCGGCCCTGCAGCCGACTCCGTTCGAGACTCCAACACCAAATGCTCAAGGAGCGATCCTCTACATTGTGCTGGATGGCGACTCGCTCTGGAGGATCGCGGCGATCGCCGAGATCTCGGTTGAGGAGTTAATGGCGCTTAATGGAATTCAATCCGGCGACTTCATCTCTCCGGGCATGGAGCTTGTCTTAGGATCGCTCGCCGCGACGCCGGTCCCGCTCGCTTCGCCCACGCCTACCGCGGTAACCGGACCGCTGGTCGGCACCGGTGACATCTGTGTGCTGCTCTTCACGGATGACAACGGGAATGCGCGGCTGGACGAGGACGAGCTGCCGCTAAGTGAGGGCCAGGTAAGCGTCGTAGACCGGGATGGACGGGTCCAGGGCGAACGAACCACCGACACCAATGTGGATGGCTTCTGCTTTTCAGATCTGGAGGATGGAGACTACAACGTCAGTGGAGCCGTCCCTCCGAACTACAACCCGACCACTTCTATGAATGTGCCCGTGCGCTTACTGCCGGGAGACACAAAATTCGTGCAGTTTGGGGGCCAGCCCAGTGCGGCCATATTACAGATCAGCAGATCTGAGGACGAAGGCTCCACACTGCTCGGCGTTTTAGGGCTGACACTGCTCGCTGGAGCTGGAATCGTAGGATTTTATGCGGTTCGATCCGGCCGAACTCCCTGAACGCACCCCTTACAACGCGCTTACACAACCCCCAATTCCGAATCCAAGAACCTATACTGCAATCAAGAGCGGGCTAAAACCCCCCGCCGCTAACACAGACCCTTGCGAGGCTCGCGCCCGCGAGCATCGCAGACGCTAGCGTCGCAAGGGACCGAAGATAAAGCGAGGCCTGCTGCCGCTGCCTCGCTTTTTGATTAACTTTGTCGCGGCGTGGTGGCTGAGTTGGGTGGAGATTGAGATCGAGTTATAGAGGGAAATTCCTTGGTTGATGCGCTAGCTAGCTATCCTGAAGCATCTGCCGTAGCACTGTGTGCAGGATGCCTCCGTTGTGATAGTAGTCGAGCTCGATGGGGGTATCGATCCGGGCCAGCGCCTCGAATTCGATGACCGAGCCATCTTCTTTCTCGGCCCTCACCTGCACTGCGCCCCCCGGCTTCAATTCGCCCAAATCGATAATGTCGAACGCTTCATGACCAGTCAGGCCAAGCGCATTCACACCTGCGAACTCGAGCGGCAGCACACCCATTCCCACCAGATTAGAGCGATGGATCCGCTCAAAGGATTGCGCCAGGACTGCCCGGACACCGAGCAGGATGGTTCCTTTTGCGGCCCAATCGCGGGATGAACCCGTGCCATACTCAGCCCCGGCCAGCACGACCAATGGGGTGCCCTCATCACGATATTTGAGCGCTGCCTCAAAGATACTCATGCGTTTCTGATCAGGGAAATGCAGCGTTTCGGGTCCCTCCACTCCTTCAAGCAGCAGGTTTTTGATGCGGATGTTCCCGAACGTGCCGCGGGTCATCACACGATCGTTCCCACGCCGCGACCCAAAGGAGTTGAAATCCCGCGGTTCAACCCCCTGATCCACTAAATATTTGCCGGCTGGTCCGGCTGAGGAAATAGCCCCAGCTGGCGAAACGTGGTCGGTGGTAACCGAATCGCCGAGTAGGACCAGGACCCTCGCACCCTGGATGTCCTCGAGCGGAGGAAGCTCAAGTGTCAGGTCTGTGAAGAAGGGAGGCTCTTGAATGTAAGTCGAGTCGTCCGACCAGCTATAGAGTGCGCCTCCGGCGACAGGAATCTCGTTCCATGTCTCGTTGCCGGTATAGACATCCTGATAGCGACTCTCAAACATCTCGGTGCTGACTGAGCGCTCCACCACGGCCTGAATCTCTTCCGGATCCGGCCAAATATCACGCAGGAATACGGGCTCACCAGCGGGGTCGTTGCCCAGCGGCTCGCTCGCTAGATCAATGTCGGCCCGGCCGGCCAGCGCAAATGCCACCACCAGCGGAGGCGAGGCGAGGTAATTCGCCCTGACGTTAGGGCTGATGCGGGCTTCGAAGTTGCGATTACCCGAAAGCACCGCCGCAGTCACCAGATCCGACTCGTTGATGGCTCGAACCACATCGCCTGGCAGTGGGCCACTGTTGCCGATGCAAGTCGTACATCCATAGCCCACCACGTTGAACCCCAGTACTGCCAACGGCTCGAGCAACCCCGCATCCTGTAGATATTCAGTGACCACCCTTGAACCGGGAGCCAGGCTGGTCTTTACATAGGGCTTTACCTGCAGGCCGCGTTCAATGGCTTTCTTAGCAAGCAGCCCAGCGCCAACCATGACGGATGGGTTTGAGGTGTTGGTGCAGGAGGTGATAGCGGCAATTACGACTGCGCCATGGCCAATTTCATCGGAGTGCCCGTTGGATCGAACCGGGGTCGTTACGGCGGCTGCTTCCGAACTCAACCCAAACCCGCCCTGGCTAACTTGCTCGGTAAGCGCTTCCTGGAATGCTTGCTTCATCTGAGTCATTGGGATGCGGTCTTGCGGCCGCCGTGGTCCCGCCAGACTCGTTTCGACGGTCCCCATGTCCAGCTCAAGAACCTCACTGAAGTTGGGATCGGGTGTGTCGTCCGTTCGGAAGAGCCCCTGTGCCTTGAAATAGCGCTCCACCAGATCGACAAGCTCTTCGCTGCGGCCAGTGAGGCGCATGTAGCGAAGCGTTTCTTCATCAACCGGGAAATAACCCACCGTCGCGCCGTATTCGGGGGCCATGTTTCCAAGCGTGGCTCGATCGGGAAGCGACATTGTGGAAAGACCGGCTCCAAAAAACTCAACGAACTTGCCCACCACGCCGTGCGCACGAAGCTGCTGGGTCACCGTTAGAACCAGGTCGGTGGCGGTCGTGCCCTCCGGCAACGCGCCGGTGAGCCTGAAACCTACGACTTCGGGAGCCACCATAACCAGCGCCTGCCCCAGAATGGCGGCTTCCGCTTCTATCCCGCCAACGCCCCAACCCAATACGCCCAGGCCGTTGATCATCGGCGTGTGCGAGTCAGTCCCGACCAGGGTATCCGGGAAGGCTACCGTTTCTCCATCGATCTCTTTGGTCAGTACCACCTTCGCCAGATACTCCAGATTTACCTGATGCACGATGCCGGTCGCGGGCGGGACTACCCTGAAATTGTCAAAGGCATCTGTTCCCCAGCGGAGAAATTCGTATCGTTCTTTGTTGCGTTGAAATTCGATCTCTGCATTTCGCCGCAGCGCTTCGGGCGAGGCGAAGAAGTCCACCTGAACCGAATGGTCGATGACCAGATCGACCGGCAGCAACGGACTGATTTTGGCCGGATCACCCCCAAGCCGATCGAGGGCGGAGCGCATGGCAGCCAGGTCGACGATGGCCGGCACCCCGGTCAGATCCTGCATGATCACGCGGGCGGGAAGGAAGGGAACCTCAGGCTGCTTGCGTGCATTCGGCTGCCAACTTGCCAGCGCAGCTACGTCTTCTTCTTTGAACGAACGGCCATCGATCTGGCGCAGCACCGACTCGAGCAATATCCGCAAGGAATACGGCATTCCGGGCACGCGATCGAATCCCGCTTCTTCCAGCGCGGAGAGGCGGTAGATGGCGTAGTTGCCGCCCTTAGTATCGAGTTGAGATAGCGATCCGAAAGGGTCGTGCATGGTCTTTAACGAGTTTCAACGGACGCGAGTGAGTATAACCGAGCGGAGGTTCGGGCCGCGGTGCGGCCGCGGCCCAGCACAGCTGCGCTGAATACACTCAGGTGGAGTCCGTCTCGCCTAAATTTGGATCTAGCCCGAGGATTGGCTCAAGTCAGGTCAAGCGCGCTGAAAATTGCTTCGGTATCTGAGTGCTCTTCCATAAGCTTGATGAAGGCCTCCAGCTTTTCAGGCTGGCCTAATCGTGTGCGACTGTAGGCCTGCTCGATCCGTTCGACGGCTTCTATCGTGGCAGATTGCACCAGGAGCACCGGAATCTCGAGCGCGTCGGCCTGCTGGAGGATGATGGGACTGGGCTGGAGGTTGCCGGTCAGAATCAATGCCGCGGTAGAGGTTTCTAACGCCGCCAGCTGGATATCGGATCGATCGCCGCCGGTGATCACCGCCTTGTTCTTCTGCCGCCGAAATCTGGCAAGCGCGGCTTCAGCAGTCATGGCGCCAACTGTAAAGGTCTCGATCAACGCCTCTGGGTCATAGGTCTCCGAAAGCACCTCGGCATCCAGAAGCTGCTTTAGTTCACCCACACTCAGAGCGGACAGCCGCGGGCGCATCGGAAGCGCGCCAAGGAGCCGAACCCCTTCCTTCTCGAGGTATGGTCGAGCGATTTCCTGAATGAACTCGCTCATCTCATCCTGTACGTGATTTGCGATGACTCCGAGCAGCTGGTCCCCCAGCCGAAAGTGGGCCGCAAGCGCATCGTCGAGGATTTGCATTTCTCTGTGGCAGCGGATGAGTACGAGCACCGGAGCGCCGAGCTCTTCGGCCAATCGAACGTTTGAGAGTCCCATTGCGTAACCCTCCCGCAGGGAAGCGCCACCCTCAAGCAGCAAGAGGTCGACATCGCGGCCGGCGCTCTCTGCGGCCTCTTTGATCTGGTCAAGCAGCATGCCCTGGAAGCCGCCGCTTAGCCGCTCGTGTAGGGTCTCACGCGTGACGATGACTGGGGATTCGGGGATCTCCAGGCCCAGCGCTCTGCGGACGAACCCGGTATCTTCATCCCCGATCGATCCCTGCGGGGTTCGCCAGGGCTGGGTGCTCATCGGCTTGAGGTAACCCACCGCCTTCCCCATGGCCTGGAGCTGTTTTCCAAGCGCCAGACACACCGCCGTCTTGCCGGAATAGGGTTCCACCGATGTCACAAAAAGTGCATTCATAACTAACTCCTCAAATCCGTCCTCGCCGCAAGCACCAGCCGCATGTCGAGCGCCGAGCCGCCCTGGCCCTGCTCGTAAACCATGAAGGGATTGATGTCCAATTCCTCAATCTCCGGAAAATCCATCACAAGCTGACCGATACGCATCAGTGCATCTACAATCGATTCACGGTCTGCAGGTGGCTGCCCTCGCACCCCTTCCAGCAGCGCGCTGGCACGAATTTCATTCAACATGGCGCCGGCTTCTACTCGTGAGAAGGGAGCCAGGCGAAAGGCCGCGTCTTTGAGAATCTCAACGTAGATTCCACCCAACGCAAAGGTCACCAGGGGGCCAAACTGCGGATCGCGATTCATTCCGATCAGCACCTCGATGCCGGCCGGCGCCATTTTCTGGACAATGCACCCCCACAAACGAGCTTCCGGAAGGTAACGGGTTGCCCGATAGGTGATGAGATCGAAGGCGTCTCTGACTGCTGCAGCGTCCCGCAGATCGACTCGAACGCCGCCGACGTCCGTTTTGTGCAAAATATCCGGCGAGGCCACCTTCAATACCACTGGGTAGCCGATCCGCCCAGCGAGTTGAACTGCCTCCTCGGCGGTGGGGGCAAGATCGGCTTCGGGAGATGCCAGGCCATATGCGGCGAGAATATCCCGCGATTCAAAATCGCCGATAGTCAGGCGACCTGCCTCCCGCACCGATTGGAAGAGCTCGCGTACCGTTTCCCGTTCCACTTCCAGGGTTTCGAACTCTGGCAAAGGCTCCTCTGAATATCTTCGATAGGCGTTCATCGCGTACAGTGCACGAGCCCCGCGCTCCGGAAATGGAAATCGCGGCACCCCGTTGCTATTCAATATCTCCGGGCCGCGACCCAGGCTGGCCTGGCCCATCAGGCAGGCCAGGACCGGCACGTCGGCTCGTGAGGCGGCCTCGACGATGACCTCGGCGGTGCGCTCAACATCGGTCATGGCTTGCGGCGTTACCAGGACCATAATGGCGTCAACATTTGGATCCCCGATGACCCTATCCAGTGCAAATTCGTAACGGTCTTCCCTTGCATCCCCTAGCAGATCAACCGGGTTGGCGGCGCTCGCTGCGTCGGGCAGGAATTGCTCAAGATCGCGCAGCCGCTCGGGTTCAAATCGCGCGAGTTTCAGCCCGTATCGTTCGACCGCATCGGTTGCCAGAATTCCGGGTCCGCCTGCATTGGTGATGATGGCCACGCGGTCGCCGTTCAAGCGTGGCAGGTAGCCAAATGCCAGCGCGAAATCCAGCAGCTCCTCGAGAGAGTTGGCTCGAATCACGCCCGCCTGCCGGAAAGCCGCAGTGTAGGCCTGCTCCGATCCGGCAAGTGAACCGGTGTGCGAACTCACCGCCCGCGCGCCGGCTTGCGTGACGCCGGATTTGATGGCTACCACCGGTTTGATTTTGCCGACCTGCCTGGCAACTCGAATGAACTCCTGACCGTCCGGCAGTCCCTCGGTGTAAGCCAGAATGACGCGCAGGCTGGAATCCTCTCCCCACTCCTGCAGCAGATCGGATTCAGCTACATCGGCCTTATTTCCCAAAGACACGAATTTGCTCAGCCCAAGTCGCCCGGCCATGGCCCAGTCCAGAATTGCTGCTCCGAGCGCCCCGGACTGCGACATGAATCCCATCGGCCCCGTGGGAGGCATTCCGGCTGAAAAGGTGGCGTTCATGGGCGTGAGCGTATCGATGACGCCAAAGCAGTTTGGTCCGATCAGGCGGATGTTGTATTTGTGGGCCACCTCCAGGAGCTCGGCTTCGCGCGCAGCGCCTTCCAGCCCGGCCTCGCGAAAGCCGGCGCTGATCACGATCGCAGCCGGGATCCCTTTCTCTCCACATTCCGCGACCGCCGCAGGCACTGCCGGATACGGAATGGCGATCACTGCCAGGTCGATTGGATCAGGCACGTCGAGTACGGACGGATAAGCGGTCTGGCCCAGTATTTCTTTGGCTTTTGGATTGATGGGATAAAGGACGCGATCCTGATCCAGGAATTTGCCAGTCAACAAATTGTTGAGGATGACGTTCCCAAGCTTAGCTGGGTCTGTGGAGGCGCCGACAACGGCGATGGATCGAGGGGAGAAGAACTGGGCTAATGACAAGTGTGCTCGAGAAGGGAACGGTGCAGAGGGATTCTAGCATTCGAAAGCGAAAGCACAGGCGCAGAACAGCAGGTCTGAGAAGGACGATTTACCTGGGGCTGGAACGTCCGCAGCTGGGTGCCTGCTGTGCAAATCAATCCCTCGAGAGCGCGCTCTTTACCGGCGCATAGGAATGCCTGTGATCGGGGCATGGACCCAGGCGCGCAAGCGCCTGACGATGGGTTTCGGTACCGTATCCCTTGTGGCGTTCAAACCCGTAGCCGGGGTAGCGCTCGCCAAGCTCGGCCATCAAGGAATCCCGCCACACCTTGGCTACTACAGAGGCGGCTGCGATCGAAAGCACGCTTTGGTCTCCACGCGTAATGGGATCCTGAGGCAGTTCCAATTCAGGGATCCGAATGTGGTCGACGAGCAAATGAGATGGTTGGGGATCGAGCGCTTCGACCGCTCGCTGCATAGCGGTTTGTGTGGCGGGCAGCAGGCCCAAATCATCGACTTCTTTGGAGGAGGCTTCACCGACCCCTACCGCAATCGCAATTTCCTGGATCTCCTGCAAGCAGCGTTGACGAGAGGCAGGAGAGAGTTGTTTTGAGTCTCGCACTTCGGATAAGGCGCGTGCCAGATCGAAGCGATCAAGCGGCAGCATGACCGCGGCCGCTACCACCGGCCCAGCCAGCGCACCCCGACCGACCTCATCGATGCCGGCAACAAAGCGGTGGCCGGCCGAAATGAGTTTTAACTCACGATCAAGATCGGGCTGCACTCTCACTGCTTAAGGTGAACCGTTCGGTCGGTACAGCCCCCGGCGCCAATTGCGCCGGATGCGAAAAAGGTCGGTGAGCATCAGCCATGAGTCTTGAACGATACGCACGCGGCTGCCGGGAAAGTAATACCAGTTGATAGGCACTTCTTTGACACGGTAGCCCAATCGCAGCGCAACATAAAGCAGCTCGACATCAAACGTCCATCCGTTGATGCGCTGAAGCGGGAATAGCGCCTCGGCCGCTTCAGCCGTGAAGCATTTAAAGCCGCATTGCGTGTCCTGAAAACCAGGAACTGCCATTGTGCGGACCAACAGGTTAAAGGTTCGTCCGATCCAATGCCGATAGGCAGGCTCGTTATATCGGACCGCCCCCGGAACCTCGCGGGAGGCGATTGCAATATCGTATTCGTCTAATTTTGGGGGAAGGAAGCGGTTCACCTCCTCGATGGGCATCGAGAGGTCGGCGTCACAAATAAAGCGGAAATCTCCACTTGCCTCCATCATCCCGCGTCGTACAGCAAGCCCCTTGCCGCGATCCGATTCTCTCAACAAACGCACCGCGGGGGCGAACGCTTCCGCGACAGCCGCGGTCCGATCCTGGCTTCCATTCTCGACAACCAATACTTCCGATTCATACGGCTGTTCGCTGAGGAAGGCCTGAATCTGAGTGAGGGTACGTGGAAGGCGCTGTTCTTCGTTGTACGCGGGGATGATCAGAGAGAGGAACGGCAAGGTCAGCTAGAAAATAATGTCTCCCAACACGATGAAGGCGATGCTGAGCATCAGAATCAGCTGGAAGACACCCAGCACGGCAAGAAGAATCCACTGCCGGCGTGTGAAGCCGCCTAAGCGCTTTGCGGATTTGAGATCTTGTCGTTCCTCGCGCGGGCGCAGGGCTTCCGATTCAAAGATTTCCTGACCATCTTCATCAAACTGGGGCTCTTCTTCAGGCTCGGGCAGCTTGGGATTGATGACCGAATCCACTAGCATGTGGATATCTTCCTGATCCATGATCGCTTCTCCTTGAAGCATGTTGGAAGCGAAATGATCGAACGCATCCGCAAGCACGATCCGCGCCTGCGGGCTGGCAGAATCCACATGCGTTAGAGGGTTGGTGAAAAGCAGCACTGCTTCCAACTCCGGAAGCGGAAAACCCTGACTCTCGAAATACCGGAGCAATCCTCGGGCGAAAGCCAACGCGCGGAACTGTAGATTCGGATTTTTCGGTTTGAACTCTCGGTTGCGGCTGTTGTAGGTCATCCACTGATCGTCCTGCGCTCGGAAGTTTCCGCGGACAGTGCTCGGATAAAGCAGTCGAACGCCTTGTGGACTGAAAAGCATCATGGGGGCGAGTACATCTGTGCCTACCAGCGGCGCATTGAGCAACAGCATGTGATCGTCGTCCAAGACGCTTTGAAGCTTGCGGGTGATGGTCTCCTGGGCCTGCATCTCGCCGTACCAGCCGAATCCGAACTGAATGGTGCCCCTGACCCGGTTTTCCAGGCTGATCAGGCCCTCTTCATCCCGAAACTCAGAAAGCTCAATAATTTCCATTTCGGGAAAGATTATACGGTCGATACAGAGAGGCGACTAGTCACTCCTGCTTCCCACCGTGGGCAGGCAAGGGTCATTTGACTGGATTCTTGAGCAGTCGTACACTTCCAACGTTATGGTTGAGATTCCCCACCGTCTGGTTGTAAAAGCCGGCCCAAACCCCGGATCTGCGTTTGACCTGACCAAAGAGGTCACGCTCATAGGCAGGGATGTCACCAATGACATTTCGCTGGGAGATCCGGAACTCTCGCGCCAGCACGCCCGCCTCACCCGTACACCGGGTGGCTATGTTCTGGAAGATCTGGGCTCGACTAACGGGAGCTTTGTCAATGGCGAGCGGCTGGTAGCGCCCCGTGTTCTGGCTACGGGAGATCTGCTGGGGATGGGTGAAAACGTTACTCTGAGCTTCGAAGGTACTTCGCCGGAAACGGCGGAAACGGTGATGGGCGAGGCGGTACAACATGGCGCTGCCCCGACACCAGAAGCCATGCAAGAAGCAATCTCTCAGCCGACGCCGGTCCCCGTGGCCGAAGCAGAACCCAGCGGCGAGCGGAATACGACTCGTTGGTTACTGGCCGGAGCCGGCTGTCTGGTATTGCTGGTCTTCTGCGCAGGCACCCTCTTTCTCATGGACGCCTTTGCGCCGGACATTCTGTACGCTCCGCTGCGCGTGCTCGGCATCGTTCCCTAGCTCAGAATCGCCCAAATCCCAATCCCGGCCGGCGCAGACTGCCCAAGTTCCCCCGATTCCATGAACCATTGGATGCTAGCTGGAGGTAGTAGGAGCGTATGAGAATACAAAAACTGTTGGTCGCGTTCGCGATTGCCGTCCTGCTAGCTGCCTGCAAGTCAGCCGAACCGACCGCCCCCGAGACTGTGGGAGAGCAGGAAGGGGTGGTTCAACTTGATCCGCAGCTGCCGACCGGGGTGCATCTCCAGGCGGCCTTTGAACTGCCCGAATCCCTGGAAGGGATGCCAATCACTCACGATGAATTGCGCTACCTTGTCTATCTGCCCGAAGGTTATGAAGATGACCCGGAACGCGATTGGCCCATGATCTACTTTCTACATGGATCGGGAGACGATGAGTACGACTCGACCTACGTTTTGAGCTTTGGGCTACCAGCGGTACTGCTTGCAGACGAGCAGCCAGCGGATTTTCCATTTGTCGTGATTTCTCCGCAGGCATTTCCGGGGGAGGCCTGGTGGTCGCCTGAGATGATTCCGGCCCTGGGAGCGCTGTTGGACGAGGTGTCGGAGACCTATCGGGTCGATACCGACCGAGTGTATCTGACCGGTTTGAGCATGGGAGGCTACGGCTCGTGGTGGCTGGCGACTGCCTATCCGGAGCGCTTCGCGGCAATGGTCTCAATCTCGGGGAGCGGTTACCGAACGCCCTTTGTCCCGGAGCCGGAGACCCTCTGTCGCCTGGCGGAGGTACCGGTCTGGGCTATCCATGGCGCGCTGGATCGGATTTCGGAGGCCGGGGCCTCTCAAATGAATGCCCTGGCGTTAGAGCAGCAATGCACGGCAGATGTGAAGTGGACGCTTTATGAGGATGAGGGCCACCTGGGCGCTTACGAGCGTGCTTACCGTGACCCGGCCTTATACGAGTGGATGCTGGAGCATTCGCGTCGGTAAGCCCAATCCTGCTAGCTGACCTGAAGAGCTACGGGCGATACGGCTCCATAGGGGACAGCTCTTCTGCGCCTCCACCCCAAACGACAACTACCTCGCAGTCCGGAGATTCGGCTGCAATCGTGGCCTGCTCTTCTGTTACCCCAATGATGGTCACCAGAGCGATCGTAAGCTGGTCCGGGTGGATGGTCTGGACATTCGGCGGCCCCAGTGTGCCGGTGCTCAAGCCGCCCAGCCTCAGATAAACTGGCGTATTAAGCGGTGTAACATCGTTCGTCACCACGAAATCCCGCCACTGTCCCGCCAGGCTGTCCTGCGCCAGGATAGGACAGTCGACATGCAGCGCGTAACGCTGGAAACCTATTCCAAAGGTGCCTTCCGGCATTTGATAGCTGAACGGGATCGCCCACTCCCCAATCTGGCCTGGCTCCCCATCGGGCGGAACGGCCGTGGGCAGGGTGGAAAGTATCTCCGCCGTAGGCAGCGGCGCGACCTCTTGCTCCGAACCTGCGTCGGCGCTGCAGGCGGAAGCGGCGAATAAAATTAGGATCCCAATCGGCAGCTTAGAGGCAGCTCGCATTTGCTTGATCTCCGGCGCTCAAGACCTTCGGATCGTGTGGGGGTTCACACCGTACGCGCATTTTAACCTACTCCAGTGATCAGGGAGAGGTTCAGCCAACCTCTCCGAAAGTTAACAATCCTCCAACCCTACGCCTATCTGTTTCTGACGCCCACTGGATAACATACTCCCAATGACATCAACGAAATTAGGAGGCAAGACAATGCATAGTTACAACAGAGGTTTTCCGAGACGAAGGCGCGGATACGGGTATCGAGCCATGGGTTTCAACGGCGGCCGGCGAATGCCGATCGACGTACAGTCCGATGACGAGGCCTATTTGATCACCGCAGCGGTCCCAGGGCTATCGGCCGAGGAAGTGACCGTGGAGGTGCTCGAGGATCTGGTAACGATGAGTGGCGAAATCACTCTCGAAGAGAACGACGACAATCAGAAGCTGCTGAGTGAGCTACACCAGAGCTTCTATCGTCAGATCCGATTGCCCGAAGCCGTCAACGCAGATGAGGTCGAGGCTAAGGTCGAGAAGGGATTACTGACTGTCCGTATCCCCAAGGCCGACGAATCCCGACCCAAGAAGATTGAAGTCAAAGCTGCATAAGGCTCAATAGCTAGTTTGGTAAAATGAGCGGCGCAAGCCGCTCATTTTTTTCATTAACCCCCAGGCCGGTGATGACGATTCCCATGCTAAATCCCAATTCCGCTGATGAGGAGCAGCTGCGCCAGCTGCCCGGTGTCGGCCCTCAACTGGCCGGCCGTATTGTCGAGGGGCGGCCGTATCAGAGTGCAGATGATCTGCGCCAGGTACCTGGACTCGGCGACAGCGTTCTGGACGACATTAAGCCTTTCCTGACCTTTGATGCTCCATCGCCTGACAACGCAGAGGATCAGGTGTTAGATGAAAAGAACGACTCGGCATCTGAGCCTTCCGGAACGCTTGAAGATGAAGAGAGGAAATATCCGCTGGTTCTCACCGAATCCAAACCCGATCGGACTGGCATTTGGGCATTGCTGGCAGTTGGGGTGGCCAGTGTGCTTTGCTCGGTTACCCTCACACTTTCCGTGCTGGCCGGAATCAACGGTACTCTAGATTTCGGCCGCCACGCAGCACTGCAGGAAACGCGCAACGAATTGATTCAGATTCGATCCCAATTCGAGACCACGCAGGTAGAGCTCGAAGCATTGCGCGGACGCGCCCAAGCTCTGGAGGGGGTTTCGGGAAGAATGGTTGAAGTTGAAGCGCAGGTTGCTACCCTCCAACAGCAGCTTGGCGAGACTATCTCGGTAGTGGATGAGATGCAGATGGAGCTGTCGGTGGCGCTCGAAGAAACTCGTGCGCAAGCCGAACGAGTGGCCCGTTTCCAGGCATTTCTGGATGGATTGAGTCGTTTAATCGGCCAGGTAGAATCGGAACAGTGAGTTTTTCATAGTGAGCGAATCGGAAAGTAATTTAGTGGGGCGGTTTTTTGGAGTGCTGCTTCGGCTGGCGGTGGTGCTCGCGCTCGGCATCGCCATCGCGGCCGGAGCCTACTTCGGTATTCCGCGCGTCTATCGGAACCTGGTCGAGCCGGCGCAGGTCAATACCAATCGCATAGATGCCATTGAAACCGAGCTGGATCTAGCACGAGCTGATACGAGCTCATTACGCGAGCAATCGGGCGCTCGATTGGCCGAATTGGAAGCGGCTCTGACGGAGCAGGGAGAGCTATTGGCGACGGCGCAGGTTCAGCTCGAGGCAGCGCTGGCTGATGCGGAAGCGCAAGACAAAATGATGAAGGCGGCGACGGACCAGATCAATGCGATGCGAAGCGCTATCGGTGACCTCGCGGATCAGGTTGATGCCGCCCTGAGCGATGGCGGAGAGCCCGAGCAAGAACTGCAACAGGAGTTGCTGATCAACCGGGCCATGCTTCATCTCATACGTGCCAGGCTCGGGCTGCTGGAAAACAACGCCGGACTGGCAGCTGAGGAGGCCGGACGTGCGCGCGATTTGCTGGTTGAGATGGACCCCGACGGTGAAATAGAACACGTCCAGAGTGCGATCGCGCGAATCGAGATAGCGCTGGAGGCAATCAAGGCCACGCCACTTGTGGCGGGGGACGACCTGGAGATTGCCTGGAAGCTGCTGGTAGAGGGAGAGGCCATCAATGAGTGAAGACCAGCCTGAGGAACGTCTAGATTCGGAAGCTGAGGATTCCTCCGTCGCGAATCAAGCGGAGCAACCGATCGAATCGAGTTCGCCGGACGAATCTGTTGGAGACGCGGCTGAACCTCAGCTCGGGATCAAACCGGACGATTCGCTCCCGGGAGAAGTCGCTGCGAAGCAGCTCGGAACTGAAACGGCAGACAGCCCCGACGAGGAGCCGAAGGCGCCTGCCGAAAGAGAGACGAAAGATAGCCGCGTTGGAGGCTTTTTGAAGCGGGCACTCCGATGGATCGTAATCTTTTTAGTTGTTTTCACGCTTGGAATCGTAGCCATGCAATTCGTCCGAGTGCGCCCGCTTACCGATGAGCGGAACGGCCTCAGCCAGTCGCTAGCCGAAGCGCAGGCGGCAAGCCAGGATCTACAGACTGAGATCGATCGACTGGAGGGCGTGGAGCAGGAGAACCGGGCGCTAACCGAAACTCTTCAGCAGACTGAGGTCAAGCTGACGCTTCTGAATATCCTGGTCGATGTAACCCGGGCGCAGCTGGCGCTGGCCCAGGAGGACCCGCTCAGAGTGGCTGCTGCGCTCCAGGGGACGGGGGAAAAGCTAGCCACCTTGCGAGATTTGATGGGGGACTCGGATCTTGAGGGAATCCGCGAGCGCCTGGTGTTGGTGTTATCAGAGGTGGACAACGACCCCTTCGCCGCTGAGCGAGACCTGGAGATACTGGCAAATATCTTGCTCGAGATTGAGCGGGAATTGTCCGGCGAGTAGTCGAAGATCATCCAAAACAACGAGCGGGCTTCCAGAGATGGAAGCCCGCGTTTTGATTCCGCAGAAAGGGTCGATGGATTGAAGAGTTCTAGCTAAGGCCTGGGCTCCAGGATGAGCGATACATCGACGATTTCTCCATCGCGAATGACGGTTAGCGTGACCAACTCTCCGACGCTCGCATCCGTAACGAGATATCCGATTAAGTCGCTAAAGCTAACCACGGTTTCACCGCCGATGGCTATGATGAGATCACCGCCGGCCGAAGCGTCTGGAGCACCACAGGCTCCTGCACCTTGAAGCCCGGCCCGATCGGCTGGTCCACCCCGGACTACGCATGTTACGTAGACGCCCAGCGTACGCGATGGCAGCTCCAGCAACTCCAATTGGCGGAGATTTAGCGATCCATCCCCCAGGCTTGTAATACCAAGATAGGGATAGTCGTAGTTTCCGGATTGAATGAGGGCCGGTACGACTCGCCGCACGATATTGACTGGGACTGCGAAACCGACTCCGGAATTTGAGGCACTACCAGAAACGGTAAAACTTTCAGTTGTAATGGCGCGGTTTACGCCAATGACCTCGCCTCGCAGGTTGAGCAAAGGACCTCCAGAATTGCCAGGATTAATGGCCGCGTCGGTCTGAATTAGGTCCCCCGCACTAAAAGAACCGCCGCCTGGTGCCTGCCGTTCAGACTGAAGCACTCGGTCAATGGCGGAGACGACGCCCACTGTCATCGAGCCGGACAATCCAAATGGATTTCCGATCGCCACGACGAACTCTCCAACCATTACTTCGTCAGAATCTCCAAGCGCGATCGGAATCAGTTCCTCCAGAGGTGCATCCACCTTCAACACTGCCAGGTCGGAGTCCGGATCGGTGCCGATGAGAATGCCCCAGGCCTTGAATCCCGAAGGGAAGTCCACTTCAATTTCCTG
The DNA here is from genome assembly GCA_965364895.1 of uncultured bacterium. Classification (GTDB taxonomy): domain Bacteria; phylum Chloroflexota; class Anaerolineae; order Anaerolineales; family E44-bin32; genus JADFRG01. The sequence continues at coordinate 15,407 of CBDTZL010000011.1, forward strand.
CGCGCCTTCGACCACATGCTGATTGGTCACGATATGCCCTTCGGTATCAATGACGAAGCCTGATCCCTGACCCAGCGGAATGGTGTTTGGGTGCGGGGCGGCAAAGGTGTATATGGTGACCACCCCCGGGTTCACGCGATTGTAGAGTTCCACCAGGTTATCCGGCGGAGCGAACACATTTTGCGGGATAACCGAAACGGCGGTTGGCGGGTCGAGGGTTGGTAGGGGTACGGCAGTTGGAACTGGCGCCTGGGTGGCAAGCGAAGGGAGCAACGTGCAGGATAAGGCCGCCAATCCCATGACGGATATAAATAGCGTTAATCGGCTCATAAATTATCTTTCATACTCCTCAAAGGCCTCTGTTTAGGATTTTCGGAGCTTTGCCAACTGCTCGAATAATTTGCGCTCTTCCTTGCTTAGTTTCTTTGGCAAAGTGAGTTTGAGGCTGGCAAGCAGATCTCCATGCTGAGATGGGTCGCTAAGTTTCGGCATTCCGCGGCCGCGAAGGCGAAATGTGCGTCCGGGCTGGCTGCCAGCCGGAATCTTCAGCATCACTGGCCCGCCTAGTGTGCTCAGTTCGACTTCATCGCCCAGTATGGCAGCATACAAATCAGTCTCTACTTCCATATATATGTCGTCGCCTTTTCGCTCAATACCAGGCATTTTCTGCACTCGAACCCTGAGGTACAAGTCGCCCGGCTGACCCCTGCTCTGCTCGCCCTTGCCAGAGACCCGGACGCGGGTTCCGGTCTTGGATCCGGGAGGAATTGAGATCTCCAATTTGCGCCCGTTGAGCTTGAAGGTGCGGGTGGTCCCGCTGTAGGCCTCCACGAGAGAGATGGCGACTGACTGCTCTCTGTCCCGGCCCCTCATCTGCTGCTGCGCCTGGGCGCTCATCCCAAACATGGAATTGAAGAAATCTGAAAAACCGCCCCCGCCAAACAGATCGCCGAAATCGCCAACTTCAACTCGGGTCCCCGCTCGCCCTCCAGCTGACCATTGCGACCAATCGAATCCTCCTGGAGCCTGGCCGGCCCGCTCCCAGTTCCGGTATGACGATCCGAGGCGGTCGTACTTGGCGCGCTTGTCCGAATCGCCAAGAACCTCATAGGCCTCGTTGATCTCTTTGAAGTGCTCTTCGGAATCAGGGTTCTTGTCCGGGTGATATTTCAGGGCCAGCTTCCGATAGGCGCTCTTGATTTCTTTCTCATCTGCCTGCCGGTCAACGCCGAGCACCTTGTAGTAATCCTTGTAATCCATCAAGAAGGATTCTAACGGGGCGCGGAAACGAGAGTCAAGCCAACCAAGGGTTATCTAACGTAATTCTTATCGCGGTCCTCCCGTACTATCGCACAGGGGCCGATCCTGAGAATACGGTGCTATCATATCGAAAGTGGGCCTCTCTCCGGCGACAGAGCGCGTACTTATAGTAGATGAGGATCCAGATGTACTGGATCTGTTGGCGCGTCAGGTGCTGGAGCCGCTGGGCTACGAAGTGGCAACCGCAGACGAGGCCGGCACGGCGATCCAGCAGGCGGTCTCTTTTTCCCCGGATCTAATCGTCGCCAGCCTCATGCTCCCCGGTCTAAGCGGAAAGGATCTGCTGGTCGCGCTGCGATCGCAGGGCCTTGATGTTCCTGTTCTGGTCACGGCGGAAGAGGGCCAGGAGGCGGACGCCATCCAAGCCTTCCGATTGGGTGCCAAAGACTACATGGTCAAGCCGCTGCGCGAGGCCGAAGCCCTGGCCGCGATTGAACGCGCACTGAAAGAAGTCCGCCTGAGTAACGAAACAAGACAGCTTGCAGCTGAGTTGGCAGACAGCCACCGCCAATTAGAGCAGCGGGTTCGCGAACTCACCACCATCTACGGAATCGGGAAAGTTGTGACTTCAACCACGAATCAGCGCGAGCTGTTCGACAAGCTGATGCTGAGCGCCCTGAATGTCACGAATGCGGACATGGGCTGGGTGCTGCTGCTGGACGAAGACAGCGGCCAACTCTTCCTGCGCGCGCAGCGCGGAATGCCGAAAGCGCTGGCCAACAAGATCCATCAGGCCTGGGATGACGGCGTAAGTTCCCTGGTAATGCTCTCTGCAGAGACGCTTAGCATCCATGGAGACGGTCTGCAGCAATTCAAGCTGGCTCGTTTCGCAAAGGCAGCGCTGATCGTTCCGATCAAAGCACGCGAAGAAGCCATCGGAGTGCTCACAGTTGCCAGAGAAGAGGCCAAACCATTCACCGATCCAAACCAACGAATGTTGGAAGCGGTGGGGGACTATGCGTCAATTTCGCTGATCAACGCGCGATTATTCCAGGCTCTCACAGGTCGGGCCGAAGAATTGCAAGAAGTCGTGGATGAGACCTTTACCGGTCTAAAGGATCAGGTGGCCTGGGTTGAACGTGTTCGTGCCGAACTTAATGAATTGAAAGATCAGATCCCTGATCTGCTGGAAAACTCCGAAGATCCGCCCCAGCGCAAGCGGCTCCAGGTCCTTGATGGTGATCTCGAAACGATGCTGCAGGAACTGGATGAGATGCCACATTTGCAGGCCGCAACCACTCCTGCCCCAGGCGCCTGAATCCCATTCTCTACGTGAGTACTATGTTCGCTTACAGGTCAGCATGCTAAGAGCAATCTGCTGGCAAGCTTCATGCATCCTCCTTTGTAGCCAAACATGAATAAGCCCCTGATACTCGTCGTTGACGATAGTCCCGACATCCGTCAATACCTTGAAGAAGCGGTGCTTGGCCCGGCCGGCTATGAGGTGCGAACGGTAGGCGATGGCATGTCGGCGCTCACCCTGGTGCGCGAAATCGAACCGGATGTCGTCATAACCGACAACCAGATGCCGAACCTAACCGGCCTGGAATTGATCCAGCGCGTCTGCTCGGAAATACCTCATCCTCCAATCATCATGATGACCAGCGCACGTAGCGAAACATTGACGATGGAGGCCATGCGAGCCGGCGCTTTCGATTTGCTGGGCAAGCCCTTCGAAGCAGAACTGATGCTGGCCGCGGTGGGAAGGGCTCTGGTTCAGCGCAGACGCTGGCGAGAGATTATTGATGGGCAGAGCAATGCCAGTTTTGCAGCCGAGAAACTTGAACGCAGGCTTGAAGAGCTCGAAACCCTAACCCTTATCGGGCGCACGGTCACCGCAATGTTGGACCACAACGAAGTGTTGACGGCCGTTGTTGACGAATCGGTACGCCTGACTGGCGCCGAAGAGGGCAGTCTGCTGCTCCTGGACGAAACCACCGGCGAGCTCTATATGCGGGCCTCTAAGAACTTCGACGAGGTGTTTGCACGCACGTTCCGGCTTCAAGTAGACGACTCGTTGGCGGGACAGGTCATTGAATCCGGTGAGCCGGTGCTGTTGGACGAACAGACTCCTCAAAAGATCAAGACCTCTTATTTGGTGCACTCTCTGATCTATGTACCTTTGAAGGCGCGCGGTCGCACGATCGGAGTTTTGGGGGTTGACAATCGTAAGGCTGGAAACACTCTGACCCGCGAGGATGTCGCCATTCTGACTGCTATGGCAGATTACGCGGCCATTGCAATCGAAAACGCAAAACTATTCAATAGCTCAGAGGCAGAGCGTCGAAAGCTGGAAACGATATTGGCGCGCATTGAAAATGGCGTGATCGTTGTGGATCCCGAGAACCGACTCCTGATCATGAATCAGACCGCGCGGGACGCCTTCGGAGTGAATGGAAATTGGGAAAGGCGCCCGGTAAGTGAAGTCATTGAAGACCCTCGCATCCTGGCGATGCTACGTGCTTCTGGGAGAGTGTCGAAGAGAGAGGAAGTGGAACTCCAGGACGGCAGAGTGTTCAACGCCCAGCGAACACCGATCGAAGGGATCGGACAGGCGATTGTGATGCAAGACATCACCCATCTCAAAGAACTGGATCGAATCAAGTCCGAATTCGTCACCACTGTGTCTCATGACTTACGCTCTCCTCTAACCGCCATATTGGGTTACATCGAACTAATTGAGCGCTCAGGTGGGCTGAATGTGCAGCAAGAAGAGTTCATTCGACGGGTGCAACTCAGCGTGGGCCAGATCACGGACCTGGTGAGCAACCTGTTGGATTTGGGTCGAATTGAGGCTGGCTTGGACGAAGCGAAAGAAAGCACCCCGATCGCGGTCCTCGCGCGGTACGCGCTTGAGAGCATGCGAAGTACCGCGGAAGGCAAGGGCCTGACTCTGGAGTCAGACATTCCCGAAGAGTTGCCGATGGTTCTTGGGGCCCCCATCCGATTGAGGCAAATGATCGGCAATCTACTCGACAACGCAATCAAATACACGCCTGCTGAAGGCATCATACATATTGAAGGCGAAGGGGAGAGCGATCAGGTGATCTTGCGCGTAAGAGATTCCGGCCCGGGAATTCCAACGGCCGATCAGCCTTATCTGTTTGACAAGTTCTTCCGAGCCAGCAATGCCCCTGAGGATTTGCCCGGAACGGGGCTTGGCCTTTCGATCGTCAAGTCGATTGTCGACAACCACGACGGTCGAATATGGGTCGAGTCTGATCTAGGCCACGGAACAACCTTTACAGTGGTGCTGCCCACCGCCGATCCCCAAGAGTAGAACTGCAGAAGATCAGCAGAATAAAGTTAGCCCCCACCGGGGCGGTGAGGGAGAAACCCGGTGGAGGCGTTTGCCAAAGGAGGACTGAGCGTTGGTGCTCTGTCTCCGACTCTATAATAGCCCCCGCGATACCCATTCAGCACGGAACAATGTCAGGGCGAATGGGTGACAATCATCCTGTGTATATGAAGGCAGCTAATGTCCAGTGATCTAAGGCGCCGTCTCGAGCGGCTCGACCGGGGTACTTCTCGCGCACGAGCTCGGCGTCGAGGCAAAATCCGGGAGCTACCAAAAGGCGAAGAAACCAAGACCGCTAGCGGCCATGCCTTTCACATCAATACTCACTACTCATCCGACTACCTCCATGGCAATCGACCGCTCCAGGAGCTGTTGACGTATGCCTCCGAACTGGCGGCGGAGGTGGGCAACGACCCGGGTTTGAGCGGCTCAAAGATCCGCCGATGGGGTTTTGTCGACATCGAGACCACCGGGCTTTCAGGAGGGGCCGGCACGCTCGGATTCTTGATTGGCCTGGGCACCTTCGTTAGGGGCGGGTTCAACCTGCGACAGTATTTCTTGCGCGATCCAGAAGATGAGGCTGCGACCCTGCAGCTGTTACGCTCCGACCTCGAGAACGTGGATGGGCTGGTGACGTTCAATGGGCGCTCATTTGATCTGCCGATCCTTGAATCTCGTTACACCATCGCCGTGCGTGATCGTTGGCGTCTTTCGAGTCGACCACACCTCGACCTGCTGTACCCCTCGCGACGCCTGTGGAGCAAGACCCTGCCCAACTGCCGATTGGGCACGTTGGAGCGTCGTGTGCTGGAAGTCGAACGTACCGAGGAAGACGTGCCCGGTGAGCTGATCCCGGGAATGTATTTGGATTATCTGCGAACCGGCGACGCTTCCGACATGACCCGGGTGATTTACCACAATGCCATCGACATCCTTTCCCTGGTTGGGCTTTCGTCCGTGGTTTTAGAAAAGCATCTGGACCAGGATCCGAGCGGGCTGGCAGGAGGGGAAGCGCTTGCAGTCGCCCGCTGGCATGAGGCGAAGGGTCGAACGGCAGAAGCGGAGGTAGCATACCGGGCGGCCGTGCGCGGCGCTCCTAACGACATGCTGCGAGCCGAGGTGCTTAAGCATCGGACGGCAATGCTGAAACGCCAAAGGCGCCGCGAGCATGCAGTATCAAGCTGGGTGGAATGGCACGAAGCAGCTCCAGAAGATCCGGCTCCCTGCATCGAACTGGCGATGTATTACGAGTGGGAGGTCAAAGACCTCTCACAAGCAAATGAATGGGCGGAGACGGCGATGCGTGTTGTGAACAAGTGGCCAAAGGGGTGGAAGCGCGACCAGCGGTCTGCCGAGGTCGAACACCGCATCAAGCGTATACAGCGAAAGCTTGCCGGCTAGCCCGGAAATTCTCCGTTTGTTGGTGGTCTTCAGCTGGACCTCACAAGCTAGCTAGGCCGAAGCGAGATCCGTCTCCTGCCGAACCGCACGGTACAGGTGCTCAGCTTTGAGTTCCTGATGCGTGTAGCAGGGGGCGCCTAATCGATCTGCTACCGCGTTGGCCAACCCCTGGTCGAAGGCGGCGTGCTCCATATTGATGACCACCGAGCGGATCTCGCTTTCTCGAATACGGGCCGCGACCAGCATGGCTTCTTCCTGTGGCGGAAGGTTGCCGAGTGCGACGTTCCCAGCTCCATCCGTAAGCAGCACCATCAGGGGAAGCACTTCGGGATGGCTCAGCCTTTCCTTCGTAAAGGTCTCGAGCGCGAGCGTTAATCCAGCCGACAGCGGTGTCTTCCCTCCTACGGGAATTTCTGCCAATGCATGCTGAGCGAGCTGCACCGAGTTGGTAGGTGGCAGCACCGTCAGTGCTCGATCCTTCTGGAAAACCACTAGCCCCACTCGATCCCGGCGCTGGTAGGCGTCGTTGAGCAACGAAAGAATGGCGCCTTTCGTGGCGGACATCCGTTCCGCTACCGCCATGGACCAGGAAGCGTCCACGACAAACAGGATCAGGTTAGACGCTTTTCGAATGCGGACCTTTCGGTGGAGGTCCGAAGGCCGGATAGCAAATGCCACATGCTCTTTGGATCGGTGTATTTGATGAGGGGCGGCGGCTCGCATCGTGGCATCGAAGGCAATATCGGTGGTGCGGTCCTGTGCGAGACGAGCGGAAATGTAGCGGCCTCGTTTGCGATCGGTACGGGTGAGCGTCCGGCGGCCGCCATGCTTGCGGGTTATGCGATCGAGGGGATTTTGCAGTCGTCGGGGGGAAAATGCGGTTCCCACCCTGACCTTGTCGCCGCCTTCCCACCAGCGGGCGCTTATCGAATCGACGACGGTTTGTTCAGCCGGCTTGGCTTGCCCGAGCTCTTTGTTATCTTCTTCGGAATCCCGGGCTACGCCCTGGCGCTGACTTTTTTTCGGTCGAGTTCCTGCTCTTCCAGCGATTCAGGCTCTGATTCTGGAGAGCCTCCCGCCTGGCTTTGGATCTGCTCAATTCGGTCTTCTAGATCGGTAAGTTTGATTTCTGCCTGTTGGAACGGCCCACGCCGCAATCGGTGGGGAAGCGCGAGCTCGGCTGCACGGGCGATATCGGAATCATCGATCGCCTCTCGACCCTCAAAGGCCGCGTTCGCCTTTGCGGCTTTCAGTATGACAAGATCAGCCCGATGGCCGTCGACATTAAGTGAGGACGTGAGGGCTGCGATTGCATGCAAGTTCCGCGTCTCATAGCTCACTTTGTCGACAGTCTGCCGCGCAGATTCGATGCGCTTGGTAAGTTCGAGTTCGCTATCTACCCACTCTTTTCGAAACCCGACTGGGTCCTGCTCGAAGGCCAGATTGCGCTCCATAATGGCCACTCGATCATCGGGGTCTGATAGACCACGAATGTCGACCGACAGCGCAAAGCGATCGAGCAGCTGGGGTCTCAAGTCGCCTTCTTCCGGATTCATAGTGCCGACCAGGATATAGCGCGACGGATGACTGAATGAAATGCCTTCTCGTTCTACGATGTTCATGCCAAGCGCCGCCGAGTCCAGCAACAAATCCACCACGTGATCGTCCAGCAGATTCACCTCATCGATGTATAGCAGGCCGCGGTTGGCAGACGCCAAGACTCCCGGCTCGAAGTGGCGCTCACCTTCCTTGATGGCCCGCTCAATATCCAGGGTGCCGACCACCCGATCCTCTGTAGCTGAGACTGGCAGATCGACGAAGGAGGTGCGAAAGACTTCCGAAGGGAGCTCTTCACCAGACGCCGCCCGCTCGCGACACTCCGTGCACCATGTGGTTGGCTCTTCTGGATTGCATCTGAACCGACACTCGGCAACGACACTGACTTCGGGGAGCAGCGCGGCTAGCGCGCGGGCCGCAGTGGATTTGGCGGTACCGCGTTCGCCGCGAATTAAAACTCCGCCGATTCGGGGACTTACGGCATTTAGCGTAAGCGCACGGCGCATGCGCTCTTGCCCAACGATTGCGGTAAACGGGAATACGGGCATCAAGGATTGGTTCCTGGGGCGCAGTTTGGATCAGATCTGAGCCGAGCGGCATTATACCGCACGAGATTTGGCGATAGGTTGTCAACCCCTATCAACCCATTTATAATCCGTGGGCTGATCCGCCGGAGTAATTCCCGTCAATGATAGACGAGGAGAAGGAGAGCGCAGCGGGTGATGCTGAGGGTAAGAATGAGGCTGAACCGCACCCGATGTACGCGCTCCTTGAGTCCAAAGAATATGAGCTAAAATCGCCCAGGCGAGGCGAGATTCGCGTTGGCACGATCGTGCGCGCGACAGAGGCCGATGTCTTGGTCGACATTGGCGCTAAATCCGAAGGCATCATTACCGCTCGAGAACTCGAGCAAATCCCCGAAGATCAGCGAGCAACCCTAGACGTCGGACAAGAAATCAACGTGTATATCATACGGCCAGGCGGCCGCAGCGGGCCTGAGCTATCGCTGGTGCGTGCCGAAGAAGAGCAAGACTGGAAGAAGGCAGAAGAACTTCTAGAATCGAAAGATATTTTCGAGGGCGAAGTGACCGGTTACAACAAGGGTGGCCTGATCGTCAAGATGGGTCAACTTCGAGGATTTGTGCCGGCCTCACAGGTCAGCCTGGCTCGCCGTCGACGAGCGGACGGGGAAACCCCCGAAGACCGTTGGGGGAGCATGGTTGGTGAGCAGTTGGTTGCCAAGGTGATTGAAGTCGACCGACAGCGAAACCGCTTGATATTGTCAGAACGCTCTGCGGCGCGCGAGGCGCGCGAAGTGCTCAAGGAGCGTTTGATATCGGAACTGGCGATTGGTGAAATCCGCTCCGGGCATGTGATCAGCCTGGCCGATTTTGGAGCATTTGTCGATATCGGGGGAGCGGATGGATTAGTGCACATCTCCGAGATCTCCTGGAAGCGAGTGAGCAATCCTCGCGAGGTGCTCAGCGTGGGGCAAGAGGTGCAGGTCAAGGTGCTTGGCGTGGACCCAGACCGCAACCGAATCAGCCTGTCTATCCGAGAACTCGAGGAAAATCCCTGGGAAAAGATCCTAGAGCAGTACGATGAGGGTCAGCTCGTTGAGGGCACGATTACAAAGCTCACTAAGTTTGGTGCATTCGCGAAGCTTGTCGGCCTGGAGGATTATGGCATTGAGGGACTTGTCCATATCTCCGAACTTTCGGATCGACATATTACCCACCCGAGCGAGGTAGTCCAGGAAGGACAAGTGCTGACGCTGCGGGTGATTCGAGTCGATGCTCTTCGACACAGAATCGGCTTGAGCTTGAAGCGGGTAGAGTCGTCTGACTACGCCGATCAGGATTGGGAAGCCGCAGTCCAGGAGGTAGAGGTAGACGAAGAGCCAGAACCGGAGACCGAGGCCGATTTCGATGCTGAACTCGAGGCGGAAGAGGCGCTCGACATGGAAGCGGAAGATCCTGAAACTGAGGTCGAGCCGGAA
>CBDTZL010000012.1:0-24408 GCA_965364895.1 uncultured bacterium
AGGTTGGATCGAGCAGAGCTGCATGAGCTGACCGCATTTGTGAAGGCTGAAGCGCTGCGCCTTGGATTCTCCAGGGCGGGGATCACCACTCCCGAGCCTCCTCCACATCTTGAGATCTACGAAAAGTGGCTGAAAGAGGGGCGTCACGGCGAAATGACCTATCTGGAAACCGATCGGGCTCGCCAGCGCAGGGCAGATCCACGACACATTCTGCCGGAATGTGAATCGATTCTGGTTGTGGCGGCGAACTATCTTCCAAATATGCAGAAGACTGAGCGCGTTGCCGCCTACGCTGTGGGGGACGACTATCATGATGTGCTCGCACATCGGTTGAAGCAGCTCGTGTCGAGCATTGAGGAACGGATTGGCCGAGAAGTCAAAAACCGTTATTACACTGACACCGGGCCGCTGCTCGAACGCGAACTCGCCCAACGGGCGGGGCTGGGCTGGATTGGCAAGAATACTTGTTTGATCAGCCCTGACCACGGGTCCTACTTTTTCTTAGCCGAAGTGCTGCTCGACCTTCCTTTAGAGCCAGACCAGCCCATCACGACCGATCACTGTGGCGAATGCACGCTATGCATCGAAGCCTGCCCCACCAACTGCATCCTCCCGGACCGCACCCTGGACGCAACTCGCTGCATTTCCTACCTTACGATCGAGTTGAAGGGCACTATTCCTTTGGAGCTTCGTCCGCTGACGCAGGATTGGATATTTGGGTGCGATATCTGCCAGCAGGTCTGCCCCTGGAACCTACGATTTGCTGATCCCACCACGGATCACGCTTTCCACGCTCGCCCGTTTCTTAGCGAGCCTTCCCCGATAGATTTTTTACGGCTTACGCCACAGGACTATCGCACCGAGCTCAGCAAAAGCCCCCTCAAGCGTGCCAAACGCTCAGGGCTGCTGCGTAACGCCGCCGTGGCGGCTGGTAATGCGGGAGGGCACGCAAGTGTTCCTGACCTGGAGAGAGTGCTTGCTAAAGAGGAAGACCCGGTTCCCCGAGCTCATGCCGCATGGGCGCTGGGCATGTTAGGAGAACTCGAGGCGTTGCGAGCTGCCTTGGAATCTGAACAGGATCCAGAGGTATTGGCCGAGATCCAGCTCGCCCTTGAGGGTACCGAAAGCTAAGGTCTGGGACTGGGGGTGGCTGTAAAGGGGCTGGGCGTGTCGGTTGGAACCGGTGTCACGATATTCACTTGAATAATTAGCTTTATGCCCACGAACAGCACATCCGCAGGGTCAATATCGTTAGCTTGGGCAATCGCTTCGACCGTGCTGTTGAACTGCTCCGCGATCAATTGGAGAACGTCCCCGGACTTGACAACATATTCGATCGTCGAACCTGGCACCAGAGTCTCCGGAAGCGGCGTTTCGGTTGGAAGTTCGGAATCTGGATCCGGAATGATCAGTTGCGAGCCCACTCCGATGTTGTTCGGATCTACCAGATTATTGGCTGCGATCAGCTGATCAATGGTTACCTCAAATTGATCTGCGATGGAAGCCAGCGAATCACCCTCCTCAACTACATAGGTGAGAGGACCGGAAGGAGTAGGAGTCTCCGAAGGTTCGAGAGTTCGCGAGGGCTCCAACGTTGCGGTTGCAGGCTGAGGAGTGTTTGTGGGCTCTGGAGTTTCGGTAGAGGATCGCAAAAAAGCGGGAAGCGCGGGAGGGCTGTCGCCGGTAAACCAGATGACCACTAAAAATAAGCCAACAACCAAGAGAACGACGGCCAAAGCCCCCAACAGGAACGGAATCATCCGATCGCGCCTTCGTCGATAGGCATCGATCACTTCCGCCGCGGACCGATCATCCTCCGTCATCCTTTTTCCTCCAGCGCGGCCATTGTACCCGAAACACGAAAAATCTAAGGAGCTGCCCCACCAGCGAAAAAGCCGAAAACGTCAGCCAGCACGGCGGCCCACGTCGCATCAGAGTGGTCGCCCACCGAAATTTGGAATACATGTTCTACCCCAGCTTCACCTAAGACCGTGCTCAGACGCTCTGTTTCGACGGCCGCCCAATCTGTATCTCCCGCCAGCAGCAGAATGTTCGGTGGTAACTGATCCGATTCAGCCACGATACTGAAAGGGTCATACGGAGGGCGAGCGCTATTCACTGCTAAGGCTGGGCTCAGCGCAGCTACAGAAACGAATTCCATTGGGTTACGAAAGGCGGCCTCGAGCGCCCAAACCCCTCCCCGTGAAATGCCGGCCAGAGCTCTTGCCGATGGGTCGCTGCTGTAACTGCTCTCGATATAAGGAATCAAGCCCTCAAGCAGCTCGGTTTCATAGGATCCCGGCCCCCCGTCCGAGCCTCGAAACAAGGGGTCGGGCTGCAACGGCATCACCATGATGAACGGAGGCCATTCTCCACTGCTAATTCCGTCGTCCGCAACCCCAATTGCTCCCAATTCCTGCCAGTGTCCCTGATCATACGGATAACCATGAAGCAGGTATAGGGTCGGATAGTGTTGCTCGCCAACGCCGTAGCAAGGCGGCAAATAGATGTTGTACGGGACATCCGCGGCAACCGCGACACCGCGGTACATGCCGGTCTGGGTTGATCCGACCGACTCCTCGCATTTGACGACAGGATCTGGAGTGGGCGGTGGCTCCGTGGGTTCGATTGGCGTGAATGTAGGAATCGGGACCGAACTTGGCGACACTAGGGAGAGCGGGGTTGCGTCGGGTGCCACTTGAACACAGCCGGCAGAGAAGACAGCCAGCAGGGCGACGGCCAGAATGCCTCCAAAACTGTCCCTTTGTAGGCGCCTGGCTATGCCGAAAGCCAGCACGCCAATGATCAGAATTCCGCCAAGACGATCATTTTCCAGGCGTCTCAAAGTGGGTCCAGTATAATGTCGCACGTGAAATACCACATTTGGACTGCCGGCTGTCAGATGAACGTAGCTGACTCTCAGCGTGTAGCCTCCGAACTCGAGCGGCTGGGCTATCGCCCCACGCCGGTAGCTGAGCAGGCCGACGTCGTGGTGCTCAACACCTGCGTCGTCCGCCAGAGCGCGGAGGATCGAGCACACGGTCGGCTAACGTCTCTCAAACCCTTCAAGGAACAACGACCCGACATGGTGCTCAATTTGATGGGCTGCATGGTAGGGGTGAAGGGCAGCGGGGAGCTCCAGGAACGGTATCCGTATGTGGATGTTTTCTCTCCTCCCTCCGACCCCACCCCGCTCGTCGATCACCTGATGCAGTCCGAAGCGCATGCGATTGAAGCTCGGGACACATCTGAACGGTTCGCGATGATGGATGGGGGATTCATGCTCCCGTCTCACGAGCAGGGACGGCTCATCTCCGCGCATGTACCTGTGGTGTACGGCTGCTCGCATGCTTGCACCTTCTGCATCATCCCCTTTCGAAGAGGAATTGAGCGCAGCCGTATTTCGGGCGAAATCATCGCGGAGGTAAATGCACTTGCCGAGCAAGGGATACGGGAAGTGACCCTGCTGGGCCAAATCGTGGATCGCTATGGAACAGATCTCCCGAATGGCCCGGACCTCGCCGATCTTTTGCGCCAGGTTCACAAGATTGACGGAATTAAGCGGATTCGGTTTCTCACTTCCCATCCAAATTGGATGACGGATGAGCTGCTAGACACGGTTCAGGAGCTCGACAAACTGTGCCCCCATATCGAGGTACCAGTGCAGTCCGGTGACGACGATGTGCTTCGAAGGATGCGCCGTGGCTATACGGCGGACGATTATCGAAGGTTGATCGAAAAGATTCGAGAGCGCCTTCCGGACGGTTCGATCGCCACCGACATCATCGTAGGATTTCCCGACGAGAGTGACGCGGACTTTATGCGCACCTATGATCTGCTGCGCGAACTGAAACTGGATGTAGCCCACCTGGCACGGTATTCGCCTCGGCCTAAAACGGTTTCTGCTCGGCGAATGGACGATGACGTTCCCGAAGACGAAAAAATGCGCAGATTTCAGGAACTGGAGGATCTTCAAGAGAGCATTGCGACCGAAATTAATGCCAACTATCTGGCGCGAGAGGTCGAGGTGCTGGTAGAGAAGCGGCATCGAGGCCAATGGAAGGGCCGAACCGAAACCAACAAGCTGGTGTTTTTCGAGACGGAGGCAAACCTCAGCGGCGAGCTGGTCAAGGTCAAAATAGAGCATACTGGCCCGTGGAGCATGCGCGGAGCCCTCGTTAGCGAAAGCAAACAACAAGACCTCGTACCAATCCCAGTCTTAAACTAATGACCCCAGGTACGCTTGGAAGAGCAATCCCGATGTCAAAGTTGGCGCCCGTTGTGATTCTGTCGTGTTTCCTGCTCGCCGCTTGCAACTTTCCAGGGCTGCAGGAGCAGACCGAGCAAGATGGCCTTGCGACTTCGGCAGCTGAAACCGTTGCAGCCCAACTCACATTGGTTTTTTCCACTCCACCATCTTTTGAAGCCACAGAAACTCGAGAGCCTGCGCCTGTCTCCACAGCGACGAATGTTCCAGACCCAACCGAGTCACCGACCCCCGACTGCACCAACGAGGTGAGTTTCGTTGAAGACGTCACCATTCCCGACGACACAAATATCCCTGCCGGTGACACCTTCGACAAGGTCTGGAAGCTGCGCAATGAGGGCAGCTGCACCTGGACCACCGAGTACGACGTCGTCTTCGAAGGCGGCAACATCATGGCGGGGCCGCCTTCCGCCCCGTTACCGAGCTCAGTGCCCCCAGGCGGCACAATAGACGTGGAAATTAGCCTGACGGCTCCCGGCTCCGATGGCACACATCGCGGAGATTGGAAACTTCGTTCGCCCGATAGTGTGACCTTTGGTCTCGGTGCCGAAGGAGAGACGCCGTTCTTCGTCCAGATCGTCGTAGGCACCCAGGCGGCGGATGTGGTTTATGACTTCATAGGCAAATATTGCGATGCCATCTGGCGAACCGGCGCCGGCGAGCTCTCGTGCCCGGGGACCGATTCCGACAACGAAGGCTTTATTGTGAAGCTCAATACTCCAAAGCTCGAGGGCGGACGGACCGAGAATGAACCAGCCCTGTTTACGCACCCAGAGTGGGTCAACAACGGCGTGATCAGTGGCAGATTTCCCGCCTTTGTCGTCGAAGACGGCGACGAGTTCCACGCGGTCATTGGATGCCTGTTCGACGCACTTGCCTGTGACATGACCATGCAGCTCAACTATCGAGCGGATGGCGGTGTCCTTACGCCGCTGAGAGATTGGGACGAGACCTATGACGGCGAGTTCAGAGTGGTTGAGGTCGATCTCTCATCGCTAGCCGGCAAGTCGGTTGAATTCGTGCTCGCGGTGCAGGCAAACGGCCCTTTCAACGAGGATTGGGCATTCTGGCTCGCACCTAGAATCGTGGGAATTCCAAGGTGACCGAGGCAGATCGTCTCTATCTAATCGACGGCCATGCGCTGGCATACCGTGCATATTTCGCTCTGACCCGCGGTGGAGATCTTGCGCGTTGGATGACCAATTCCGGCGAGCCGACCGCTGGCACATACGGGTTTACCTCCGTCATCCTTCGGCTTTTAGAGCAGGATTCCCCGGAGTACCTGGCAGTGTCATTTGACGTCGGTAAAACATTCCGTGACGAGATTTTCCCCGACTACAAGGGGACTCGCGAGAAGATGCCGGACGATTTGCGTTTGCAAATCAAGCGCATACGCGAAGTTGTGGCCGCATTCGGAATCCCAATCCTGGAGGCTGAAGGTTATGAGGCGGACGATGTGCTAGGTACGATTGCCAAGCGCGTCGGTGCGGATGGCGTAAAGGTCATCATCCTGACTGGGGATCGAGATTTGCTTCAGCTTGTAGACAAGCAGGTCGCCATTCGGCTTGCGGGACAGAAGCTCTCGGAGGCGATCGATTATGGCCCCAAGCAGGTGAGGGAAAAATACCAGCTTGAACCCTCACAGCTGGTGGATCTAAAGGCCATGGTGGGCGACAAAAGCGACAACATCCCGGGCGTGGCAGGTGTGGGGGAGAAGACCGCCACCTCGCTGCTGCAGGACTACGATGATCTGGAAGGAATTTACGCACACATTGAGGAGATCCCCCCTCGCTTCTCGAACAAGCTCGAAGCGGGTCGAGAGGATGCGGAACTAAGTCGAAAGTTGGGCGAGATCGTGACCGACGTACCGCTCGACTTCGATCTTGAAAGCTGCCGGGCACAGGGATATGACCGCGATCGAATTGTAGCGATATTTCGAGAGCTAGAGTTTCGAACCTTGCTGGACAGGCTAGAAAAACAAGAGGGCCTGGAAGGCGAACTCTATGTCAGCGAGGCCAAGGTAGCGCCTGAAACCGAAACCATCATTGTTGATACTCCGCAGGCGCTCGACGCTCTCGTGAAGCGTCTAAACAAGGCCAAGGTGATCGCCTTTGACGTCGAAACTACCGCCCCGGATGCGGTGAACTCCGACCTGGTGGGTATTTCGCTCGCCGTTGAGCCCGGCCAGGGCTACTACATCCCAGTTGGTCACAACCCAGATCTTTCCGGATCGGAGCAGCTCGAGCTCGAAACCGTCATCTCGGCACTGCAAAAGCCGATGACCAATCCGAAAATTGAAAAGGTCGGACACAATCTCAAGTTTGACTACACGCTCCTGGCACGCAATGGGCTGGCGTCGGAGCCGCTGGTGTTCGACACCATGATGGCGGAGTGGATCGTCCACCCCTCCTCGCGCAATCTTGGACTAAAAGCGCTTGCCTGGGTGCGACTGGGTATTGAGATGACGCCCATCGACGAATTGATCGGTACCGGTCGTAAGCAAAAGACGATGGCTGAAGTACCCATCGCCGACGCGGCGCCCTATGCCGCCGCCGACGCCGAAATTTGCCTCAGGCTTCGCCCCATTCTTGACAAGGAGCTGACAGAACGCGGGCAACAGGCGCTCTTCAACGATTTGGAAATGCCTCTGGTTCGGATCTTGGCCGCGATGGAGATGGCCGGCATCGGGCTGGATACCGAGTTCCTGGCTGGCCTCTCCGACGAGCTCGCTGAGAGATTAGGCACGATCGAAGCTGAACTGTTTGATATGGTCGGCCACCCGTTCAATGTAAATTCGACCCAGCAACTCTCGGACGTGCTGTTTGAGGAGCTAGCCCTGAAGCCACCCGATGGCACTCGAAGAACCGCCGCCGGCAAGTACTCCACCGCCGCCGATGTTCTGGCCTCCTTAAAGGAAGAGCATGAGGCTGTGGCACTTGTGCTAGAACACCGAGAGATCGCAAAACTCAAATCAACCTACGCCGATTCGCTTCCGGAGCAAATCAACCCAGAGTCCGGGAGAGTTCACACTTCATACAACCAGACCGGCGCAATCACGGGCCGTATCGCCTCCTCTAACCCCAACCTGCAGAACATCCCTATTCGCACCGAGTTGGGACGTCAGATTCGCCGCGCCTTTGTCGCTTCGCGCGCACATACGTTGCTCGCCGTAGACTATTCACAGATCGAGCTTCGGGTCGTGGCCCACGTAGCGAACGACAAGACAATGATCAAGGCCTTCAATGAAGATCAGGATATTCACTCGGCCACGGCGGCGGCGGTATTTGGCGCCGATATCGACAATGTCACCTCCGAGCAGCGGCGCAGAGCTAAAGCGGTCAACTTTGGCTTGATCTATGGGATGAGCCCATTCGGGTTGACCCGCGCCACCGACATGACGCTTGCCGAGGCCGAAAACTTTGTGGACGCATACTTTGAAAATTTCCCGGGTGTGCGCAGTTACATTGAAGAGGTTCGAGAAATGGCATCGGTGAAGGGCTACACCGAAACCTTGCTCGGCCGTCGACGCTACTTTCCCCAGCTTGCCAAAGATGGCCAGCCAGCCCCCGCCCAGGTGCGGGCGCGTGCCGAGCGAGAGGCGGTGAACTCGCCCATTCAGGGAAGTGCAGCAGACATCATTAAGCTTGCCATGATTGTGCTTCCAGATGCTTTGGAGCAGGCTGAGCTGGGGGCTGACATGCTGCTTCAGGTACACGATGAGCTTGTGTTCGAAGTTCCGAAGAAAGAGCTCAAGGCAACCACGCAATTAGTTCAAGATGTCATGCAAAGCGCATACAAACTGAAGGTCCCGCTCAAGACCGATGCCAAATCCGGCTCAAATTGGGAGCAGATGAAGCCTCTCAAGAGCTAAGGTCCAGGCGGGCCCCTGCCCAAAGGGGACAGAAGAAGCCTCTCAAGGCCTAGCCGCGCTGCCTCTCATTTGGGCGCGCACGGCCTGAACGGCGGGACTTTCCCCCCTGTGCTAAAATCGCCGCCCAAATGGCAGGACGTGAAGATCTCTTTAATGAATCCATGCGACTGGGCCACTCCGCGGCCTGGGATCTGCAATGGACCCGCGCCATCGAGTTCTATCGCAAGGCGCTAGCCGAGTTTCCTAATAACCCGAATGCTCTAAACAGCCTTGCGCTGGCCCTGCTGGAAACGGGTCAGCTCGAGGATGCCCTCGTGGCCTATCAGTCCGCATCCAAGGCCACCCCTGAGGATCCAATCCCAATCGAAAAGTCTGCAGAAATCTACGAGCGGTTGGGAAAGATCGAGGATTCCATCCAGGCCCGCGAAGATTCGGCGGACATGTATATCCGGCGCAAAGATGCAAGTAAGGCTGTAGATAATTGGCGCCACATTGCGCGCCTTGACCCAGAAAACCTTGCGGCCCGATCTCGCCTTGCGCTTACCTACGAGCGCTTGGGGCGTACCAGAGATTCTGCATTGGAGTATCTCTCCGTAGCTTCAATCCTGCAGAAGAACGGAAAGACCGACCGGGCAAAAGAGGCAGTACAGCGCTCCTTGGCAATCCTGCCTGGAGATTCCGAGGCCACCCAGTTTCTGAGACTGCTGAATCAAGGTAAGGATCTGCCAGCCCCTACCCAACCTCGGGGAGGAACTGCGCCCTTGCGCATGGCTCAGGTGCAGGAATTCCTTCGCGACGAAGGCAGCGATCCTATCCAGGAGGAAGAGCAGCTCAAGGATCCTGAGGCTGCCGCGCAAGGCGAAGCCCTCACAATATTGGCTGGGATCCTATTTGAGGAGCCGCAGGATGAGAGCAAAGAAAAGGGCCTGGGGATGTCGGATATCACCAGTGGACACACCGGTGAGCTCAAACCTTCTACCGCAATCTACCGTTATCTGGCCGAAGCTATTGATCTTCAGACACGTGGGCACACGGAGCAGGCGATCAAGGAGTTCAAGCGTGCCATGGACAGCGGTTTGGAACATCCAGCCGCTCACTACAACCTCGGCATTCTCTATAAGGAAGTCGGGAATTCAGACGATGCGCGCAAGCAATTAATCGCTTCCCTAGGCCACCCGGAATTGGCACTAGGTGCAAACCTGGCTCTGGGTAGATTGGCAAAGGACAAGGGCGATATGCCCGAAGCGGCGAGATACCTCCTGCAGGCTCTCAAACTCGCAGATGGCCTGACGGTTGAGTCCGGTCAGTCCAAGGATCTGAATCAGTACTACGAGACATTGCTCGCCACTGAAACAGAGGGAGATAAGAAAGAACTCGAGCAGATGGTCGACAGCACGCTGGAATTCCTCACCGGTCCAGAGTGGCTTCACCGACTCAAGGAGGCCCGAGAAGAACTTGAGAAGCAAGCCGACGGGGATGGCGTTGTGCCTATCGCAGAGATGCTCGCGGTCGGCGATACCGATTTGGTGCTGCGGTCAATGCAACGCATCGACCGACTCATGGATCAGGGTTTGTACGCATCTGCGTTGGAGGAAGCGCTGCTGGCGCTTGACTACGCCCCAACCTATCTCACCCTCCACCGCCGCATGGCAGATGTCCAGATTGCCTCAGGGCGAACTGAGGCCGGCTACGAAAAGCTCTCTATGATCGCGGAGACCCACCGAGTGCGTGGGGAGAGCGCTCAGGCGGCAGACGTATATATGAAGATATTGCAGCATGCGCCGGTGGATCTTCCGGCCCGGATAAAGCTAATCGAGCTGCTGGTGCAGCAAGATCGCGGCGACGAGGCGCTCAATCAATCGCTCGAACTGGCGGAGATCTATCAGGACATGGCCGAGATTGATATGGCTCGAAAGACGCTGGCCAATTCGCTTCGACTCTCCCAGCAGATGTCGACCGGGAACGGATGGTCGCTTCGCATCCTCCACATGATGGGCGATATCGATCTCTCCCGACTTGATCAGCGGAGAGCGCTGCGGGTATACGAACAGATACGCACCATTGATCCTAGCGACGACAAGGCCCGCGTGAGCCTCATCGATCTCAACCTTCGCATCGGTCAGGAGGATCAGGCTGCAAAGGAATTGGACAGCTATCTTGAGTACCTGGTCGATTCCGGCAGCGGCGCGGAAGCCTTGAACTTGCTGGAAGAGATGGCCCGCGAGCACCCTGGGCGACAGGCGCTTCATGCACGGCTTGCCGAAGCGTATAAAGCCGCTGGGCGTACCGCGGATGCCATCGCGCAATATGACGCCCTGGGGGAGATCCAGCTGGATGCCGGGCAAAAAGATGATGCGATCCGAAGCATCCAGGCCATCGTCGACCTTAACCCGCCAGACGCCGAGGGCTACGAAGACTTGCTCAAGAACCTGAAGGAAAATCGGTGACCATAGGTCACAGATAAGCGACGGTCACGGATAACCACTGGTCACAGGCTACTCAACCCTACGTACTAGCCTTCCTCAGCGCGGCTGACTGCCATTTTCCGGGTTTTAATCAGTAGCAAAGCCATCCCTCGCGCGGGATAACTGCGAGATCTCTCACAATATGGGATGATTGAGCGCGTACAAACTAATGGACAATCTGACTGACGAAATCTCCTTTTTCCTACAACGAGTTTCCCCGCTCGCTATCCTGGATCTGCTGCTCGTAAGCGCAGTATTTTTCTTCGTGATTAGTTTGTTGCGAGGTACGCGTGCGGTGGTACTGCTAAGAGGGATGGTGCTGTTGCTTGTCGTAATGGCTCTTCTGACCGCCCTGCTGCCCCTTCCTGGCTTTCAGTCACTGCTGAGCGCCACACTGCCCGCTCTGCTATTCGTCATCCCGGTCGTTTTTGCTCCGGAAATCCGGCGAGCCTTTGAGCGCGTGGGTCGTGCCGGGACCTTCTTTAGCCTGTACTCGGAGCCGGCTGAGGCCGAGCGAACCGTAAATTTGATCGTGAGCGCAAGCCAGCGCCTTTCCGAGATTCGACATGGAGCCATTATTACTATCGAGCGGGAGGATCGTCTTGACGACTACGTCGAGACCGGAGTCGCCCTGGACGCGGCGCTCTCGACCGAGCTTTTGCTTCAGATTTTTTACGTCAACACGCCATTGCATGATGGCGCGGTGATTCTGCGCGACGATCGCGTGGCGGCTGCCTCGGTTGTGATGCCTCTGTCTGCCGGCGGAACTATTTCGCGCGGGGCAGAGCGTAAGCTCGGGCTGCGACACCGCGCAGCACTTGGTATCAGTGAAGTGAGCGACGCAGTATCGGTAGTGGTCTCCGAAGAGACCGGCAATATCTCAATCACCCACAATGGTCGAATGATCCGAAGGCTAGATCGCAGCCGACTGCGGAACATCCTCATTGCCTTTTATCGCCCGAGGCGAATGAGCGGTCTTCCAAATTGGCTCAGTCGCTTGTTGGTGAGAACCAATCGCGCTGAGGCCACTGGCGATTAGCGATGCTGCGCTGGCTCTGGAGTAATCTCGGATCGCTGGTGCTCGCCTTCATTCTGGCGCTATCGGTGTGGATTGTTGCGGTAACGAATGCCGATCCCACAGAGACGCGCGAGCTTGGTCCAATTCCCATCGACTACTTCGGTCTGCGCCAAGGTTTGCTTGTCGTTGGCGCAGCTCCTCCCGTGGCCGGAACTGTTACCGTGCGCGCTCCTCTCTCGGTATGGGAACAACTTGGCTCTCAAAACGTTGCCCTTGCGGTCCATCTAGAGGGCTTGGAAGAAGGCACTCACGAGCTGCCGGTCGAGACCAGCCTAGATGTACAACCCGCGCAAGTCTCTCAGTGGAATCCGGGAACGATCTCCCTAACCCTCGAGCGCGCGGCCACCGCAAGTTTGGGTATCGATGTAGTCGCGGTAGGTGAGCCGCAGCTCGGGTATCGGACGACTTCCATAGCCGTCTTGCCTGAGACAGCTGTAATTCTGGGGCCGCTCTCGCAGGTCGATCAAGTGGTCTCGATCGTCGCTACGGTCAACATTCTCGAGAGGCGGGAGGAATTCGAAGTGGAGGTGCAGCTCATTGCAGTTGACGGTGGAGGGAATGTGGTCGATAGCGTCGAGCTTGAACCAAGTACCACAATAGTAGGTGTCGCCATCGAGCCACGTGAGCGATTCCGCCTGGTATCTGTAGTTCCCAACTTGGAGGGAGAAGAGCAGCTGGCCGATGCCGGATATCGATTGACGGACGTTTCCGTTACCCCGGAAGTGATAACGGTTTTCTCGTCCGATCCAACCGCATTGCAAGGGCTTCCGGGATTCGTGGTTACATCGCCCCTCGACCTCAGCGGCGCCACCAACGATCTCGAGCGACGCCTTTCGCTGGACTTGCCCGAGGGAGTCTCTCCAGTCGAAGATCAAGGGGTACTGGTTAAGGTCAGCATCTCACCGGTCGAAGGCACAATTACCGTTAGTCGCTTAGTGGAATTTCGCGGCCTAACGGATGGATTCTTTGCAAAACTATCTCCTGAAGCGGTTGATATCATCTTGAACGGCCCGCTTCCCACGCTCAATTCACTTCAGCTTGAAGACGTGCGAGTCATTGTGGATCTGCTCGATTTGGACGTTGGCGTTCATCAAGTGTCACCGCTTATTCTCATCGCACCAACTGATGTGGAGCATGATCCGGTGTTCCCCTCCACCATCGAGATCACAATTTCTGCAGAACCCCCGCCCACTCCCGTACCTCCCCCTGATTGAGCATGATAAAACCCGTTGTCGCTCTAGTTGGACGGCCCAACGTGGGCAAGTCCACTCTATTTAATCGCTTAGCTGGCGAGCGACTGGCGGTCGTCCATGAGCGGCCCGGCACCACACGCGATCGGATTGTGGCCGAGGCCGAGTGGAATGGAGTGGCATTTGATTTGATAGACACGGGCGGCTTTGACCCTACGGATGACTCGCTCGACGAACGATATCTGCCCCAGATCCGAGCACAGGCCGAACAGGCGATCCTGGCTGCGGACGCCATCGTATTCCTGGTTGATGGGGCAAGCGGCGTGTCACCTCTCGATCATGAGATCGCCGACATTCTCCGGCGCGAGCGGGTTCCGATCCTGCTGGTCGTTAACAAGATCGACAGCGCGGCAAGGAGGGATCGAAGTTCGGAATTCTACGAGCTTGGCCTGGGTGACCCAATTCCAATCTCCGCCCTCCATGGCAGAGGCACAGGAGACATGTTGGACCGAGTGACGGAGGTCATGGACCCTGCGCCACAGATTGCGACTGACGACGATGAAGTTAAGATCGCGATCGTCGGTCGTCCCAATGTCGGAAAATCCAGCCTTCTCAATCGCCTACTTGGTGAGGAGCGAGCCATCGTATCTCCATTGCCTGGCACCACCCGCGACGCAATCGACACCCAGCTTGAGTTTGAAGGCGTGCCGCTCACTTTGATTGACACTGCTGGCATTCGCCGCCGGGGGAGGATTAAGCCAGGTGTCGAGAAGTATTCTTCCATGCGGGCTCTGAAAGCCATCCAAAGGGCAGACGTCGCGCTGCTGCTGATCGATGGGACTGAAGGGGTAACCGCGCAGGACGCGCACATCGCGGGAATGATCCTCGACAAGCTAAAGAGTGTCCTGCTTCTGGTGAACAAGTGGGACATTGTTCCAGAAGAGATGCGCGATATTCAAGCCTATGCCGAGCACGTTCGTTCCGCGCTCAGGTTCTTAGATTTTGTCCCGGTACTTTTTACTTCCGCGCTGGTCGGCACCAATGTGCACAAGGTGCTGCCCTCAGCCTTGCAGATTCAGGGGGAGCGCCTCCAGCGCATCCCAACTTCGCGGCTCAACGAGCTTCTTCTCGAAGCTCAGGCGGCTCATGCACCACCCTCAAAGGCAGGAAAGCGACTTCGCATCTATTTCGCATCTCAGGTGCGAACCGATCCTCCGACCTTCCTTTTCCATGTAAATGATCCCAAGCTAATGCACTTCAGCTACGTCCGATTCTTGGAAAACCGCATTCGTGAAGAGTATAGTTTCGTGGGAACTCCCATTCGATTGTCCTTCAGATCGCGCTCCTAACCCCCTTTGTCAGCCAGATATGCTCCCGACCCAAGTACGCTTGTCAGCCTCCATAGCGGGTCTTATAATCCAATCCGTGACTGAATACCCCTTTAATCAGCCGACCCAGCCCAGCATCGTAGAGCCCAAACCACCGAGCATCGCTCGGCGGGTCCTACGCTTTATCGGGTCTATCCTTCAAACCGTTTTGTTCGCCGTGATCTTGTTTTTTGTCGTCAATATGCTCACGGCCAGAATACGGGTGGAAGGCGACAGCATGGAGCCTAGCCTGATCGACGGGCAGTTCGTGGTTGTGAACAAGCTAGCCTATTCGCTGCAAGATCCGGAACGAGGCGATATTGTCGTGTTCCGGTTCCCTCTGAATCCCGACCGCCGTTTTATCAAACGCATCATCGGCTTGCCTGGCGATTTGGTTCAAGTCAATAACGGAGAGGTTTTCATCAATGGAAATCTCCTGAGTGAACCGTATCTATCAGCTCCCCCGGCTTACAATGATCAGTGGGAGGTGGGTAGGTCGGAGGTGTTCGTGCTGGGCGACAATCGCAACAATTCCTCTGATTCGCAAAACTGGGGCGCGCTCGCGCTCCAGGACATCATTGGCAAGGCCTTCCTGGTTTATTGGCCTCTAGATTCGATGGGATGGATTCCGCAATACGATCTGGCTGCAGCCGCAGATCAAGGATGATATGAGCGTGCAAGAACCTTCCGCGGTTCAAGAAGCGACCGGCATGCGGGTGATCGTCATCGCTGATGTGGAGACGAACGCCACACAGCTTGTAGAGCGCATCCTGACTCCGGCTGGATTTGAGGCCTGGCCGGCGACCGACGATGCGCCAACGGCGGATGTTTTGCTGGTAGACGTCACCCAAATTCGCGGCGATCCCATGGCCGGGCTGCGTAATCGACGGGAAATGGGCGATGATGCTCCCGCGCTTGTGCTCGCGGCTCATTTCCCAGCCTCACGTCTGCGCAGTTTTCTCCAGCTTGGCGTTCGCGATGTACTGCTTAAACCATATCGCGAGGAAGAGCTCCATGAAGCGCTTAAGACCTTGGCGGAAGCTCGCAAAGGCGAGGGCGGTACCGGAGAACTGACTCGCAACGTAGAGAGTCTGCAGGAGGATCTGCGGCGAAGAACGGACGAGATTCGCATGCTGAGCGAAATCGGACGTGTGGTCGCCAGCCTAGATGATCTTGATCAGATCCTGGCGCGGCTAGTAGAAGCAGCCGCCTACGTGACCGACGCGGAGGAAGCCAGTATTTATTTGGCAGACACCGAGACGGATGAGGTCGTATTGCGAGCAACCAAACAAGCCGGTGATCGCCAGGCTACGCTGCAGCGACTTCGCGCGGATGACATGCTGGTCGGACAGGTCTTTCGCTCCGGCCAGCCGATCCTGCGCAAACCGCGCATGGACAGCGGGCCGGTCAAGGTGCAGACCGGGTTTATGGTCCAATCCGTCGTCAAGGTACCGATCCGCATGAGAGAGGAAGTGGTAGGCGTGCTTGGGGTATACAACCGACTGGCCTTGCGCTCCTTCAATGAGCAGCACGTTTCGCTTCTGATGACCCTGGCAGATTGGGCAGGCGTAGCGCTAGACCGGGCCGCGCTAGTCCAGCAGGCAAGTGCCAGCTCAGTCGGAACCGGGCCGATCAGTCTGGTGCCTCCCAGCCTCATCGAAGGACTGGATACTGCGATCGCTACTATGGAGGCCTATGTCAACGGACAGAATGCACTTGGGCAGAAGAATTCTGAGCTGCTCAAGCTTCAGGATCAATTGAGGGAGTTGCGCGCCCTGCCAATTTCAACCATTGAGCCGGAAGCTGCAGAGCAGCTTGTGGATCTGGCACGCCTGATTCAGCGCGCGGCAGCCGATCACCAACTGCAGGCAGCCCGGCGGGGCTTGAACCTGACCGTCGAATCCGAGGCGCCCGTACCGATGTTCGCCGGGGACAGCAGTCGCGTATATCAGGTGATTGATGCGCTGGTGGCAGCCGCAATCCGGCGCACGATGACCGGGCGCGTAATGTTGCAGATTCTGGTCTTTGACGCCGATGATGCCGAGTCGGAGGGGGTATTGCTGCCGGCCGATCTGGACTTAGAGCCAGGCCAATGGGCGGCAGTGACCGTGGCAGATTCGAGCACGGGCTTATCGCCGGAGACGGTTAAGGCCTTGAGCTCGCCAACCGCCGATCCTGCGGCAGGCAACCTGGGCTATGGGCTTTCGTTGGGCGAACTAAGGATGATTGCGGAAAGTATGGGCGGAGTCCTATGGTACGATCAGACCCCGGCCAGCGCCAAGATCACCCTAGCGTTGCCCACCGGAAGTTAGCATGGCCAACCCTATATCGGTCGAAATTTACACCTCTAGCCACCGTATCCTGGGCCGGATCGACCCCGGCTCAAGCGGCCTCTTCAGTCATCTCAACATTCCCACCACCAACTACCTCGCACTCGAAGGAGCACACCTCAATCGGCTCCATCAGCCAACTCGCATGGTGGCACGCTACCCGACGCTATGGGTCGTGAAAGATGAGATCGTGACCGTTTTGCTGAGCAATCGTGGCGAGATTGGGCCCTCCGGCGTTGCCCGCGGCGGTTACACGACAACCATGCCGCACTGGGTACACCTGGTGCTGGGAGGTTACGAACTGCGGGGGCAGGTCGAGACACCGGGCAAGTTCAACTTTGGCAGTTTCATGATCGAAGGGGACCGGATATTTATTCCGCTCTATAACACCGAACTGATTGCCATCCTCTTTCCAGATATTCGAGCCAGTTCCCCTGCGATGCTCTTCAACCGCGAAATGGTAGATGCGATCGCGTTGCTCCCGCGCGAGGCGGTGCCTCGGACCGCCGACCAGACTCAGCCGGCTGCTAATTAACTCCCAACCTTTGCGATTAAATTCCTCTAAAAGCAAGATTCGCTAAATGGCCCGTAAACCTATCCTGGCCGCCAACTGGAAGATGAACTTGGGTCGCCCAGATGATGCTTTGGCGTTCTTCCGGAAAATTCGGAATGGGCTTAACGACCTCGAAGGCGTCGATCTTGTTATTTGCCCGCCGTCCACCGTCCTCTTCCAATTTGCTGAGCTGTTGGCCCCAACTCGCATCGCTCTGGGTGCACAGAATTCGCATTGGGAGGATCAGGGAGCCGAGACGGGCGAGATCTCTCCACAAATGCTTGCTGGGATTTGTCAGTACGTCATTCTGGGACATTCTGAGCGCCGCGCCACCGGCAGCATCCAGGAGAACAATGAGGCCATCAATCGGAAGCTGCTGGCGGCCCTCGCACACGGGCTCACTCCAATTCTTTGCCTAGGAGAAAACCTCGAACAAAACCGTGCCGGCGAATCGGATTCCTTTGTATCGGGCCAGGTCAAGGCAGCTTTCCGGGATGTCGAGCCCGGCCAGGCGGCCACCTGTGTCGTGGCTTACGAGCCGATATGGGCGATCGGCAGCGGGGAAGCCGCGACTCCTGCCGACGCCAATCGAGTGATCGGACTTTCTGTTCGGGGAGCCCTGGCCGAGATCTATGGTGAAGAAATCGCGCAACAGGTGCGGGTGCAGTACGGTGGGAGCGTGACTCCCGACAATATTTTCGAGTTTATGGTGATGCCGGAGGTTGACGGTGCTCTGGTTGGTGGAGCGAGCTTGAAGCCGGAGTTTGTGGAGCTGGCCCGCCGGATAGCCAAAGGGTCCTAAGCCGCCAGCGTCACCGTATCGACTACCCCAACGATCACGGCTCGAATGGCCCCCGGGTCGAGGTCTAGAATTTGCCTCGCTCCGTTACCTTCATCGATGACGAGCACCGTATCGCCGATTCCGGCCTGCGCTACATCCACCGCGATATCGTAGTCGCCGGTACCAATCCCCTCAAGGTTAAGCTGGTCCACCATCAATAGCTTGCGCCCCTCAAGGTGCGAGATTTTTGTCGTTGCGACTACCGTCCCGATTACCTTACCAATATACATTTCTCGCTACTCCGATTCGCCCGATGGTCCGGCAGCGCTGCTGCTAACATGCCATTTCGCCGAGCCAGGCCAACTGCGAGCGTCGTCAGGAACATGGACCTGATCGACAATCCCGGTGATGGCCAGGTCAACCGGCACGAAGGTCTCGGGCAGCGCTTGCGCTGCCTCACGGCTGGCCACCATGAAGACCAGCTCCCCAGGACCGGATTGTGCGGTGGCATCTGCTGCAACCTGAGTTAAGCCATCCGGTTGTAGGTCCTCGTCTAGCGGCTGAACCACCAGGAATTTGATTCCTTCCATATCGCGGTATTTCTGCGTGGCGACCACGGTGCCCAGGACCCTGGCGAACTTCATGCGGAAATTCGCTCGCTAAACCGGCTGGCCTGAGAGAGGTTCTCCCACATTTCTTCATGCAGCTGTGGAATAACCACTTGTCGAAGGAGCTGGTCCGGGCTTTCCAGCGACTCGACGCCTAGCGCCACCGCAATTTCGACATCGGCTACCAGCCCTGAGTACAGCACGATTCCCTTGCCGCCCAGCCCATCCGCAAGCCGCACTTCAACCAGCTCTACCTGGGCGCCTTTAACGCCCGCATCAGCAGCGCGGATAGCGGCTGCGACCGAGGTGGTTTCGAGCACTCCCAGAGCATCGGAGGCTTCGGGCGAGCGTCCACCGCGCAGAGCTGCCACGACAGCGGGATGGACTTGTGGAAGGAATACGATGTCCAGGATCGCATCTCGACCAACTTCGCGGCCGGCCGCCAATGACTCTTCTACATCGGCAGTTAACCCGCCAACCAGCACAAGATATTTTCCGGGCTGGACGGTTCCAGCCTGAATTACGTCGATCGGGGCGCGCTTGACCATCGCATCCGCAGCCTGAATGCCGGCCGCGATGCTGCCAAACTCGATCAAGCTCAGTGCCGGGTCAAACATCATACGATTCGGAAGGAGTCAATCAAGGCACAGCGCCGAATTCGGCTGAAGCTGCGCGGATTGGTCATGCCCTCCCCGGTAGGGCTTGCAATAGTAAAGGAGCAAAAACCCTCGCCGCCCATGCCTAGCCCGGCCTGGGAAGGTCCGTTTTTTACGAAAATGCTGCAGTCCATTGCCCGCGCCATTTCACTCATGTGGTCGATGTTCTTGGAGTGAATAGTCGCTGTGTGGCGGAACCCGTACTCGGAGTCCACTGCCAACCGAATCCCAACCTGCGCATTAGGTACCCGGGTGAGCGGGAACACCGGCATCATCTGCTCGGACCAGACCAGGGGATGGTCGTTCGGGACGTCGGCCAGAATGAGACGGATCTCGTCTCCGGCTTCGATACCAATCTCGCGCAGGATCACGTTGGCATTCTTGCCAATGAATTTCTTGTTCATTATTCCGTGCTTGCCAGGCGGTGGAACCTCCTCGAAGATCACTTTCATGAGCTGCTCCAATTGGCTGCCTTCGACTTCGTAGGCCCCGTAGCGTGCCATCACCTGTTTGAGCTCATCTGCGATTGAGTCGACTGCAATGAGTGTCTTTATGTCGGTACAAATGATGTTGTTGTCGAACGAAGCGGCAAAGATCACATCCCGCCCCGCCTTTTCTAGATCTGCGGTTTCATCTACAAGGGCCGGAGGATTGCCCGGACCAGCCGCAATGGCGCGCTTGCCGCTGGCCATCGCCGCCCGGACCACACCGATTCCGCCCGTGACGGTCAAGATGCGGATGCCTTTATGGTGCATCAGCTCGGTTGCAGTTTCGATGGTGGGCTCAGCGATTGCACACACCAGATTTTGAGGTCCGCCGCCTTCCACGATTGCTTCGTTCATGATTTGGGCAGTGTGGTTGGAGGAATTCTTGGATCCTGGGTGGGCATTGAAGACCACCGCGTTCCCAGCCGCCACCATTGCGATCGTGTTGCAGATGAGGGTCGAGGTTGGATTGGTGCTGGGAGTGATGGCGCCAATTACCCCGAATGGGGCCCACTCGACGAGCGTCAGTCCGTGATCGCCAGTCCAGGAGCTGGATGTGAGGAATTCGGTGCCAGGGGTCTTGTTCGCATTCAGTAGATTCTTTTGAATCTTGTCTTCATAGCGCCCCATACCAGTTTCTTTCCAGGCCTCATAGGCCAGGATTTGGGCGTTTTCCCGCGAGAGGCGTCGTATCTGAGAGATCATGCTCTCACGGACCTCGAGCGGCAGCGCCTGAAGAGCTTCAAAAGCACGCTGAGCAGCGGCTACCGCGCCGTCGACATCTGGGAAGAGATTGTCCCCATACTGCAGCGCCCTGGCAGGTTCTGGCGGTCCATGAGTTGTGACTGGTTCAGGGTTGGGCCCGTGGCGCACCCGCTCTCCCTGGCGAAGTTCCGACATGACATGATCTACGATGGCATCGATCTGCGTGGTTTCCAACATCAGCCGACCTGTGCCTTGTTATAGGTAAGCTCTCCGCCGACTTCGATCTGGTCGACGATGGCCATGATCACGCCATCGCAGGGCCGTTCGTGAGTGAACACGGTTTGCCTGGCGGCGCTGCCGGTCGCATACAGCACGACCTCGCCCAGCCCGGCGCCAACCGCATCGGCTGCCACACGATAACCTCCGGTTTCCTCACCCTCCGCATCCAACTGATTGAGCAGAAGAAACTTCAGGCCATCAAGCGATGGTTCTTTGCGCGAAGCGACCAGAGTGCCGACTACCTTGCCTAAGTACATGATGAACTCCAATTCTTCAGGACGGGATCCCGAGGGATCCCGTCCCGGCTTGTGCACTCAGCGCTCAGTTAGGCTGCTTTGGCCTTTTCCCCACCCGTGCCAGGTTGGCGACCCAGTGGGAGCGTGCTGTCAACATTGGCGTGCGGGCGCGGGATCACATGGATGGCGATGACTTCGCCGATCTTCTCCGCACCGCGTGCACCGGCCTCGACCGCCGCCTTGACCGCGGCCACGTCGCCGCGGACAACCGCCGTGACCTGGCCTCCGCCGGTCGATTCGAACGCTACCAATTCGACCTGGGCGGCCTTGACCATGGCGTCCGCAGCTTCGACCATCGCGGGGTAGCTTTTGGTCTCGATCATTCCTAGTGCTTGAGTGGGTCTTGATTGTTCTGACATTGGAACCTCCTTCTTTCGCTTCTTCGGATAACTTCTATGCGCTGCGTTGCTCTTCGGGTTCTCGGCCGGTCACACCTTCAATAGCAGCAACTGCTGCGCCGTAGCCGGCCATGATGTCTTGTTCTTCGCCTCCCAGGTACATCCTCCCGAAACTACCGTAGGCCGTAACCTCCAGGATGTTGATGTTGGCCGCCTTTTCGGCCTCATTAGCGGCAAGAGCTGCGTATGCGGCCGGCTGGACTTCCAGCACGTACAAGGTCTGGCCAGCCAGCAACATGTGGCCGTGGCGCAGCCGGTTGATGAGCTGCACCTGATGCGCATCGACGTGTCGAATGATCTGGCTTGAGACCACGCGCGGCTTGAGACGATCTGATTCTTGAACCTCGAGGGCTTCCAAAATCGCTTCTCCAGCGGCGCGCACTTCGGCCTGGTCACTATGGTGCACTTCCAACATGCCGTAGAGCCGCTCAACGATCTGCATTCCTGGACGGACCTTGGTGGATTTCAGGGCGATGTCTGTGATGCGGTTGATCTCAATCCCCGGTGAAATCTCAACCCAGAGAGAAGTGTCTCCGGGAAGCGGCAGGAAGCCGCGGGCCACGGTCCCTAGAAACCCGGCGTGCTGAAGTTGCAGGTTGTCGAGAAAAATGTAGGTTCGCAGGTCAACTGCCATAAGGTTGTTCCTTTCCATTGGTGCCGCCGACGATCTTGATGCTGGCGCTGGCGCCGATTCGTGACGCCCCGGCCTCAATCATGCGTCGCGCATCTTCAGCGGTCTTTATCCCGCCCGCAGCTTTGACGCCGATATTTGGGCCGACTACCCGACGCATCAGCGCAACGTCCTCAGGGGTCGCCCCTCCGGGGCCAAAGCCGGTAGAGGTTTTGACGAAATCCGCTCCAGCAATCTTGGATAGCTGGCTGGCGGCAACCTTCTCCTCGTCTGTGAGTAGCGCCGCTTCGATGATTACTTTCAAGATGGCGTTGCCGGCATGACACGCGCGTGCAACCGAGGCGATATCCAACTCAACCAGCTCGTAATCCTTGGATTTCACGGCGCCCACGTTGATCACCATATCGATTTCTGTCGCGCCCTCGCGGATCGCTTGCTGAGCTTCAAATACTTTCACATCAGTTGGGGTTGCTCCCAATGGGAAGCCCACGACGGTGCAGACGTCGACCTCGCTCCCCTTGAGCAGCTGTGCCGACAGCTTGACGTAGCTGGGATTGACACAGACAGAAGCAAACTTGTACTTGCGAGCTTCATATGCCAGCTGCGCCACTTCGTCCTGAGTAGCATCCGGTTTGAGCAGCGTGTGGTCTATCATGTGTGCCATGCTTCCATCGGTCGGTGTCATTCCGAGCGTGCCTGCCACCCGATCCGCACCGGCGTTGACCACCGATCGCATGCCTTCGGCGTAGTTTCCGGCCGAATGATCGCGCCCGTTTCCGTCGGGTCGCATGGACCCTTCCTGAACCAGAATCAACACCTGCCGCGTGATCCCTTCGATCACTCGCTCGACGGTTGCTTCATCCATCATCGTATCTATGGCTACCATCGTAAGATTCCACCTTCGCGGTTCCTCAAGCGGGCACCGCACTTCGCAGGTACCGCCGTTCGATATCACCGATCTTGTCTACTCGCTTGGCATGTCGTCCACCCGCAAAGGGCGTCTCTAGCCAGGTCTTCAATATGGATCTCGCAAGACCTCCGCCGATCAAGCCAGCGCCCAGTGTGAGCAGGTTGGCGTTGTTGTGCTCGCGACTGTTGACTGCGGTAGCCTGGTCGTAGCACATGCTGGCCCGCACACCAGGAACCTTATTTGCCGTCATACACGACCCAATTCCAGCCCCATCGATCATCACGCCCAGCCATGCGCTCCCATTAGCCACCATCTGAGCCACTGCTAAGGCGTAGTCGGGATAGTCCACGGATTCAGCACCGACGGTTCCGCAATCAATGAGTTCGTATCCCCATTCGATGAGGCTGTGCTTCAAACTTTCCTTCAGTTCGTAGCCGCCGTGGTCGGCTCCAATCGCAACGATCTCCTGAGATGCTGGAGTGTTTGACCTGCGCATTCCAGAGCTTTCTCCCCCATTCTTCGTTGAGTGGCTGCGGAGCTCCACGCTACGCTCCAGCGCTGCTTGCCTGGCCAATGGCGTAACCAGTGCACCGGCCTGAATTTCGAGCACTCCATCGCGCTCGACAGAGGCAACGTCCGATTCGGACACAAGCCTCTTGGTTCGTAGTTCGGTTGCAGAATTAGGCCCGAGCCGATTGGGTTGAGAGTCGGTTGCCGGTTTGACCATCGGCTTCTTTGCATGTGAAGCAGGCGAATCAGGCGAAGGTTGGGACTTTCCGAGCGTTCGGTACACTACTCGGCGCACCATGCTACGGACCTGAGCCTCACGCACGATTGCCCTCCCCGTGACCGGCGATATCAACAATTTCGACTTCGAATCTCGACCGATCCCCGCGAAACAGGGCGTCGAAATATTCGAGCGGCTCGCCTTCCGAGGTATAGCTCACGCTCTTCAAGCGGATAAGCGGTGCACCGACTTCCACGGCCAAATGACCCGCCGCCTGTTCCTCTGCGGCGATGGCCTCGATCCGTCTCCAGCCACGTCCGATCGTCAGCCCGCACATTTCCTCTAAGAATGCGTACAACGATCCTTGCTCGAGGTCGGCTTTGACCACTTCCCGGCACATTTCGTATGGGAGGTGGGAAACGACCAGCACAATCGGCTCCTCTTCGACAAAGCGCAGACGGACCAGCTTTACTACCGGAGCCATCGCTTCCAATTCGAGATTTAGGGCTACGTCGGCATCAGCTGGCTCCAGGGTTTGCTCTAATACCTGTGTTGTCACCGATACGCCACGGTCCGCCATATCGCCGTAGAAGCCTTCCAGCGACTGAACCAGGCTTCGGCTGCTGATCTTCGGCTGTTTCACAAAGGTGCCCTTACCCTTTTGGCGCACGACGAGCCCTTCGTAGGTCATCTCATTCAGCGCCTGACGAACCACCGTTCTGCTCACGCCATAAGACTTGCCTAGCTCAGATTCGCTGGGAATGAGATCTCCCGGCCCCCAATCGCCCTGCTCGATACCCTCGGTGAGGGC
>CBDTZL010000013.1:0-24236 GCA_965364895.1 uncultured bacterium
ACCAGAGACCGTCGAACGCATTCGACGGTCTTTCACGTTAGGTCTCAGCAACATTCGCGGTAGGCAAGCTCTTTCCAGAAATCGAGTGATATGAGAGTACAGCTACTCGCAACCTGTCTTGTAGACAGCCTGTTCCCTGAAATTGGTGAAGCGACGGTGGAGGTTTTGGCAAAGGCCGGCGCTCGTCCGTCATTTCCACCCAGCCAGACCTGCTGCGGCCAGCCCTTGCTCAATGCCGGATACCCGGCCGAGGCCCGCGCCCTGGCGCTGCACACCATCGAAGTTTTTTCGGAGGAAGTCCCGGTCGTCGTTCCTTCTGGTTCCTGCACCGAGATGATCCGGCATCGATACCCTGAGCTTTTTGCCGACGATCCCAGGTTGCTGCGGCGAGCACGTGAGTTCGCCGAGCGAACGTTCGAGCTGAGTGAGTTTCTTATTGATCAGCTGATGATCGCGGACCTGGAAGCCCCCACGGCGCAGGTCATCGCATACCAACCGGCTTGCCACCTCCTTCGGGGGCTGGGAATCAATCGACAGCCCATTGAATTGCTCCAGGCTATTCCCGGCAGCTCGGTCGAGCGATTGGAGCCGGAATGCTGCGGCTTCGGCGGGGTTTTTTCCGTTGATCACGCCCTCATCTCGAAGGAAATGCTCAAGCGAATGATCCGTCAAATCGAGGACACGGGTGCCGAGACCGTCGTCGGCTGCGATGCCAGCTGCCTGATGCAAATTGAAGGCGGTCTTCGGCGCGCCGGATCCAACGTCCGATGCTCACATCTCTCGCAAACCCTCACAGGTCGCGAGCCCGGGCTGCGGTGATCGGAGCCGGATGACTTCACCTCTGCTCATCGAAGCACGTAAGGCAATCGACGATCCGCAACTTCAGGATCTGCTCGATAGAAACGCGGACACGCGCCGGCAGCATCGGGAAAGTGCCTTTCACCAGCTGCCCGATGCAGCCGATCTGCGTGACCGCGCAAAGGCAATTCGCCGCGAGACAGTCTCCAATTTAGCAGCTCATCTGGAGACGTTCGCCGCGCGTCTGACCGAGAATGGAATCCATGTTCATCGCGCTGCGGATGGGGAAGAGGCTGGTCGAATTGTGGTTGATATCGCCAGGAAGCACGGTGCAGAACTGGTGGCGAAATCCAAATCGATGGTGACCGAGGAAATCGGTCTCAATGAGTCTCTCGCATCCGCTGGTATTCGAGCCGTGGAGACGGATCTGGGCGAGTACATCGTTCAGCTTCGAGGCGAACCACCCGCGCACATCTTGACTCCCGCGCTTCATCTGACAAAAGAACAGGTTGCCGAAACTTTCACCGAAGAGCTGGGCGAGCCGGTGCTGCCGGACGTCAACGAAATCAACCGTATTGCGCGCAGCAGCCTGCGTGAAGTTTTCTTTTCCGCTCCGATTGGCCTCACCGGAGTGAACTTTGGCGTGGCCGAAAGCGGCACGCTTTGCATCGTCACCAACGAGGGCAACGGCCGAATGGTCACTTCTCTGCCCCCTGTGCATATTGCTGTCATGGGAATCGAGCGACTCGTTCCCACCATGGATGAGCTGGCGGTAATGCTTCGCCTGTTGCCTCGATCGGCGACCGGTCAGAAGCTGACCAACTATGTGTCCCTTATCACCGCCCCACGCCGCAAAACGGACCCCGAGGGCGCCGAGGAGCGGCATGTGATTCTCGTAGACAACGGACGGGGCGCGCTGCTCGGGACGCCCTTAGCCGAATCCTTGGACTGCATTCGCTGTGGGGCTTGCCTCAACGCGTGCCCCGTGTTTCGGGAAGCAGGAGGCCACGCATACGGCAGCGTTTATTCGGGGCCGATCGGCTCGGTGGTGTCACCCGCGCTCTTTGGGATGGCCGAATTTGGCCATCTGGCAAAAGCGTCCTCGCTATGTGGCGCCTGTGTGGATGCCTGCCCGGTCGGAATTGATATTCCGGGCCTGCTCTTAAGGGTTCGATCCAAGACGCCGTCAAATAGCCCATTGGTTTCGCGGGGCCTGAAAACGTACGCCTGGATCGCCCGTTCTCCCACTCGATTTCGCCTGGCACAGCGCCTTGCAGGCTTTGCCACCCGATATTTGCCAACCCAAGCAGGATGGATAACATCGCTACCTGGGCCTCTGGCCGAGTGGACCTCGTTTCGCGATTTTCCGGGATTTGCCACTCGTCCATTGCGCTCTCGGCTAGGAAAGCTGCGCCTTGAGGTGCAGCCACGCAGCCCGGAGATCGAACCTCCTGTCCAGACGGAACGCCTGCCCGAGCGGGACCTCGACGAATCCAAGCTGGACGATTTCGAAACCGAATTGAAAGAGTTGGGCGGCGAGGTGATTCGCTGCTCGGAGGGCGACGCAGCCGATCGTATTGTGGGAGAGCTTTATGTTCTCGGAGCGTCGCGCGTCCTAACCTGGGGCCAGGTAGAGCCGATTCTATTCACGGTGATTCAACGACTTGAAGATGAGTTTCAGATAATTCTGCCTGAGTTACCCACGGATAGCAGCCGGAGCGGAGTTTTGTCCGAATTCGATCAGGCAGAGGTAGGCATCACAGGGTCGCTCGCGGCATTTGCCGATACTGGGACCGTTGTACTTTCAACCGCCAGCCGGCGATCGTTGTTGCCTTCATTGTTACCCGCAGTGCATCTGGTAATCGTGCGAGCCAAGGACATTTACCCGAATATGGAAGCCTGGCTCGAGGCTGGAGGTTCGCATTTCGTAGCTAACAGCTCAAATGTGGTATTTATTAGCGGCCCATCGCGCACTGCGGATATTGAAATGAAGCTCACCATCGGGGTTCATGGGCCGGGGCAGGTTGTGGCGGTGGTGATCGAGTAGGCGCAGCTTCCTAGTCCGAGCGGTAAGCAATACATCGCTAAATGCATCCGGACGCCATTTGGCTCGCGTCAATCCACCTCCGCCCTCAACTCCTCCCCTACAAGCGTCTCCAGCACTCCGACCACAGCAGAATTATCGAGATCGCGCATACCAAGCTGAAGCATCGCCTCATATAGCTGCATGTGGTTGGCAGTAGCCGGCAGCGGCATGCCGTATGACCGGGCAGTGTCCAGTACGATGCCAAGGTCTTTGTGCATCATGTAGGCCTTGAATCCGGGTCCTCGTTCACCAGCGAACAGGCGCTGTGGTTTCATATCGAGAGCCCAACACTGGGCCGCTCCGCCCCGAATAGCCTCAACTACCTTCTCGGGGGACACACCAGCTCTCTGGGCGAGCAGCAGCAATTCGCCCATCGCAACCATCTGTGCGGTCACCATGATTTGATTGCAGGCCTTGGCCACTTGCCCGGCACCGCTTTCCCCAACGTAGGTGATCGCCTGACCCATCGCTTCGAATACCGGAAGTGCCCTATCGAAGGCTTGCCTCGGTCCGCCAACCATGATGGCCAAAGTTCCAGCCTTTGCGCCTACATCTCCTCCAGAAACCGGAGCGTCCAGCGCCGAAACTCCCCCCTCGGCCAGTGCGCGCGAGATGCCGCGTGCGGTTTCCGGTTTGATGGTGCTGTTGTCTGCGAAAATCATCCCGTCAGCGGCCCCCGCCTTTACACCCTCATGACCCAACACAACTTGCTCTACGTCCGATGAATCTGGCAAATTGGTAATGACCAGCTCGCTGGCGTCTGCCACATGAGCCGGCGATGCTGCCTCGGAGGCGCCTAAGGAAACCAGCTCCTGCACTGCGGCTTGTGAGCGATTGTGCACCGTCAACTCAAATCCGGCTTTCAACAAGTTTGAGGCGATGGGTTTCCCCATGAGTCCGAGGCCAATGTAGCCGACACGTTTGATCATGTAACCCTCTCCTTCACAAAGTTGCCCAAATAAACGGCAACGCCGCGCAAGGCGCGGCGTATGGACAGAAAAAAATGCCAGACGCTACCGCTTGCGCACCATCCTCAACATCATTCCAAACATGAATCCGGCTGCCGTGATCGCGGCCATTGCTATCTTGGTTGGATCCATAACGGGCTCGACATACGCACCCTCGGGGGTCACCACAATAATCGCCACCGGCCTGGAGAGCGTGCGCCCTCCTCCGCCGCCACCGCCGCCCGTTCCTACTCCGCTATTTTCGCCGGTGCTTTCTCCTCCTCCCGCGCCAACTCCGAATCCTAAAAAGGTTAGATTCTCGGAGGCGGGAACCACAGTAATGTCGCCTTGTTTGATCGGTCGGCCATAAACCTTTGCCACGTCTGCCGAGTCGATTAAATTCGACATCGTTTCCTGCACGATCGTATTCGCGTGATCGATGTCCGGTAATTCAGTTTCCTTGTCTGTCATGATCAAGCCTCCGTTTCAATATCAACTCTTGCGTCCAAGAAAAAGCCAGGCGGCCAGCCCGCCAATCAGTCCAATAGCTAAAAGCGTCAATTGTGCAATACGGGTCGCATCTCGTATCCTGAGATCAATTTCGCTCCCATCGCTCTGTTTCACAATCACCCCACCCGGCCGGTTCCATACCAGTCCCCCGGCAATTCCCGGGAAAAGCACTGTTGTAGAGCGGGAATACGGAGTGATTTCTCCATCCCCGACCTTCATTACTTGGCCCATGTGTACCTGGGAGTTGGTGTATCGACGGAGCATAAGTCTAATAATAACAGCGCTCAGGAATCAATGAACCAATGCAATCAACTAGCTGTCAATTGTTTGGGAGTTCAGGCGCCGGTATTTTGTACGTAAGCCTCGCGTCTGGCGCAGTAGTATCACCACCTACCACGAGCGGCAAGTGCAGCCGCACCTGGTCGAAGAGGCAGAGATTTTCTGTCTCGGCTTCGCAGTAGTAGAGGTTGAGGTCGGCGATGACCGCGCCGCTGCCTTCAGAGAAGTCCACTTCAAATTGCAAGGGAAATTTCGGCCCGGGAATGGTCACATTTGCCTCATCCGGGATGTTCGCTATGGCTCCCTCAACACTCCAGGTGATCGAAGTCGGCGCAAGGTCGTTGAATTTGTAGCCTTCCGGTGTAATGACGTCGATGCGAAGCGTACCCATGCCATCGGCAACCGTGGCCGGATCGAGAGACAGAACCTTACCCTGATAGTTCTCTGCCGCGGGCATGAAGGCTTCGATGCCACTCAAAACCAGCGTCGTTGTAGTACCCGAATCGAGGTCGACCCGCCGAATAGCGTGATTGTTGGTGTCTGCCACATATAACACTCCGTCGACCAGATCCAGGCCTCCGGGTTCGTAAAATAATGGCGCGTCACCGTCCCGCCATCCGTGGACTTCACCGAGCCAAGTCGTGACCTGGCCCGAGGCAGAATCAATTCGCTTGATCTTGCTGTTGTAGGTATCTGCGATGTAAAGCAGCTCCCCCTCGGAGACGACCGCGAGCGGGTGCTGCAACAACACCTCTCCACCTACCCCATCCACATCACCGAACTGGAAGAGATTCCGGTCGCCGCCTGCCAACGATCCAACTTCAGGAAAGTCGCCCGCAAGCTCTACCCACCGAATGCTGCTGCTTTCAGAATCTGCGAAGTAGAGCCGATTGTCCGGCCCCAGCGCCAATCCACTCGGCTGCGCCAGCTCAGCGCCGGCTCGCGGTCCATTCAAAGTGCCTTCCCCACCGCTGCCCGCAAGCGGTTCGAGGACTCCATCGTCCAGACCAAGCTGCCAGATCTGGTGCGATCCAGCCATTGCGATGTACAAGTCGTCATCAGCCAGTGCCAGATCCCATGGAGAATTCAATTCCACATCCGGCGCGACTCCGGCGACCGGAGGATACCGGCTGGCTTGATTGCCGGTGCCAACTAGCGTCTCCACCTGTCCGGTATTCAAGTCGATGGTCCGAATAGCATGATTGTCTACGTCGGCTACATAAAGAGTGTCTTCATCA
The DNA here is from genome assembly GCA_965364895.1 of uncultured bacterium. Classification (GTDB taxonomy): domain Bacteria; phylum Chloroflexota; class Anaerolineae; order Anaerolineales; family E44-bin32; genus JADFRG01. Next base: position 5,859 of record CBDTZL010000013.1, read on the forward strand.
AGCTCCATCCCCTGAGGATTGTAGAAGTGAGCCGCGGTCGTCAGTCCGTCCATCAGACCGGGCACACCGGAGCCATAGACCGCCCTAATCCGTCCTGTTTGGATATCTGCCTGGATGATACGGTGGTGATTGGTATCCGCTACGAACAATCGACCCCCCTCTGGGTCTGCAAGCACCTTCCCTGGAAATGAAAGCACTGTGGCGGGCAGGCCTTCCTTCTCCAGCTTGAGCTCCAGCGGTGTGCGATCGAGCAATTGCAGCTTGTCAAACTCGTTCACCAAAGACTCAATGACCGGCTTGAACACCGGGTAAACGCCCTCGCCGGAGTGGCCGCCGACTACGTTTCCTCTCGGATCGATCAAAACTAGGGTCGGCCATGCGCGGACTCCCCAGGTATTCCAAACCACAAATTCATTGTCGTTGATTACTGGATGTTCTAGATCGTAGCGCAGGATGATCTGGCGAATATTGTCCGTGTCCCCTTCATTCTCGAACTTAGCTGAGTGCACCCCAACCACCACCAGCTCATCGGCGTATTCTGCCTCCAGCTGTTTCAAACCGGGGAAGTTGTGCATGCAGTTGATACATCCGTAGGTCCAGAAATCAAGCAGGACAACTTTGCCGCGCAAGTCGGCGATCGACAACGGCTGGTCCGTGTTGAGCCAATCCAAGCCATCCGGAAACTCGGCAGCCGGCGTCGTGCCGGCGAAGGATGTACTCTCTGCCTGCTCGATATCCTGGCCTTCATTCGACAGGGCGGGCGCGGGCTTCTCAATCTCTGAGGCGGTCGAATCTACAGGCTCAATGGCAGCAGGCGAGCATGCTGCGATCAAGAGGAAAAGTATCAGTAGGATTTTGCGATTCATTCGTTGTCATTGATCCGCGTTAATGTTGGATGGTTGTAGCACCGCCTGATTAACAAATGCTTACCTCGCAGGGCGCCTTGGGATAGAATTTGGTCAACGCCCCTGTAGCTCAGTTGGATAGAGCACCGCCCTCCGGAGGCGGGTGCCGGCGTTCGAGTCGCCGCAGGGGTACTTTACTAGAGCAAAGACTGGCCCCACGCCTTGTGGGGCTCTTCTATTCTCGGCCGCTCAGCCCGATTCCAGCTTCTGTTCAAGAGCAGATGTCAGCGCAGGCACGATGTCATAGAGATCGCCCACCACTCCAAACCTGGCTAATTTGAAGATCGGTGCATCCGGATCCTTGTTGATAGCGACGATGGTCTTTGAGGTTCGCATCCCGGCTAGGTGTTGGATCGCGCCGGAGATTCCGCATGCGATGTAAAGATCCGGCGAGACGACCTTACCGGTTTGGCCGACCTGATTAGAGTACGGAACATAGCCCGCATCTACTGCCGCTCGACTGGCCCCAACTGCGGCGCCCAACACCTTCGCCAGCTCCCCAATCAGCTCGAAGCCCTGGTGTGCACGCCAGATCTCCTGCTCCTTCTCATCAGTTATATCGGCCGGCGGCTCGAGGGATGGGTTATTAGACGTACCGCGACCTCCGGAAACAATGACGGCCGCATCCGCCAGACTGACCCCTGCCGCTGACTCTTTGTAACCATGCACCTCGGTGAGAGGTTCACCCAGGTCAGGCTCTAGCCTGGTGATGGCGCCGGCTTGTTCTGAGCTTTTCTCCGGCATCGTAAAAGCACGTGACCTGGTGGTGAGCACCTGAGGGCGGCCAGCCAGATTGACTTCCTTTACCAACAGCTTGCCAGCGTAAATTGGACGCGTAGCAACGATCACCGCTCCGTCCATTTCATATTCCACGATATCTGGCGACACGCCAGTTTCAAGATCAATAGCGAGCATTCCCGCTAGCTCCCGGGAGCGGCTGGTGGTTGGAAAGAGTACGATCTCAGGGTCGTTTTCCTTGACGATCTGCGTCAGGGCGTCGGCATAAACCTCGGGGCGAAAGTGCTCGAGCATCGCATCATCTGCTAGCAAGGCTTCGCCTGCGCCAAACTCGAGCGCTTGCTGTGCAATTGGCTCCACGTTGCTACCCAGGACAACTGCTTTTGTGTTCGATCCAGTTGCTTCGGCCAGATCTCGTCCCACCCCAAGCGTTTCCCATGAGGCAGGGATGGCGCGGCCATCAAAGTGATCGATGTAGACGAGTATCATCAAATCACCTTCTCTTCGAAGAGACGATCCACCAGTTTTCCTGCAATTTCAGCGGCATCGCTCCCCTCAATAATTTCACATTCGGTCGTGCCTTTCGCTGGCACCTGAATCGCAGGCCATGTCAGTGCCGACCCAACCTCCCCCTCGAGTCCAATATCGGACGCCGACCATCGGGGGATTTCGGCCTTGGAAGCCTTTCGAATTCCCATGAAAGAGGGATACCTCGGCTCGTTGATCTCCTTCACCACGCTCACGACTGCAGGCAGTGGGCCGCTGACAACCTGGCGGCCTTCTTCAAGCAACCGCTCCACTGTCATGGTTTTTGCACTTGGGTCCATTTCTGAAATGGCAGCAACCAGATTCAGTGATGGCCATCCGAGCCGCCGGGCGACCTGCGAGCCCATAATGCCCGTATCGGTATCCACGGCGGATTTGCCGAAGAAGACTAGGTCGACTAATTCTAGCTTTTGGATTCCAGCCGCCAGTACGCGCGAGGCGACGAGCGAGTCGGCCGAATCAAATAACGCATCGTGAATGAGGATGGCTTCGTCACACCCCATAGCCAAAGCTTGTTTGAGTGCATCTTCCGCCGTCTCTGGGCCGAGGCAAATGGCAGTGACCTGCCCGCCCTCCGCCTCCTGGGTGACGAGTGCCTGTTCAACTGCATACTCATCCCACGGATTCAGAACCAACGGCGCCTCTCCCCATGAGGCCTTGCCATTTTCTACGGTTAGCGTGGCAGCTGTGTCAGGCGTCTGTTTGACGCAAACTACGATGTTCAATCTACCCTCCTAATCGGTTCCCTCACCGCAGATTCCAATTCGTAGTCACTCCGATTGCCAAAAATCCGCGTCGAATCCTGGCATCTCTTTTCGGAGCGGTCGATCCTTGCGAGTTCCCAATGCGTATCCAGCCTGGATCAACGAGTGGATCTCATTGGTCCCCTCGTAAATCATGGCTCCCCTCGAGTTTCGTAGGTATCGCTCAACAGGATACTCATCGCTGTAACCGTATCCGCCATGCACGGCGATTGCCTCGGAAGCCGCATTAAAGGAAGCATTAGTAGCAAACTGCTTGGCCATCGAAGTTACAAACGTATTTCGCTCCCCTTCGTTCTTTTGCCATCCTGCCTTTAGATACAGAAGCCTGGCAATCTCATAGTCCTGCGCCATCTGGGCAATTTTGGCTTGGACCAACTGATGGCCAGCGATCGAGCGTCCAAACGCCTTGCGCTCATTTGCATACGCGACGCTCGCCTCCAGACAGGCACGAATGAGTCCGGTTGCTCCAGCACCGACTGTATAGCGGCCGCTGTCGAAGCCAGACATTGTGATCTTGAATCCTTCGCCTTCTTCGCCAACAAGACTCTCAGCGGGGACGCGCACGTCTTGAAGCGATATCCAGCCCGTTGAACCAGCTCTTACGCCCAGCTTTCCTTTAATATCGCCGGTGGTCACACCCTTGCTCTTCAAATCAATTATGAAGGAGGACAAGGCGTCGCTCGGGCGTTCCGGCTCAAAATCTGTTCGGGCAGTAAGGAGCGCGTAATCCGCCTTGCTTGCCAGAGAGATCCACATCTTTTCGCCATTGAGCACGAAGTCAGTACCGTCTTTCTTGGCCGTGGTCTGGATATTGGCCACATCGGAGCCCATCCCCGGCTCCGTAAACGCGCCGCAACCAATCTTCTCTCCCTTTGCCAGCGGAGTGAGAAATTGTTCTTTCTGCGCGTCGGTCCCCCACTGCAGCAGGGTAAGCGCGGACAGCCCTACATGGACTGACATAATGACCCGCAGGGTCGAATCGACGGCTTCCAGTTCCTCACACGCCAGACCAAGTGCTACAAAATCCATTCCCTGACCGCCGTAGCGCACCGGCAAACAAATGCCCAGGATCCCGAGTTCGGCCATCCTGGGCAATACATCAGGCGACATTTCCTGTTTTTGATCCCATTCGCGGATGGTGGGAGCCACCTCCTTTTGTGCGTAGTCTCGCACCATCTTTTGAGCCATCTCGTGCTCAGCCGTGAGGCTAAGGTCCATTGCAAGGTCCTCCAGAAGCCGGTCGTAATTATAGCTGGGCGAAGGTATTATCAGCGGTCTATGGACCTCTTGCGAAGGCGCGGACTCCACGTTGCAGCCGCACTGATCCTGCTTGTTGCGCTGGGCGCCACTGCCTACCCGAAAAGCTTCGTCGAGAATCTGGAAGCGGCTGCTACCGCAATTCGGGCCGGTCGTGCGGATCTGGCCGTCCCCGCGCTCACAAACGCGATTGCGCTTGAGCCAGATGTGCCGGATTTACACTTGCGCGCCGCACAGGGCGCGCTCTCGGCTGATGATATCGATCAAGCGTCGGTGTTCTTAAGCCAAGTCCCGCATAGCGAGCCGCTCATTGAGTGTCTGCAATTGGACGCGGCTCTACAAGCCGGGATGATCGAGGCGGCGCTTGCTCTTCTTCCCGGGCGCCGCTGCCCGGAGCAATCTGCGATGTTCTACCAAGAAGCTGACCAGCTCATCGCCAGCGGCGATTACGAAGGCGCCACTCAGCTGCTGGAATCTCTGCTCGGTGCGCTTCCTCCGACGGCCGAGTCCAGCCAGACACTGGGCACATTGATCGCCCTGTACGATCCCGAAGCCGCCTTAAGCCACTTCAGACTGGCAGTCGACATTAACCTGCAGGCAGCGAGCCTGGCAAACGATCTCATTGGGGTCATCGAGTCCGCACGCAGCGAAGAAAATCCGGCCTACACTCTGGCCCAGGTGGGTCAGGCGCTCGCACGCGCAGGTCTGTGGCCGATGGCCGCCACCGCATTTGAGAACGCCCTGGTGCAGGATCCTGAATACACCGAGGCAAGAGCTTACTTTGGATTGGCGCTGGACCGTTCCGGGCAGAATGGCCTTCCCCAGTTGGAACTTGCGGTGGCTCAAGCGCCTCAGGCCGCGCTCCCCCAGATGCTTCTGGGGAAACACTGGCTCATCATGGGAGAGCCCGAGCGTGCCATCAAAGCCTATGAACAGGCTGCTGCCCTTGCGCCCGATGACCCAATGCTCGCAATTGATCTCGGAGCAGCCTATGCAGCGGCAGGCGACCTTCCTTCGGCCAAGTCGGCGTTCCAGTACGCCACGAACCTGGACCCAGACGATCCGGCCCTCTGGTCGCTATTCGCTCAGTTCTCATTAGACTACGAGATTGAGCTCAACGAAATTGGCCTCCCCGCAGCACGCCAGGCGGTTGTATTGCAGCCGAGAAGCGCAGCCGCCCTGGACCGACTCGGGTACACACATCTGCTGTTGGGCAACTGGACGCTCGCCGAACGCTTCCTGGTGGAGGCCACTCAAACAGACAGAAAGCTCGCGAGCGCTCATTATCATTTGGGCCTGCTCAGACTCACTGAAGGTGATTTGGTTGGCGGACGGGCCTCACTCTTTCTCGCCGTTGCGCTTGATCCAGACGGTCGATTCGGTAGCCTCGCTCAACGCTCGTTGGAGAATTTAAATGAGTAATCGATCCCGAAGAAGACGAAGGTTCCACACCAGAAGCTTCCTTCTAGCGGTTCCGATCCTAATCGGGTTGCTCATAGCTTCATGCAGCGTTTCGTCTGCACCAGGAGATGTCGTCTTTCAAGACGATTTCTCCAGGCCAGTCAGTGGATGGGACCGCTACTACGACGCAACCTATTCCTCGGACTATCATGAGGGTGGTTATCGAATCCACGTACTAGAACCCAATACTGATGCCTGGGCAATCCCGCACCTGGATCTGGCAGACGTTCAGATCGAAGTTGACGCGACCAGGCTCGGTGGTCCGGAGGACAATGTCTATGGCGTCATGTGTCGGTATAAGGATGCCCGAAATTTCTATTTCTTCCTGGTCTCGAGTGACGGCTATTCAGGTATCGGCGTATATAAGGACGGTCGGCGCAGACTGCTCACTGACGAGAGCCTGCTCCCTTCTGAGGCGGTGAATCGGGGCGATATTCCGAATCACATTCGGGCCGATTGCAACGGATATCAGCTGCGTCTGTTCGTAAACGGGATACTTGTCGCGCAAACGCAAGCCGCAGAATTCCCACGTGGAGACGTCGGACTGATTGCCGGATCCTATGGTCAGCCGGGGACCGAGATATTATTTGATAACTTTTCAGTATTGAAACCTGCCCTGCTAGGACCGTAGGTCCCATATATGGGTCTCCCGCCCTAAAGCTATGCGGTTATGTTAGGTCCAATCCCATGGACATAGCTCGGATTACCCTCCGAGGCCTCACACCGAACGCTCATGTATAATCGCGCCATGCTGGCGAAGAGCGAGCTCGAAGCGCAATTACAAACCGCAATCCGTGACAGCGACGATATGCACAAGCGGACGCTGCGTATGGTGCTTTCGGAATGGAAACTTGCGGAGGTTGAACGCGGTGAAGAGCTTGATGAGGCGGCCGCTATTTCATTATTTCAGAAGCAGGCGAAAGCACGACGCGAAGCGATTGCTGACGCGGAGCGCGCAGGTCGGCCCGACATCGTAGAATCATCTCAGGCAGAACTGGCCTACCTGGAGACCTTTCTTCCTCAACCCCTCAGTCAGAGTGAGCTGGAGAAAATGGCTCGCGCTTCAATACAAGAAACGGGCGCAACCGAACCGTCGCAGATGGGGCTGGTCATGAAGGATCTCATGCCTCGCACCGCGGGACGCGCAGATGGCAAGCAGGCCAGCGAACTGGTCCGCAACCTACTCAGCTCCGTCTAACCAATCATGGATGACAGTCGCAGGACTCTCCGTCGCCGTCTCTCCCGCACCTGGGAGGCCGCGCAGCTAGGGATCATTTTCGCCTTCGGTTTGATTGGAACCGTCGTCGCACTTTCCATAAGCTCAATCGAAAACCAATCGACGCTGGCATTGGAGTCCGGCGATGTAGCTGGCCAAGATGTTCTCGCACCTCACGAGCTAGGCTACGAAAGCAGCGTTCTGACCGACCAGGCAAAGGCTGCTGCGGAACAGTCAGTCGCCGACATCTACGATCCTCCAAACAGCGCTATCGCTCGACTCCAGCTTGAAAAACTTTCCGCCAGCCTCGATTTCATCAGCGCCGTTCGCTCTGATGAATTCTCAACTCCAGATGAGCGCCTTCAGGAACTAATGGCAATGAAGGATCTGCTCCTGGACCAGCAAGAAGCTCAAACGCTCCTGAACTTTTCACCTTCGCGCTGGGAGGCAGTCCGCCTCGAAGCTCTCGCGGTTTTGGAGCAGGTCATGCGAGGCGAGATTCGCGAGGATCGTGTTGAGGATGCGTCGCGAGGGGTGCGCACCTTAATTAGCTTCGGATTGGCCGAGGAGCAAGCCCAAGTTGTGGAAGAATTCGTGACCACGTTCGTGGCCGCAAATGCGCTATTCAACGCGGATGATACGGCCGCTGCTCGTCAGGAGGCTCGCGACTCGGTGGCTCCGGTTACACGATCGTTCGCGCCAGGCCAAACTATTATCGCTCTCGGAGATCCCGTGTCTGCGCTCGATGTCGAGGCGCTTGAAGCCTTTGACTTGATCAAGCCACCGAATCGATTCCAGGATCTCGCATCGCTTTCACTTCTGGTACTTGTCTTAGGTAGTGCGATCGCTCTCTTCGCGTATCGAATTCATCCCGAAATGCTGCAGAATATGCGCATCTCCTGGGTCACCAGTTTCCTGTTCGTGATCACCTCGCTGGGCTTGGGATACGCAGTATCAGGCCAAGGTGTGCTTCCATATTTCTTCCCAGCCGCCACATTGCCAATGCTCTTGGCGATCCTGGTCGGGCCCGGAATGGGTGTAATTTCCGCTATGGCGCTGGGTGCGCTGGCCGGGTATCTCGGCGTCCGCGGGCTTGAGATTTCGCTCTATTTCATGCTGAGCGGCGCTTTAGGTGCGCTGGCAATCGGGCGCGCAGAGCGGTTGGGGGTTTTTGCATGGTCCGGTGTTGTGGCCAGCCTGGCAGCCGTCGCGGTTGTGCTAATCTTCCGAATTCCCGATCCTGCAGCCGATACTTTTGAGAAGGCGCAGGTCATGGGCGGCGCCTTAATTACAGGCCTCTTATCCGCCGGCCTGGCATTTGGCGTCCTGCTCATCATTGGTAGCGCACTCAGAATCACGACCAACATTCAGCTAATCGAGCTCTCGCGGCCGGATCATCCGCTGCTTCAGTTGCTGCTCCGTACCGCGCCTGGGACCTATCAACACAGTCTCCAGGTTGCAAACTTAGCGGAACAAGCGGCGAGGGCGATCGATGGAAATGGAATGCTTACTCGAGTAGGGTGTCTGTACCACGATGTCGGCAAGACCGAGCGACCTCAGTTCTTCATCGAAAATCAGCTGTCGGGCCAGAATATCCATGAGCAAATGGATCCTGCAACGAGCGCCAGCATGATCATCGCGCATGTCACCGACGGTCAGGAATTGGCGCGGAAGCATCGGCTCCCAAGTGTGGTTGCCAACTTTATTCTTGAACATCACGGTACGATGCGTACGGAGTATCAGTACCGCCTCGCGCTCAAAGCCGCTGGCGATGATTCAGATAAGGTCGATCCACGAGATTTCACCTACCCAGGCCCCCGGCCACGCTCCAAAGAGACTGCCATTCTTATGCTGGCTGATGGAGTGGAAGCCAAGATTCGGGCCGAGATGCCAGAAGATGAGGCATCGCTGGATGAAGCGGTTGCATGGGTAATCGAGGACCGGCTGGCCAAGAAGCAATTGGCCCGAACCGATCTGACGTTAAAAAACCTGGACACTATTCGTAGATCCTTCGTCAAGACCCTGCGCAGCATCTACCATCCACGCATCCGGTACCCGGAGGCACCAGAAGCCGACGCCTCTGAAACAGCTTTGCCGGGAGAAGCGGAAGTCACGCCCGAGACCAAGGAGGCTTGATGATTCAGCCTACAAGGATGGGCGGCCCAGAAGTAGTCGATTTTTGAGTCTCGAGATCCAGGTTCAGGAAGGGGAATTTGGTCCCGGATTCGAGCCTACGATTGCCGCGGCTGCCGAAGCCACTCTTCAGGACCAGAAAATTGAATCCGGCACACTCACCGTTGTGCTCACAGATGAAGCCGGAATTTCCGAATACAACCTGCGGTATTCCGGAGTCAACCAGCCGACCGATGTGCTTTCCTTCCCTGGCGGAGAAATTGACCCGGATACCGGCGAAAAATATCTGGGAGACGTGATCCTCTGCCCACCAATCGCTCTCACAGGAGCATCCATTGGGAAGCACGCTTTGCTGGATGAGGTCAGCCTGCTGACCGTGCACGGCGTTCTCCATCTCTTGAGTTTTGACCACGACGACGAAGACAGCCGCCAGAAAATGTGGGCAGTCCAGGAGCGTATCCTGGATCGCCTGGGCCACCCGATTGATGGAACAACAGAACGGTAAGGCTGCACCCCGCAGTCGCCATTTTTCGAATCGCGTATGCTGAACGCATTAGTGAGCTCGTTTCGGAATGCCTTCTCAGGCATTTCTTATGCGCTCCGCACCCAGCGAAACGCTAGAATCCATCTTGGGATTACACTGGCTATTCTGGTTCTCGGTATATGGCTCCGGATCGGCGCAAAAGATTGGGTGCCGTTGATACTCGCAGCCGGCCTGGTCTGGTCTGCGGAATTGATAAACACTGCATTGGAAGCAGCGATTAATCTCGTCAGCCCCAAGGAACATTCTCTTGCGAAAACTTCGAAAGACGTGAGTGCTGGAGCGGTTCTACTCGCCGCTGCCGCAGCGGCCGTGGTTGGCATTCTTATTCTCGGTCCTCCGCTCCTTATACGGATCTTCCCATGACAAGGTCGAAGGCTGGGTCAAATTCGCACAAACCGTCACTCCCCCAAAAGCACTCATTGCAACTGGCTTGTCGATATGGTTTAATCCTCGATTGCCACGCCTTGGCTACTAATTGGCGCTCAAAATCATGACAGACGACGTACGCACGATACAGAGCAGCTTGTATCGCGCTGCTACAGCCTCCTTCGACTTCGAGAAGCCCAGCGAAGCGCTGAGCGATTTGCTCGCGATGGCGAGCGAGCTCACGGGGTCTGAACGCGCCGCGCTCTTCGAATTTGACGAGACCGAGTCGGGGTTCACGCCACGGGTTGCCGAAGGAATTAATGTGGGTGACCTTGGGCGACTCTCGTCCACCTCCGAACACCCTGTACTTCGAGAAGTACAAGCAAGTCACCGCGCGGTAGCCACTGACGGCACCGCGGGCTCAATGGGATTGCCGCTTGCCCCCGGGTCCGTAGCCTGCGCCCCATGCTTCACAGGTGGCAAGACCTTCGGTCTGATGTTTATTGCGAATGATCGAGGCGATCCCTACACAGAGGACGACCTTTCTACGCTGGAAGTTTTGGCTGCACGCGCGGCTGAGGTTCTGGCGTACGCTCGTCAGACCGCAAGCCAGAATTATCTCTTCCATAAGCTCTCACTTCTGTACCAGGCCAGTCATTCGATCTCGGGTACTCACGAGCGCGACGAAGCGATTAGTCAAATGGCGGCCCATATGCTCAAGGCATCATCCGCGACCATCTGCGAGGTGCAGGTGCTCGAAGACGGTATGGAGGAAACACGCAGGTTCCAGCAGCCCTTGAGCCAGTCTGTACCGCATACGATCGTCTCCGATGGTCCCATCAAGGTGCTGGATTACCCAATTCATGATCAGGTTCTCAACGAGCTGATGCCGGCCACCATTAGTCTCCAGCCTCCGGTGGGTTCTGGCGAAGACTTAGCGTTGCTTCAGTCGGAGGGCTATACCGCAGCCGCGATATTCCCGCTTGCGGTAGGCAGCGAACCCCTGGGTTTAGTGCGCATGTTGTTCGATCAGCCGGGTGGGCAATTCGGCGAGCAGGAAATGGAGCTGACGCAGGCCATCGTCAACATTGGGGCGATCGGGCTTCAGGACGCGATCCACCTTGAAACGGCCGAATCGCGAGCGAGCCAACTGCAAGTGCTGAGCGAAATCGGTCGCGAGATGACTTCAACTCTCGATCTCGAGGCCGCATTAGAAAACTCCATGAAGTACGCCCAAGAAATGCTGCAGGCTGAAGCCTGCGTGCTGTTTCTGATGGACGATGAGGGCCAGGAACTGGTTTTAAAGGCCAGCGGTGGTCGCTTTATGCGAGTGAAAGACGTTGCCATTCGGCTGGAAGAGGGCATTGCCGGCTGGGTAGCTCGAAACAAGGCTCCGCTGATCGTCAACGATGTGCGAACCAATCCTCTCTACCACAGCGCCATCGACGCACAAACCGGGATGCTAACCGCCTCCGTGCTCTGCGTGCCGCTTGAGGCGCGCGGGCAGATCATGGGCGTGATCGAAGCGATTAATCACCCGCGGGGGGCGTTCAACAAGACCGATCAGCAGATGCTGTCATCGGTGGGCTCCTGGGCCGCTATTGCTCTGGACAACGCCAACCTGTTCCAAAGAGTGACCGAGGAACGCAGGCGTCTGGAGGCCACCCTGGTCGAGACTGCAGACGCCGTGGTGCTCACGACCCTGGCAGGGCGGATCACCTTGATCAATAAGGCCGCCGGTCAGGCATTTCGTATCAACACCGAGAAGGCGATAGATCGGCCCGCAGATGACATCTTTTTCGGGCATCCTCTCGGCGACGCATTGATGAGTCAGACGATCGAACTGCCGACTACCCTCGAGGTCACGACACCTCATGACCGCACGCTGTACGCCACCATCAGCGAAGTACCTGATGTCGGCCGCGTAGCCGTAATGCAAGACATTACCGCGCTCAAGCAGATCGACAACATGCGCGCCCAACTGCTTGGCACCGCCGCACACGACTTGAAGAATCCGCTCAATGCCATCCGCTTAGGAGCTGATCTACTGGCGGATGCACCGTTTAGCGAGCAGCAGCGTAAGGCGCTCAGCATGATGCACCGGGCCACCGACAGCATGACGAATTTGATCACCGGACTGTTGGAAACCATTCGGGTCGAGTCGACGGCCAATATTCTATTTGAGCCTACTAACCTCAACGATCTGATCCGCCGTGCGATTGAAGATCTTCGTCCTCTGTCAGATGCCCAGAATCACACCGTCCAATACGATCCGCCCGAGGAATCTCTGCTGATCATGGGCGATCCCAACCGCTTGAATTCGGTCATGAGCAATATGCTCAGCAATGCCATTAAATACACTGAGCCCGGCGGTCTGATCATCGTGACAGCAACCTGGGACGAAGACGAGGTCATCGTTAGCGTCAAAGACAACGGGCCTGGCATACCGGAGGAAGAACTTCCTCGAGTGTTCGAGCACCTTTTCCGCGGCCGCGCTGCAGTTCGCGACCCCAATAACCCCATCGACGGCACCGGCCTGGGCCTCGCACTAGCAAAAACGGTGATTGAGCAACATGGTGGACGCCTGTGGGTAGAAAGCGAAGAGGGCGAGGGCAGCACCTTCCGCTTTGCATTGCCCCGAGAAGCTATACCGAAAACCGGCTCTCTCAAACCGGACGAAGAACGCTAGACCTCGCACCAGTCGCATGCAATGTTGGCCGCCGATCCGGCGGTCTTTTTATTTCCACTCTCCCTACAACGGCGAGCCATGAATGCGACCAATCAATCGCAGGTTAGAATTCGACGTTCGGCGTACGTTGCTCGAACGGAGAGAATATTGATGGCAAAGGCTAAATTTAGATTTGGAACGGTCGGGACCCCGCGCTCAACTCCTAAGAAACCAGGCGGAACAGTGGGCGCCGTTCTACGATTGCGCGAACTTGGGCTGGATGCATTCGAGATCGGCTGGGTGCAGTCGGTGCGTGTTAAAGAGGAGACCTGCGCCCTGATCAAGCAAGCCGGCGAGGAGCAGGATGTTGCGCTCAGCGTCCATGCTCCTTACTACATCAACCTCAACGCAACCGACGAAGAATGGCCAAAGAGCCGCAAGCGACTCATGGATGCAGCCCATTATGGAAACCTCGCGGGAGCTACCGACATCATCTTCCATCCCGGCTCGTACTTCAAGCAGCCGCCCGACGAAGTTCTCAATTTTGTCATCCCTCGGCTGCAGGGCTGCGTTGACGAGCTTCGGGAGGCGGGCAATCCCGCGACGCTGAGGCCGGAAACGATGGGAAAGAGCGCTCAGCTCGGCACGCTTGAAGACGCAGTGGCTATGTCTAAGGCAATTGAGGGTGTCGAACCATGTGTCGATGTCTCACACCTCCATGCGCGTGCCGGAGATGGCTCGCAAAACTCGTACGAGGAGTGGACCGTCTCTTTGAAGACTTACAAGAAAGCTCTTGGAGCCCGTGCGCTCAAACGGATGCATATTCATCTGTCTGGAATTGAATACGGCCCTAAGGGGGAGAAGAAACATCTGATGCTCGCAGAGTCAGACTTCAATCTAGACGGCTTGCTTCGCGCGCTAAATGATATGGGGTGTGCCGGGCGCATTGTGTGTGAGAGCCCGATCATGGAAGACGATGCGCTTGTGATACAAAAGAAGCTAACAAAACTGGCTAGCAAGTAATCCCGGATTAGAGAGCTGGACAAGTCGATCTGCCTTTAAATCAATGGGCCGCCTGGTTAGGCGGCCCATTCGCATTCTCACCTTTCGTCTTTTAGGCGCTTACTTCCGCTTCTTGCCCCTGCCCCTGCGGCGGGCCTCTACGATCCGGTCCGCGTCCTGGACGATCGTGCGGATCCGGTCGGTCGCCGGATTGTCTGGCTCCAACGAAGAGCGCGAGCAGACCGTCATCAGTTTCATTGGCGCCCACGGCGGCCTTCATTCCAACTTCAAGCTCATCGAGCGCACTGATGCCTTTGAAGTGAGTGCTGTCGTTCACGGAGAATGAAATGCTCTCTCCTTCGCGGGTCTGGATTGTCAGGGAGCTTGCGCCGACGGCAGTCACCTCTCCACCCACCTTGACATCCAACTCTGGCCTGTTCGGCCGATCCTCCATGTTCCCGGCCGCCACCATCAAAGCAATTAGCGTTCCATCGTCCTGTTTGGCGGCAGCAACGAACGCTTTCATACCTTTCTTCAGATCATGGATACCTTCAACCGAACTGTTTTGGCTTCGAAATTTCGTATTTTCGTTGGTTTGAAACTCGATCTCATCGCCATTGCGGGTCAGTATGGTGAAGGTACCCTGCCCGGGAACAACTCCAGTGATCTCACCCGCGGCTCGCATTCGGCCTTCGGGCCGCTCGGGGGTTGCCTCCTGGGCGAATACGGCGACTGGAAGAAGCAGTGCTGCTGTTAGTACTCCTATTGTGGCTATGCGCAACTTGTTCATCTTGTCGTACCTCCTATTTCATGAATTGAGATCATGATGCCGGAGAGGCAATATGCAGATTTATGAGAAGTGTAAAAAGGGAGTTAAAGCCGGGCGCTCAGAGGTTGCTACGGAGTTAGCTTTCGGGGAAAGCGATTTCTTCTTTGCCAGCCAGCTTATCCTGGATCCGTTCCACGACGATGTCTAAATGGCCGGGACGGTGCACAAAGTCTAGGTCATCGGCGATGATGGTGAGGGTCGGGCAGAGATCGAATTTGTCCATCCATTCCTCATAGTACTTCTCGAGCAGGGCCAGGTATTCAGCGTTCACCCCCCCTTCCATATCTCTACCTCTATCTTGGATGCGGTTCATCAACACCGGCACCGAGGCCTTCAAATAAATCAAGAGGTCGGGTGTGGGAAGCAAACCGACCACCAGGTCAAATACCTGACGATAGGTAGCAAAATCCCGCTTGTCCACCGTGCCGAGCTCGAGCGCCGCACGCGCGAAAATTTCTGCATCTTCGTAGATGGAACGGTCGATCATTGCTGAAGCATCAGACCGTGCAAGGGCCATGTGCTGTTGTGCGCGATGGCCTAGGAAAAATATTTGAAGATAGAAGGCCCAGCTCCGCATATCGGCATAGAAATCTGATAGATACGGATTGTCGTCAACCGACTCATATGCAGTTTCCCAACCCAGGCGCTCCCCGAGCTTTTGGGTCAGGGAAGTTTTTCCGGCGCCTATGTTTCCTGAGACCAGTACGAAGTGCTTTGCCATCGATCCATCCGCTTCGTTCGTTTGTTGAGAAGGCAAAGCATAGCACGACTGTAGGGGCTATCTCCTCGTAAGGGCTGAAACTTAGCACGCGCTCATCCAGTCCGGTCTGAAGCTGGATAAACTAGTGAATTATGTCTGGGCACCTGGTCGGAAAAACTGCTCTGGTAACCGGAGCAACCTCCGGAATTGGTTTCTACACGGCACTCGGCCTTGCACGCGATGGCGCCGATGTCATTGTCGGTGCGCGCAATGAAACGCGTGGGCGCAATGCGGTAGAAGCAATTCGGAAAGTGAATGGCAGCTCAAAGATTGACTATCTGATTGCCGATCTCAGCTCCATGGCAGGTGTTCGGGAGCTTGCAGAAGCAACGATTGACCAGAATTCACGCCTGGACATCCTGGTCAACAATGTAGGTGGTTTTTTTCTAACCCGTGAGGTCAGTGTTGACGGGTATGAGATGACATTTGCGCTCAACCATCTCAGCTACTTCCTTTTGACGGAGCTATTGAGGGATTTGCTCGTTGAAAGTGCGCCCGCCCGCATTGTCAATGTTTCTTCCGTAGCGCACAGCAATTCTCGAATTAACTTCGATGACCCACAGATGATGAACCGCCGCTATTGGCCGATAACGGCCTATGGCCAGTCGAAGCTTGCTAATGTGCTGTTTACTTACGAGCTTGCCCATCGCTTGGTCGATACAGGAGTGACTGCCAACGCACTTCATCCTGGCCTGGTGCGGACCGGCCTGGGAACCAAGCACATTTTTCGCATGCTTATTCCGTTTGTATGGTTTGGCCTGACTATGGCGATGAGCCCTGAGGAGGGCGCTAAGACCTCGCTGCTACTCGCGGCTTCGCCAGAGCTTGAGGGCGTTACCGGAAAATACTACAGTACGGGGAAAGAAGTCCGGACCTCCAGAAGATCGTATGACAAATCGGCCGCTGAGCGACTCTGGAAACTTAGCGAAGAGCTGACCGGGCTTCGCTAAGCGAGGGCTCTAGGGGGCACTCACCAGGCCGGTGGATTGAACCCCCCCTTTGGGGGAATCAATACGGGCCAGCCGATTAGCTGGCCCGCAGTTGACTTCCTGGATTTGAACGCTGTTTACTCTTCGCTCTTAGCGTCCCGTAATTTCTGAACAACTTCCATGGCCTTCGCCCACTTGCCTGCCCAATTATCTTCGCTATCGAGGCGATTTTCTTTCCATAAGCGATCTGCCTCTTCCTCCCCGACTAACTCGACCGCCTCGCTGCGCAGGGCACCCATATTGAGCTGGACCGTGCGTCCGTCTTCGTTCTGATTTGCTACCATTCCTGCCACCTCGAGGTTGGAATGAGACCATTATGGCATAGTTGAAAACCGGGCGCAGTAGCTAAACGGTCGCCCCTGTGAACCTGAAGTCACGGATCTTCACGGCCGGTGCCGACACGGCCGCCTTCAGAAAGTCGTCCACGACCAGGCGAGTCTCCGAACCGATAGCCTCAAGGTTGTTGAGTGCCTCAACATAGGACTGGGTAAAGCGAAAATCCTTCACAGGGCCTTGGATTTTGCCATCTTCGATCAAAAACACGCCGTCGCGAGTCATTCCCGTGACTACGCAGTCTCGGGGATGCACATGCCGGGTGTAATGGAAGCGAGTGATGTACATTCCCCGCTCGGTAGACTCGATCATTTCCTGTGTGCTTTTATCGCCTGGCGCCATGAATAGATTGGTCGGGAGCGGCGAATACATCCGAATCATTGGAGGAAAATCTGGAGAAAGAGCATGCCCGGTGCTGGTCTGGCCCTGCTGGGCAGCCGTCTGGCGATCGTAAACTCCGCCTTTTACTACGCCATCTCGAACGATATCTAGCTTTTGCTTCGGCTCCCCTTCGGAGTCGAACGGCTGCGGCACGCCACCAAGATCCAAGCCATCATCCCAGATACTGACCGCTTCATTCATCGATCGCTGACCGATCCGTTCTGAGATCCAGGATCGACCTTCGGCAACTGCCTGCCCGCTCATTCCGGGCAGGGCAAGCATCTGGAGTAGGTCGACGGTGGCATATGGATCCAGCACCACCGTCAGCATCTCTGGTTCCATGCTGCTTGGACCGGCAGCATCGGTCGCTTTTCGGATAGCCTCCTCGCCAAGCGATTGAACGGGGACTTCATCCAGCTTCCAGTGCGAGGCCTGCGCCCAGCCTGAGGCACCATTGTTCCTAACTACAGTCTGAAAATCGGCCAATGACCCAGCATGGTAGGCAAAATGCCCTTCTGAGTTGGCCACAGCTAATTCGTTGGTCTCAACCAAGTAGGCTCCGTAAGCCTCTTGGCCGCTCTTTGCGGCTGCCTCACACACCTGGCGTACTGCCTCCGCTCTGGCTTCGGGGGATTGGTCGATCGCGGCTGAATCCACTGAAGCTACGCCTGTGAGACTGGTTGCCTGGGTCAAGGTTGGAATCGCTCTGCCCTCAGGGCTGATGGCGACTATTTCGACCACCTTGTTCGCGAGTTCTTGCAATGAAGCTTCATCGAGTGCATTGGTAGATGCCATTCCGCTGCGTGCCCCAACCCATGCCTTCAGATGCACGCGCACTTCTTTTTCTTCAACGTTTTGGTGAACCGAGTTCTTGTAGAAACGCGTGAGATCGCTCGCTTTCGAGCTAACAACAACTTCAGCCGAATCGGCGTGAATGGACTCCAATATCTGATCAGCGATTGACCTGGCTTCAGCTTCTCCCAACATTGCTTTCCTCATTTCAACCGTGAATCCCAATTTGCACATTCCGAAATCGCGCTGGAGCAGCCCCATGACCCGTATGCGCTACCTGGCTCGGCTGCCCTTTGCCGCAATTTGGAGTCCCCCACATAACCCAATCCTCTTCACCACAGATCGCGTCGCAACTGTTCCAAAACTTGGGGGTAATTCCGGTATAGGTTGGATTGCGCAGCATCTTTCCCAGCTTGCCATTTTTTATCTCGTAACCCATCTCTGTTCCAAACTGGAAGTTGTATCGGCGATCATCGATCGACCACGACCGGTTGGTTTCCATGTAGATCCCATCTTCGGTGTCGGCGATGAGGTCCTCCAGGCTCCAGGTTCCCGGTTCCAGACTCACATTGGTCATGCGGATCAACGGGATGCGGTTCCAACCGGAGGCGCGCATGCTCCCATTCGAGGTCAACCCCAATCTGGGCGCCGTTTCGCGGGACATCAGATATCCGACAAACTCACCCTCTTTGAC
>CBDTZL010000014.1:0-24002 GCA_965364895.1 uncultured bacterium
GCCGTTTTTTCGCCGACTCCCTTTCAAGCGCGGATTTACAAACATCAATCGGATCTATTGGTCCGAGGTCAATATTGGACGTCTGGATCTGTTTGATGAGGGTTCCGAGGTCACGCCCGAGCAAATGCAAGCCGCGGGCCTCATCAAGCACGCGAAGGCGCCGCTGGTGGTGCTCGGGCATGGCAAACTGAAGAAGGCGCTTACGATTCAAGCACATCGTGTGACATCAGGCGCTCGTGAAGCGATCGAAAAAGCCGGCGGAACAATCAAGCTGCTGGATCTATAGAATGGAACTGTGTTGGATGGGGATTGAAGCAATCAGGGGTAGGGAGAACTCATGATCAGGCGACTTCGATTTCTATGGATCTCTGAGGATATCCGCAACCGCTTGCTGATCACCTTTGCATTGCTCGCCATCTATCGGCTGGCGGCGCAGGTGCCGGCGCCTGGCGTGAATCGACTGGTGCTCCAACAGCTTTTCACTCAGGAGGGCAGCGGACAGACCTTATTTGGCCTGCTCGACCTTTTGTCAGGAGGCACGGCTTCTAATTTCTCCGTGCTGGCGATGGGCGTCTATCCGTACATCACCGCTCAAATCATTCTGCAAGTGCTTACGCCCATTGTGCCACCCCTGCAGCGGCGAATGGAAGAAGATCCACGCGAGGGACGCAAGTGGATGGAGAAGTGGACCATCATGCTTGCAATTCCGATGGCGGCACTCAATGCTGTCGGCCAGGTCCGATTGTTCCAGCAATTCGCCGGTCAGAGCATCGTCACCTTTGATATGGGGCTCAACCTGTCCACTGCAACACTAATTATTTCCATGACTGCCGGCACCATGTTCGCCATCTGGTTAGGCGAGCTCATATCCGAGTTTGGGATCAAGAATCAAGGGCTCTCGCTGATCATCTTCTCAGGCATAGTTTCTCAAATTCCTTCGAACTTGGGACAGATCTTTTCGGCGCAGGTACAGATTGTGCCGCTGATCATCTTCCTGACGTTTCTATTGATCGCAACCATCTTCGTTATTGTCTACGTTCAGGAGGGAAGGCGTCACGTCCCGGTTATGTATCCTGGACGGCGGGTTGGGAATCGAATGTCGATGCCGGTTAAGGGGACACTGCCGTTAATGGTGAACATGGCGGGCATGATTCCCATTATCTTCGCTCAGTCCATCCTGACCTTTCCTGCTGTTCTGGCCCAGTTCTTTGTTGATTCGACGAGCGAATTCATGTCTGGGGTGGCTTTGTGGCTGCAGACCAATTTCGGAGGATTCAACAGCACGTACTGGATTCTGTACTTCATCATGGTTGTAGCCTTTACGTTCTTCTATACCGACATTCTTTTTCAACAACAGAACTATGGGCAAAACCTCAAGCGGTCGGGGGCACAGATTCCTGGCGTGACCAAGGGCGCTCCCACCCAGCGCTACCTTACGCGCGTCGTCCGGCGCATCACGCTTGTCGGGGCTCTGTTCCTGGGAATCGTAGCGATTATGCCTTTTCTAGTCGGGTTGATCTATCCGATTGGCGGTAGCCAAACTGGATTGCTGCTGGTTTCATCCGCCGGTCTGCTCATTGTGGTGGGAGTTATCCGCGATACCTATCGGAACATCGAAGCCGAGCTTAAGCTAAGGGGCTATGACTCAGCGCTGCTAGTCAGGTAGGAAAGATTGGATTTTATTGTGCTGCTCGGAGTGCCAGGTGCCGGAAAAGGCACCCAAGCCAAGCGGTTGAGCACGGCGCTTGAACTCCCGCACATATCAAGTGGGGACCTTTTTCGGGAGAATTTGAAGAACGGGACGCCAATCGGAGATGAGGCACAGAAGTATCTCTCGCGGGGTGAGCTCGTTCCGGATGAAATTACGATTGAGATGATTGAGGAAAGTTTAGGGCAAGCCGAGGTAGGTTCCGGTGCGATTCTGGATGGATTTCCGCGCACCACCCGCCAGGCTGATGCCCTTGAATCAATGGCTGGCGGAAGCGTGCGAGCCGCGATCCATGTTGAAGTGCCGATCGAACGCCTCGTTGAGCGGATGTCTGGCCGGCGAGTTTGCCGCCAGGGGGGGCATGTTTATCACGTCCGGCACAATCCTCCGAAAGAGAGCGGACTTTGTGATGAGGATGGATCCGAGCTTTTCCAGCGTGATGACGACAAACCGGAAACGGTCAGGCGCCGGCTGAAGGTGTACGAAGAGCAAACGGAACCACTGATTGAATATTACCGTGAGCGAAGTTTGCTCATTGAAATTAATGGTGATCAATCGATCGATAACGTAACGGAAGATATCTTGTCGTCGCTCGAAAAGGAGGCGACCCGTTGATGACAGGCGTCGTGCTGAAGAGCGAGCGAGAGCTGCTGGCCATGCGAGAAGCGGGCCGGGTGAACGCCCTGGCTCTCAGCGCCGCGGCCGCCGTGGTTCGACCCGGCATCACCACGTTTGAGATTGACGAAGCCGCGGTAGCAGTACTCCGGGAACACAAGGCCGAGGCTGCGTTTCTGGGTGTACCGGGGGCATTTCCCTATCCGGCGACCACCACGGTCTGCGTGAATGAAGAACTGGTCCACGCGATTCCTGGGGAGCGGCGGCTTGTAGAGGGCGACATCGTGAGCATCGATTGCGGCTCTGTCGTGGATGGTTTCGTAGGTGATTCTGCAATCACCGTTCCGGTTGGCGAAGTGTCATCGGAAGCGGAACGTCTCATGCAGGTCACCCTCGATGCGCTGGTCATCGGAATCGAACAAATGGTTGAAGGAAACCGCACAGGCGATGTTTCGGCAGCGATCCAGGCCCATGTGGAGAGCAATGGTTTCAATGTGGTTAGAGAATATACGGGACATGGGGTGGGTCGCAGCATGCACGAAGACCCACAGGTTGCCAACCATGGCTCGCCGGGCAAAGGCATACCTTTGCGCCCCGGCATGACGATCGCGTTGGAGCCGATGGTGTTGGCAGGTTCGCCAGAAACGCACATCCTGCAAGATGGTTGGGCTGTGGCGTCTAAAGATGGCCGCCTGACGGCTCATTTTGAACACACCGTAGCGGTGACATCGGAGGGACCCCTTGTTTTGACCGCGTTGGACACACCGCCAGAGGGGATTAGGTATAATCGCTACTTTGTTAATCGGCTGGCTAGTGAAAAGGTAGCACCATGAAAGTATCAGCTTCTGTAACGAAACGCTGTCCGAAGTGCAAGATTGTCCGCCGGCGCGGCAAGGTTTACGTAATCTGTGAGAATCCGCGCCATAAGCAACGCCAAGGGTGAGTTATGGCTCGAATTGAAGGAGTAGATCTCCCACGCAACAAGCGGGTCCTGATCGGGCTGACCTATATTCATGGGATCGGCCGGTCGACCTCTACCGCTGCGCTTAAAGCGACCGGGGTCGATCCGAATACTCCTGTGCGTGATCTGACTGAGGGTGAGGTCAGTTCGATTCGCGACTACGTCGCTCAAAATATCACGGTCGAGGGCGACCTTCGACGTGAGGTGCAATTGAATGTGAAGCGATTGATTGACATCAACAGCTACCGTGGGCTGCGGCATCGTAGGAACTTACCGGTCCGGGGTCAACGTACCCGCACTAATGCGCGTACCCGCAAGGGCCCAAAGAAAACCGTTGCCGGTCGTGGACGCCGAAGGGGCGCGAAGAAGAAGTAATCCGCTCAGTGGAGATTCCTTTGGAATCTCAAATAGGTCCATCGGAGAGCCAGGAGAAAAATGGCACGTAGAGAATCGAAGCGCACCAAGACCAAGCGAACCATATCCAATGGGCGTGCGAACATTCATGCCACATTCAACAATACGATCATCTCCATTTCCGATCCGCAGGGCAATGTTGTGGTCTGGGGCAGCGCCGGCTCGTCAGGATTCAAGGGTTCCAGAAAGAGCACACCCTTCGCGGCCAGGAAGGCAGCGGAAGTAGTCGTCCGCTCCGCAAAAGATCTTGGCCTGAAAGAAGTGGACGTGTTCGTAAAGGGACCGGGGCCTGGTCGGGAAGCTGCGATACGTGCGATTCAGGCCTCCGGTGTAAAGGTTCGTTCCATCAGTGACGTAACGCCGATTCCACACAATGGGGTTCGGCCTCCGAAGAAGCGAAGAGTGTAAATCTGATGCATCCCTGATGCATCACAATCAAGGAACAAGGTAGCGAATGGCGAAATATACTGGACCCGTGTGCAAGATTTGCCGTAGGGAAGGCGAGAAGCTCTTTCTGAAGGGGCAGCGTTGCTACACCCCGAAGTGTGCTTTTGAGCGCAGAAGCTACCCCCCGGGCGAGCATGGACGTCAAGCCATGTGGCGCAGGCGGCGAGTCTCAGAATATTGGAAGCAGCTGAGGGAGAAGCAAAAGACTCGACGCGTTTACAACGTGACCGAGCGGCAATTCCGAAATTACTATCGGAAGGCACAACAGCAGCGTGGCCTTACTGGCCAGGCATTGCTCACTCAACTCGAACGTAGATTGGACAATGTGATCTACCGGCTTAATTTTGCCGAGAGTCGCGCTCAGGCGCGAATGCTGGTGACGCATGGGCACTTCTCGGTAAACGGCCGTCGAACGGATATCCCCTCCATGCTCGTGAAGCCAGGCGATTTAATTGAAGTTCGAGTAGGTTCGCGGAAGCGAACCTACTTCAAAGAGCTACCGGACATTGCTGAGACACGGGCGACGCCAGTCTGGCTGGAACGGGATTCAAAGAATCTAACAGCCAAAATCACGCAGGCGCCGGAGCGCGGGGATATAGACGCGAATTTCAACGAGCAGCTGATCGTGGAGTATTACTCTCGATGATCCATGCAAGCGCACTGATCGCAACTCAGGAGTTATTTCTGGCCGGGGGGCGCCAGAGCGAGGAAGGAGGGGGCAGATGGCACTAACAACAACGATGGTAATGCCCAAGATCGAACGGGAAGCGGTGGCCCGAAATTACGGGAAATTCGTCATTAGCCCGCTCGAGAGCGGGTATGGAGTTACGCTGGGCAATGCGCTCCGACGGGTGTTGCTTTCATCGCTTGAGGGTTCTTCGACGACATCTATTCGAATCTCGGAAGTTTCGCACGAGTTCTCAGAGATACCCGGCGTGCGTGAAGATGTTCTTCGGGTCATGCTGAACATCAAGGAACTGCGCATAATTTTGCACGAAGGAGATTCCGCTCGATTGCGGATTGAAGTGCAGGGTGAGGGCGTTGTCACAGGAGCCGACGTCGTGATCCCGGCCGAAATAGAAATTGTGAATCCGGAACTGTATCTATTTACCGTCGACGACGATGGAGCGCAATTTGAGATTGAGCTAAATGTCGAGCGAGGTCGAGGATATTCTCCTTCCGACGAGCGCGGCCGATTACCAATCGGCGAGCTTCCGACTGACGCGATCTTCAGCCCAGTGCGAAAGGTAAATTTTGAAGTTGGTCAAGCGCGCGTCGGCCAGGATACGACCTTTGATCGCCTCATTATGGAGATCTGGTCCGATGGGACGGTAAAGCCAGAAGATGCGCTCAGCAAAGCCGCAACCATCTTGATGGCCCATTTACGTGATCTGGCAGGTGTTACCGAAGAGAGCTTGCTCGAAGCGGCCACTCGTGAAGAAGAGCCGCAGATGGCAAGCGAGGTATACGAGATCCCGATCGAAAACCTTGATCTCTCCGTGCGCGTATTCAATTCGCTCAAGCGAACCGGGATTACGAGCGTGGGCGAAGTCTTGGATATGATCGAGAAAGGCCCTGACGCCATGCTCTCTATCCGAAACTTTGGCGAAAAGAGCCTGGATGAGCTGAAGGAACGGCTCGCGGAAAAGGGCTACTTGGAGCAGGAAGGTGAGAGCGAAAGCGAGCGCACGCCAGCAGCGGTGGTCGAAGCATGAGGCACAGGGTCTATGGGAAGATCCTCAGCCGAACTAGCGGCCAGCGCAGAGCGCTCCGGCGTAATTTGATTTCCGATTTGTTCCGGCACGAAAGAATTCGCACCACAAAAGCCAAGGCGGCTGCGGTGCGGGGTGCTTCGGAAAAACTCATTACATTGGCAAAGCGCGCCGATGAAGACGATCAAGTGCACGCACGCCGTATGGCCGCCAAGCGCCTTCGCGATCCGGAACTTGTCATGAAGCTTTTTGATGATATCGCCCCGCGCTACATTGAGCGACCGGGGGGCTATACAAGAATTCTGAAGCTCGGACCTCGCAAAGGCGATGGGGCCGAGATGGTTCTGCTCGAGCTGGTTGAAGAGTAGGGCGATAGCCGAACATTACAAATCGATCGTAGCGTACGACGGAACCGAATTCCATGGGTTCCAGCGGCAGGTAGCCACGGAGCGCACCGTTCAGGGCGAACTTGAGAAAGCGCTCTATGAGCTTGGTTGGATCGGGACCTCAATCCGAGCGGCTGGGCGAACAGATCGCGGCGTTCACGCCAGCGGCCAGGTTGTAGCGTATGCCTTGGAGTGGTCGCAGGGCCTGGAAAAGCTCACAACGGCACTGAACTCGCATCTGCCAAGGGACGTGGCCGTTCGCTCTACCGAGGTCGTTCCGGCGAATTTCGAACCGCGCTTTTCCGCCCTCCGGAGACGGTACGTGTATCGTGTTTTGGCGGACCCGAATCGGGATCCACTGAAGGAACGCACGATGTGGCGGGTGTGGCCCGAGCCGGATTTTGACCGGCTGCAGGAGACGGCGAAGATGTTCCTCGGGAGGCGAGATTTTGGCGCATTTGGTCGAGCGCCCATTCCCGAAGGGCACACCGTGCGCACGATCACTAAGGCAGATTGGCAGCGGAGAGGCGCAGAGCTGTGCCTGACCCTGGAAGCCGACGCATTTCTGTACAGGATGGTTCGCCGAATCGTGGGAGCCAATATGCAGGTCGGGTGGGGTAAGGCAAAGCCTGAAGATGTCGAGCGAAGCCTTTCAGACCCTGCCCATCTGTGGGCAGGCAGGCTTGCTCCGCCGAATGGATTGAGCCTCGAAGCAGTTTATTATGAGGCATGAGGTGGTTTAGACGTGTTTAAAACTTACTACCCAAAACCAGAGGATATCGAGAGCCAGTGGCTGTTGGTGGATGCCGATGGCCAGACCTTGGGCCGAATGGCCTCGCGCATCTCGGCTGTCCTGCTGGGGAAGAACAAACCCACTGTCACTCCGGGAGTTGATACCGGCGACAGCGTGATCGTGATCAACGCATCTAAAATCCATGTTACCGGCGAGCGGCTGGACCAGAAAATGTACCACCGTCATTCCGGCTATCCAGGTGGATTACGGTCAATATCTCTTCGCGACCTTCTGAAACGTAAGCCTGAAAGGGTTATCCGTTCTGCGGTGTGGGGGATGCTGCCGCACAATCGCCAAGGGCGGCGGCTGCTCAAGAAGATGCGCGTCTATTCTGGCCCAGACCATCCTCACCGCCCGCAAAAGCCGGTCCGGCTTGAGATTAGAGAGTAAGGGAAAATGGCAGAAAAATACTTTGAAGCTGTTGGGCGAAGAAAAAGAGCGAGTGCGCGCGTTCGCATTGTAAGCGGCAAAGGCGTATTTGTAGTGAACGACAAGCCTGCCGAAGACTACTTCCCCAGGCTGGGCGATCTCAAGCGGATCAAGGCCCCTGCTGAAGTCGCAGGGCTCGCAGACAAACTTGATGTTTCGGTTCTGGTAAACGGTGGTGGGATTACTGGCCAATCTAGCGCAGTGAGTCACGGTTTGGCGCGTGCGTTATTGAAAATGGACGAGAACTTCAGACCTGATCTTAAAAAGGCAGGCCTCCTTACAAGGGACTCTCGAATCAAGGAACGAAAGAAACCGGGTTTAAAGAGAGCGCGGAAGGCTCCAACGTATACAAAGCGCTAATCCTGAATTCAGGTAGCTAATTCGGAGACCAGGGCCGAGGCAGAACCATTGCCTCGGCCCTTATTATTTTCACTTCAATGGAGGGCGTTATGGATACGTACGACACTCTGTTGTCAGCACTGGAGCTGGATCCGCGCCAGGGGCTGACAATCATTAGTGCAAATAAGCTGGCCGCGGCTTACTTTCCTCCACTCAACCCAGATCTCGGGGCGCTCATAATCGATCTCGATTCGAGTCATACGACCAAGCGCGTGCTGAGTGTACTGCGCAGCCTTTACCCTCACGATCACAAAATCGGACTGGTTCATGATACGGCCGACCCAGTCCTTGAACTCTCGCTCGATGAGCTGGAGGCAGAACCAAAAGCGTTGGCACTCTATCTGCCGCCGCTGGAATCGCACTCCTCATTCGAATCGCTTCAGGACACGGTTGCCCACCTCCGCGCGCCAGAGGGCTGTCCTTGGGATCGAGAACAAACTCATGCATCGCTACGCAAGCATTTGCTTGAGGAGGCTTACGAAGTATTGGAGGCGCTGGATCAAGCGAATCTGGACGGACTTCAGGAAGAGCTTGGCGACCTGCTTCTTCAAATCCTCATGCACGCTCAGATCGCCCAGGAGCAAGGAAATTTCCGGATGTCGGACGTGGTCTTTGGCATTCAATCTAAGCTAATCCGCCGCCATCCTCACGTTTTCGGGGATGTTGAAGTAAGCAGCGTCGATCAAGTGCTCAACAACTGGGAGCACTATAAGAGCGAGGAGAGAATTGGAGGTCCGCTGGATGGCGTCCCACGATCCTTACCAGCACTCGCACAATCCGCGGAGCTGCAAGACAGGGCGGGCAGAGTCGGTTTTGATTGGGATCAACAGCAAAACAAGATCGAAGGAGAGTTCTTCTGGCTGACCGGGAAAGGGGAACAGCAATTGCAGCCCGAGCAACTTGGCGACATGCTCTTTGCGATCGTAAACTATGCTCGCCAGATTAGAGTTGATGCCGAAGCGGAGCTCCAGCAAGCTAATCAGCAATTTAGGGCTCAATTCACGAATCTTCTTGAAGCCGTATCTGAATCCGGTCAGCAATTAGAGGATCTGGAGCGCACGGACTTGATCCAACTCTGGAACGACGCCGAGCAGAGGTGAGTTTAATAGAGGCAATGTTGATCGCATCACTTCCCTTCACTTTACGGAACGTTGCCCAGGACGCGCGCGCTTGATAAGAGCAGGACTATTCGCACTTCTCTCCGTCGCCGCGGTTGGTTGCTCACGTGGACCTTCCATCCCAATCCCGTCGGCCACTGCGACATCGACGCATGTCTCAACCTCCATCCACAGCACACAAGCTCCCAGCCTCACCCCTGAACCAGCTGCCACCCAGACGCCCAGGCCAACCAGCACTCCACTGCCGCCGGTCGAATTTGTGGACCGGCCGGCCGATAGCGCCTATCAGGTTCCCTTGACCGTCCAGAAGCTGACGCCGTTCGAGGCCACAGTCCATTTTGAGCTTGACAAACCCAGCTCCGGCTGGCTGCTGTATCGACCAGACCGAGAGGACTTTGTGGGATGGTGGACCCTGCCTCTGGCAGGAGACGAAATCATTCATCAGGTTCCGCTGGTTGGGTTGACCCCAGGAATCTCTTATTCGGTTCAGGTCGGTCTAGGCGATGATCTGGAATCGCTCCGAGCGCCGAGCTTGCTGGGAGCGGACTGGGGTCCGATCAACTTTGAGGCTCCCCCCATTGGTGAGCCCAATTTGCGATTCGGCGTAATCGGCGATTCGGGTTTTGGCGATGATCAGACCCGGCAATTAACCGAGCGGATGAGGAGCTACGATTTGGACTTCGTTCTACATACGGGAGACGCGGTTTACAAGGCTTTCGAGCAATCGGGACCTGCGGAAGCGTTCGCGACAAAGTACTTCAAAGCGTTTAGCCCCCTCCTGCATGAAGCCCCCATCTACCCAGTTCTTGGCAATCACGATTACGACCAGCCTGCTCGATCAAACGGCCGGCCTTATTTTTTGCGTGCCTTTCCTCTACTCACCGACCCCAGTGTTCCTGATTCGGCGCTTGGAACTTGGTACGCGTTTGATCAAGCTGGAATTCAATTCATCATGCTTGACTCGCATGCCTTTCAGGGCGCAGGTGGAAGGGCAGAGCAAACCGCGTGGCTAGAAGAACGCCTTGCCGATCCACAATATCGATTCTCGATCGGAGTTTTTCACACACCACCCTACACAAGCGGATTACATCGGAATGATGGGCAGGCGCTCCGAGCGGACTGGAATCCACTGTTTGAGGCGGTCGACGCTCCGCTGGTTCTTTCCGGCCATGACCACAACTACGAACGCATCGCGCGTAATGGCGTGATGTATGTTGTCAGTGGTGGCGGCTCGCCTGTTTTGTATGGTGAAACTGGACGCGTGGAGGGAAGTCAGGCCTTCCACCGAAAGATGCACTTCGTGCTGGTCGAAATTGATCGTGACCGCATTGTACTGACCGCGATTGACATTGACGGAAACGTGTTGGATCGTGCGATCATCCCGATCTAGGTGTCGCCCCCTACAAAAACCTCAAATTAAAGCGTGATACCATTCGCGCGCATGTGAGGCTTTATCCGGACCGCGCTCCGCGGCCCACGGAGGAAGACTGAATATCCATGGCTGAAATCATTGGATCACCAAGCAAATATGGTCTTGAGAACCATAGCCTTTCGAATGCTGGAACGGTTTACTGGGGCCTCCGCGCCCCAGCCCTGGTCGAGCTTGTATCCCAGCGAAGCGAAGGTCAGCTATCAGAGTACGGGGCAGTAGTTGTGGAGACTGGCAGTCATACCGGTCGGGCGCCTAACGACAAATTTATTGTTCGGGAGGGTGCTAGTTCAGATCATATCTGGTGGGGAGAAGTAAACCAAGAGTACGATCCGGCCGCATTTGATTTGCTGCACTCGCAAGTTCTTGAGTACCTGAATGGGAGGGAGCTGTTCATTCAGGACGCTGCTGCTGGCGCATCTGAGCGATACCGCGCACCGATCCGGGTCGTGAGCGAGAACGCCTGGCATGCCTTGTTTGCTCGCAATCTATTCCTCAGGTTGCCGGAATCAGAGGCCGCCTCGCAGATCCCTAAGTACACCATTCTTCATGCTCCGAATTTCAAGGCCGACCCAGCAATCCATGGAACGAATTCCGAAGTTTTCATTGTGGTGAATTTTGAGCGGGGAATTATCCTGATCGGCGGAACTCGCTACGCGGGTGAAATAAAGAAGTCGATTTTCACCGTGATGAACTATGAATTACCGCTCCAGGGAGTGCTCTCCATGCACTGCTCTGCCAATCAAGGCGAATCAGGAGAAGTCGCTTTGTTTTTTGGGTTGAGTGGAACTGGAAAGACGACTCTTTCCTCTGACCCTGCGCGCAATCTAATTGGAGACGATGAGCACGGTTGGAGCGATGAAGGGGTGTTCAACTTCGAGGGCGGATGCTATGCGAAGACCATCCGACTGAGTCCCGAGTACGAACCCATCATCTGGAATGCAACCGAGAAGTTTGGAACGGTCCTAGAGAACGTCATCATGGATAGTGCCAGCCGTGAGACTAACTTCGATGATGGCACGCTCACTCAAAACACCAGGGCTGCCTATCCTCTCGAAGCGGTTGAGAAGCGTGTGGCGAACGGCATGGGAGATCATCCCAATAATGTGTTCTTCTTGACTGCGGACGCGTTTGGCGTAATGCCGCCCATCTCCAGACTTACTCCAGATCAAGCCATGTATTACTTTCTTTCAGGCTATACATCGAAGCTTGCCGGTACTGAAAAGGGGCTGGGGGATGAGCCCCTGGCTACTTTCTCGGCATGCTTTGGGGAACCGTTCTTGCCTCTGCACCCCAGCAAATACGCGGAATTGCTCGGGAACCGGATCGCAAAACACGACGCTGCCGTATGGCTGGTGAATACCGGATGGACCGGTGGGCCATTTGGGGTGGGGGAGCGAATCAAACTGCCTTTTACGCGTGCGATGGTAACGTCCGCGCTGGATGGGTCACTTGCTGAGGTGCCCATGAGGACGGATGAGATTTTTGGCCTCGAAGTGCCAGTCCGTTGTACTGGCGTACCGGACGAAGTACTAGACCCCCAAGCGACCTGGGCAGATAAAGAAGCGTACGTTGCTCAAGCGAAGAGCCTTGCAGGAAGCTTTAGAGAGAACTTTACGAAATATAAGGAATTCGTTACGGCGGGGGTTGCCGGTGCCGGGCCCGCAAAGTAGGAATGGAGAGCGTTGTCCGCATTGAACACCTCTCGAAGGTCTACGAAAGAGGCGAAGAGAAACGCGTCGTTCTTGATGATCTTAGCGTAGAGTTCCCATCTGGTCAGTTCACCTCCATCCGCGGACGCAGCGGAAGCGGCAAATCCACCCTTCTCAACCTGATCGCCGGCATTGACGAGCCGACCTCCGGTCAGGTTGTAATAGGAGACCAAGGAATCAGTCAGATGAGCCCGCGCAATCGGGCTCATTTTCGTAGAGATAATGTTGGGTTCGTTTTTCAATTTTTTAATCTGATTCCCACTCTAACCGTCCTCGAAAACGTCAGCTTGCCTTCAGAGCTCTCTGGCCGAAGTGAGGCGGAGTCTCACGAGCGAGCTGCTCGACTTATCGATCAAGTCGGCTTGAGTGGGCGGGAGCCAGACTTCCCGGATCGACTCTCAGGAGGTGAACAGCAGCGCATTGCGATTGCACGAGCTTTGGTGGAGGAGCCGGTTCTGGTGCTGGCTGATGAACCGACCGGGAACCTAGATCGAATCACCGGAGAGCTTGTGCTGTCGATGTTGGAGGACCTGATTCGAGAACGTGGACTGACATTGATCCTTGCGACACACAGCCATCTGATCGCACAATCGGCAGATCAGAAGTGGGCGCTGCTGGATGGGAGGCTCGAGCCGGACGATGAGACCCCTTTTTAGGGCAGGAATTCGCGATCTTCTTCGAAGGCCGCTTTTCAGTGGGCTCATGCTGGCCGGGCTAGCTCTAGGGGTGGCGGTAGTTACTGCGATCGACATGGCCAGCCAGAGCGCCCTGCGGTCGTTTGAGCAAAGCTCCGAATCCCTTGTCGGAAGAACTACACACTCGATAGTTGGCGGACCCTCCGGAGTGCCGGCAGAAATTTATCGGGAGATACGTACTGCGTCGGGCACGATACAGGCTGCGCCGGTGGTGGAGGGTGTGGTCTCTACTCTCCAGCGACCGCTGCGCATACTGGGTATAGACTTGTTCGCGGAGATACCATTTCGAGATCACATGGGCCCGGGTCTCCCGTTTGATCCTAATTTCCAGCAGTTCTTTACGGAACCCGGGATGGCGATCATCGGTGAGGAACTGGCCGATGCCAACTCGCTGAAACCCGGTCAAACTTTGACCGTCCAGGTGGACGATCGCCTTGAAACTATTACGATCCTTGGCGTCGTCAGCACTCTGGGCTCTAGCGATGTCCTACTCATGGATATTGCTGGCGCCCAGGAATTACTGGGTATTCCGGGAACCTTGAGCAGGATCGATTTGATTGCCAATCCAGAAGACGTTCGGGCAATCGAGGCCAGGCTCCCGGCCGGATTGACGCTTCTATCCTCCAACGAGCAGCGCGACACCGCTGAACAACTCACCTCAGCCTTTCGACTGAATCTTACGGCTTTGAGTCTGCTGGCTCTCCTTGTGGGAGTATTCCTTGTCTACAACACCATGACCTTTTCCGTACTTAGCCGGCGGAGGGTGTTCGGAACCTTCAGAGCGCTGGGCGTCGCCGGAGAGCAAATCTTTGCTCAGATTGTTCTGGAGGCTGCGTTGGTAGGGTTCCTGGGGTCGTTGCTGGGCATTCTCTTTGGGGTGCTGCTGGCGCAGTTTGCACTGGCTCTGGTGACGCGGACCTTCAATGATTTCTACTTTATATCCAGCGTGGGCGAAGCCACCCTCAGCGCGGGCGCGGTCATCAAAGCGGTCGTGCTTGGAGTCGGCGCAGGTGTGCTTGCGTCGATCATCCCTGCCTTGGAAGCATCCAGAGTACCACCCGTGCAGGTGCTGAGGCGAAGTGACCTCGAACAGGGAGCTAGATTGTGGGCGCCACGAGTTGGGCTGATTGGCCTGGCGGTGGCGGTTGCGGGCACTATATTGTTTCTGCTGTCGGACGATTCACTGCCTAGAACCTTCTTGGGCATTCTTGTGATGGTTCTGGGCCTGGCGTTCATGGTGCCTTTCGCCACGCAAGGTTTTATGCGGCTATTTCGCTCGCTATCAACCCGAATTCATTGGCGGCTGGCGGTGAGAGGGGTGACAGGCCAGCTTAGCCGGGCGGGGATCGCGATCGCAGCCCTTATGGTTGCCCTTGCTGTGACCATCGGGGTCACACTGATGATCAATAGCTTTCGATTGACGGTGGAAAACTGGCTCGAAATTACCCTCTTTTCGGATATCTATATCTCGTCCCCGGCCGCGATAGGAAATCGGCCTCAGGCCAGCCTACCGCCCTCGCTCAAAGAGCGAGTTGAGGGCGTCGAAGGAGTCGGCACAGTGGAGGGTATCCGGACCGTGCATGTTCAGGGGGAACCGGGCGAGCTTGACTTGACGGCGGTCGACCCAGAAAGAGTGCGGGATGCGGACCTCTATCGATTTGCCAGCGGTAGCGCAAGACAGGTGTGGGAACGCATTCGAGAGGGCGCGATTGTCATAAGCGAGTCGCTTGCGCTCCGAATCGGCGACCAGGACCAGCTGGAGTTGGAGACGGATGCTGGAACGAAAAACTTCGAAATCGTAGGCATTTTCTACGACTATTCATCCGATCGAGGCACTGTGCTGATGAGTCGTGAGATCTATCAAGCTAATTGGAACGATCCTGCTCTCTCGTCTCTGGGAGTCCAAGCCCTCCCAGACGTGGACATCGACGAGCTTGCCGAATCCATTCGTGTCGAGCTTTCAGGTACGGGGCTATCAGTGCAGGAGAACCGGCAGATACGGGAGGAGGCACTGCGCATCTTCGACCGAACGTTCGCGATCACTGAATCACTACGAGTGCTAGCGGTTGTGGTTGCTTTCATTGGTGTGCTAAGCGCGCTGCTCGCCCTGCAGTTGGAGCGCAGACGTGAGTATGCAACTCTGGAGGCCATCGGTCTGGCCCCTGAAGGGTTGGAGAAGCTGACCTACCTTGAGACTGGCTTGATGGGCCTCTCCGCCTCACTCCTGGCGCTGCCGACCGGCCTGCTGCTGGCACTAATCCTGATTCATGTCATCAACGTACGCTCGTTTGGCTGGACAATCGAGCTGGCACCTGCCATTGGCCCGTTCTTGCAGGCCATCGTCGTTGGCGTCGTGGCCTCGCTTGCGGCCGCGGTCTACCCGGTTTCAAGATTGCGAAGGATGCCGGTAGCAGAGGCGATTCGGGGAGAGTAAGGATGAAATTTGCGGTTGCAGCTCTTGTAATTGCTATAGGCCTCGTTGGTTACCTATTGCTTCCGACCGCGACCGATCCTGTAGTTCCCACCTACGAGCTGCAGCAGTCTGCGAGTTATCCTGAATTTGAAACGGTCCGAGGGCCACAAGAATTCAGCTTCCCTCAAGATCACGGCCCGCATTTCGAGTACCAAACTGAGTGGTGGTACTACACTGGAAACCTGGAAGCAGAAGGGGGGGAGCGCTTCGGCTATCAGCTAACGATCTTCCGTAGAGGCCTGGCTCCCGGCGAGACCCAGCGAGATTCGGAATTTGCCACAAATCAGATTTACTTCGGCCATCTCGCGCTGACGGATATTAGCGAAGGCAAGCACGTTGCGCTGGAGCGATTTGAACGAGGGTCGGCAGAATTGGCCGGCGCGAGCGGGAGTCCATACACAGTCACCCTTGGCAATTGGACCGTCCAAAGTCTTGATGAAGTTGGCAATCAGGTACGTTTGATCGCCAGCGAAGAGGGCATCAGTTTTGATCTCGAGCTCACTGCCATAAAACCCATAGTAGAGCATGGGGAGCATGGGTACAGCTCGAAGGGCGATGCTGAGGGGAATGCCTCTTATTACCTCAGCTTCACCGACATGATGACAGAAGGCACGCTTACGGTAGGTGATCGTGAGTTCAAAGTTCGAGGCTCGAGTTGGTTTGATCACGAGTGGGGCACGAGTGCTCTGGGGCCGGAAGCAACCGGGTGGGATTGGTTTGGATTACAGCTTGAAGATGGTAGGGAGCTGATGCTGTTTCACATCCGCACCAGCGATGGGGGGATCGCGCAATCTTCTGGTGGAACGCTGGTAGAGGCTGACGGAACCAATCGGTGGTTGAGCGCCGACGCATTTGACATCGAACCGATCACGACCTGGACCAGCAGCATCACGGATACTACGTACCCGTCCGGCTGGAAGATATCCATTCCTGATGAGGGTTTGGAGCTAGTGGTTGAACCTTTGGTCAAGGATCAGGAAATGCGCCTCAACCTTGAGTATTGGGAGGGAGCAGTCCGGGTGAGCGGTACTGTAAATGGTCAGGGATATGTAGAGCTAACCGGCTATTCCGGAAGTATGCAGGGGCTCTTCTAAGGCTGCCAGATTACTGTATCTGGCCTAGCTCCGGAAGGCGGAGCCTCCCTTAGGGCTGCCACACGATTGTATCTGGCTTAAAGACTGACCAGGCGAACCAGAAGTGCTCCCCCGAAACCAGCCTTTCCAACTGGCTGCCTGATAATGGCCCGTCAATCGCTTCCCCCGATATGCTCCATAGGGACCCGGTTTGTTCATCCACGAATCCGTCATCGGTTGCCTCGAAGGTCAGGATTTGTCCCTCGAATTCGCGCGAAAAAGCGCCTGTGGATCCCACGTCTCTGCCGCTGTTTCCAAAGATCGTACTAGTCCCAGCTTTCCAAAATACTACGATTGGTTGCCCGGCATACTCCTCATTCGCGACACCCACTTCTGCAAGCCGGCTGAATGGGAAGGCAACATCGATTTCGCCGATTGATATGGCGACAATACGCTCGACGGGGGGCAGCTCATTTCCGTACCTTCCCACAGGGAATAACGGCGATCTGCCGATATCGTCAATTCCTCCGTAAGGATTGCTGCCGTAGTTTCGAGGGTTCCCCGTATCCCGAGATAGGACGAGAGAACCAGGATAGTTCTGCTTGAAATCGGACCAGGAAATGATTTGCGAAGGCAGCATTTCTAGCAGGGTACCGGTGAGCTTCCCAACAATCGCCTCGCCTGTAAATTGCTGCCACCAGGATCGCGTCTGGCGATCGTACATTACGAGATCTGAATTTCGCAGGTTGCCACTGGTTCCAAAATCGAGGGCCGTGCCATCTTCCAGGACCGAGTTGAAGGCAATCGTTGAATTGCACAATGGACAGAATGTGAGCGCAACCTTTTGTCCGGCCACTTCGTCATTGACAATTTCGTGCCAGATCAGAATAGCGAGCGGATACGCTCTGGCCTCCCCGTTGGCTTCAAAGAACATGACCGGCCATTCGTCCTGAAGCCACTCGTCGGCGGCCTCTACGCTTTCGAAGACCGGATTATCAATAGCGGGAATGCCGTCAGGGGGAGGGCCTCCGGAGAATATCTCAGAGTAATCAACGCTGTGGAGACAGAAATCGGTCGTAGGCCAATATCGGGTAGCGAAATAGATATCCGCTCCAACAAATGGATTTGAGCAGCCCCCGACGGCGTCGGCTGCGGGGACGGATGTAGCAGTTTGAATTGCTGCCGGATCCGGGATAAGTGTAAGGGTCGGCGCAAGGGGCGCAGCTGTAGGGGGTGCTACTTCAGTGGGCGTTGAGGTAGCGGCCGCCGAGCAAGCGGTGAGCAGCAGAAGCCCAAATACGATTACGCGCATCCTTAACAAATGCTATGCGGCGAGGCTACAGGTAGCCGTAGCTACCACTACAGTCCGGAAGGTACGTTGAGAGCTGGACTACTCGAGGGTCAGGAGAAAGGAAATCAGCGCTTCAAGGTCGGAGTCAGTAAGTTTTTGCTCAAAATCTGTCGGCATCAGATCCGAGAACCCCTTCACAATTTCTGCCTGCGGAGTGAGGATGGCCCGCCGAAAAAAATCACTCGGCTCAAGATCGCTGTCCGCCGCTCGAGACGCAATCCCGGCCAACGATGGTCCCACGATCACGAGCCCCGGGGTCGTGGAATGACAGGCAGTGCAGTGCTCTGCGAATACCTGCTGACCGCGGGCGAGATCGGCATCTTCTGATACACCACCACAGGCGGCCATCAAACCCGCCATAAGAAGTAGAGCGCCGAATCGCCTCATGCGCTAAAGGTTACACCGCACCGAATGGTCGCGCAAAGCGGCATCTGTATAATTCACCGGGCTAACGTTCGAGACATCGATAGGAGGAGGATTGAAATGGTCTTAGGACTCACAGGCGAGCAATGGGCAAACATCGGAACATCACTACTAATTGTTTTGGCAACCGTAATACTGGTACGAGTGCTGCTCGGGTATCTGCTTGATCGAATTCTCAGGCGGCTGCTGGGTGATCGTGGGAAGGCGATAAGTCGCACGATAGTAAAGCCTGTTCGTGGGCTCCTGACGCTGCTGGCGGTACTGATATCGCTCAACGTCGCCATTCTTCGGCTCGATATCTCCTTCATATCCGAGCAGAGCGTATTGATCCGGAACGTCTTCTTTGTGCTCTACTTGCTAACCGGCTTCTCGATCACCTGGAGGTTAGTGGGTAGCGTCGCAGCTTGGTACTCTCAAGAGATCGCTCCGCGAACCGAATCCAAATTGGACGACCAGGTCGTCCCCTTTGGCCGGAGGGTGGCGCTGATCGTATTGACGATCGTGATGCTCATTATTCTGCTGAGCCACTTTGACGTTAACGTGAGCGGCCTCGTGGCAACACTAGGAATCGGTTCGCTGGCGATTGCCCTGGCAGCGCAGGCGACGCTGGCGGACACGATCAGCGGCTTCGTGATTATGCTCGATCGTCCTTTTAGCATCGGAGATCGGATCGAAATTCAGGATCTCGATACCTGGGGGGATGTGATAGATATTGGGCTGCGGAGCTCGCGTGTGCGGACTCGCGACAACCGTATGGTGATTGTTCCTAACTCGGTGATGGCCAAGAGCCTGCTCGTAAACTACACGTATCCCGACACGACCT
Organism: uncultured bacterium; assembly: GCA_965364895.1. GTDB lineage: Bacteria > Chloroflexota > Anaerolineae > Anaerolineales > E44-bin32 > JADFRG01. The sequence continues at coordinate 18,962 of CBDTZL010000014.1, forward strand.
ATCGTATTCAGATTGAGCTACCGATCAGTTACGGCGCTGACGTGGAGCATGCGAGAGAAACCATCATCGAGGCCGTGCGCGGTGTGGAAGGCGTTGAGCCTGACCGCAAAGTTGAAGCGCTCTTTCTGCACTTTGGAGATTCGGGGATGATATTTCGGGTGAGATGGTGGCTGGATTCGTTCGTGGACACGCGTCGCATGTTCGACTCCGTCAACACTGCGATCATTAAAGCGCTGGATGAAGAGGGCATCGAGATTCCAAATCCCGTTCAAGATCTCAATCACAAAATTGGGGATTCCGAGTTGAAGAAGATTACGGCGGCATTTAGGCAGGAGGGCTAACTAGCCTGCCCTGCGCTTGCGAGCCGACGATTGGGAAGGAAAGCTAGCCCCTCCGGCCCGCGCCAGAGAGTCTGCGATCCAGATCAAACGCGGCGCTGATCAGCGCCAGATGGGTAAACGCCTGTGGAAAGTTGCCCAGATGCTCGCCGTGCGCGCCAATCTCTTCTGCATATAGCCCTACATGATTAGCGTACCCCAGGAGCTTTTCGAAGATGAACCTTGCTTTGTTAACATCGCCGGTCCGTCCCAGTGCCTCGACATACCAAAATGAGGCGATGCCAAAGGTGCCTTCCATCCCCATGAGTCCATCCGCCGCGGCGTCCTCGATCTTATAGCGATACACGAGCGAATCGTCAACCAGATCCTGCTCGATGGCCCGCATGGTGGAGAGCCAGCGAGGATCGGTGGGACTGATGAACCGGACCAGCGGCATCAGCAGGGTGGATGCGTCAACCGCGTCGGTTCCTTTGTGTTGGACGAAGGTGGCACGCGCCGGATCCCAGAAGTTCGAATAAATATCCCTGTAAATTGCATTGCGTGCTTTGTGCCACTCGTCCAGGGGCGCCGGAAACGATCGTTTGAGCGCTAATCGAATGGCCCGATCCACGGCCACCCACGCCATGAGACGCGAATAAGAGAATTCCTGCTGTCCGCCGCGGACCTCCCAGATACCCTCATCGGGTCGCTGCCAATTCTCAATGACCCAATTCGTCATCCTCGCCAGGTTCTCCCACAGATCGTGGTGGACCGGTTCTACATACTTGTTATAGATGTAAACCGAGTCCATGAGTTCGCCGTAGATGTCCATCTGAAACTGGTCGTATGCCCCGTTTCCTATTCGAACAGGCGATGAGCCTCGATAACCTTCCAGGTGAGGCAGGGTGCTCTCAGTGAGATCTTTGCGACCGTCGATGCCGTACATGATCTGCAGCGAGCCATCGGAATTGAGTTCGGAGACGCGATCTTCGACCCACCGCATGAAGCCGCGCGCCTCATCCACACACCCCAGGCGCATCAATGCATACACCGTAAACGAAGCATCCCGAATCCAGGTGTATCGATAATCCCAATTGCGTTCTCCACCAATCTCCTCGGGCAATCCAAAGGTGGGGGCCGCGACAACCGAGCCGTAATCCGCTGATGTCAGCAACTTGAGCGTGATTGCGGAACGATGTACCATTTCTCTCCAGCGGCCCTGATACGTGATGCGGCCAACCCAATTTCTCCAGAAGTCCATCGTTTCCTTGAATGCATGCGAAATATAGGCGGGATTAGCAGACGGCGAACTTCCATCGGGCGCGACCTCCTCGAGTACGAAGGAAGCAGTCTGTCCGGTGCCGAGCGTAAATTCGCCAACGACGGCGCCGTCATCGGTGACCGCTAGCGGGACATCGGTTCGTAGGCGGAGCACCAGACCGTTCGGGCGATCGGAGCGAAAGATTACCTCGCCCTTCAAAATTTCCACTCGGTGCGACTCCTGGGCGTAGTTGAAGCGCGGTTCGCAGCGGAATTCGTAACGCACCTCGCCGCGCACAGTTTTTGCTCGCCTAACCAGCGCGTGAGACTCGTTTGCCGCTCCCATCGGCATGAAGTCGGAAAGTTCCGCTACGCCCTCCTCGGACAGGAAGCGCGTCAGCAAGACAGAAGTATCTGGCACATATAGCTGTCTCTGCCGCACATCTTCGAGTATGGGCCGAATCATGAAACGCCCACCTTTCTCATCGTCGAGGAGAGCAGCAAAAATAGTAGGAGAATCGAAGTGAGGGTGACACATGAAATCGATGGATCCGTTTTTTCCAACCAGGGCCGCCGTGTGCATATTGCCAATCAGTGCGTAATTCTCAATCGGCAAGTAGGGCATAGATTTCCTCCTAGGCTATCGGTGGTGTTTAGACCGCCAAATTGTTCCGAATCTTCCGTACGATTTCAACTGGTTCGAGCGAGATATCGACCACGATTGCAGATTCAGGCTCTTCGAGGATTTCGAACTGGGAGGCCAGAAGGTCCGATCCGAAGAAGTGATCTGAACGCTGCTCGAGGCGGGCCTTAATTTGTTCGAAATCTCCCTTTAAATACACAAATTGAACAGTGCTCGCCCCAGATCGAATCCGATCTCGATGTGAGCGGCGAAGGACCGATGCGGCCAGCACAGCAGCTGCCGAGCTGGTGGAGATCGCCTTCAATCGGGTCTCAATTCGATCGAGCCAATGCACTCGATCGATTTCGGTTAACGGCTGCTGGGCACGCATCTTTTTGATGTTTTCCGGAGGATGAAGCTGGTCGCCGTCAATAAACTTCCACGCCAACTGTTTCGAAAGCAGCTCTCCGACAGTTGTCTTACCCGATCCAGCGACGCCCATTACGACGATAATCATCTCAGCGTCAGAATTCCAACCGCAACCGCAAATCAGGCGGACACTGACCTAAAAGGACAATTCCGAAGTCGGCGGACTTCGGAAGAGGCAGGTCTTAGGCCGAACGCTGTGAAATCAAATTCGGCAATTTCTGGTTAGTCGGGGCGGGCGGATTTGAACCGCCGACCTCACGGACCCGAACCTTGAAGCCTCTGATCCCTACCGCGGTCCACACGGATGGGCTATTCCTGGAGCCGTGTGGACAACTTTAGGGAGGTAGCCGTGTGGACTACGGTCCCCGTTTTCATCCTCTCTCTGCTCCCGATATTGCCAACGGATTTGGTTCCGGGTACGAGAAGCTTGGCATAATTATCACTATCCAACCTCCTCCCAAATCACATGGTCTAGATTGCCGTCGTCGACTAGAGTGCAATGTTGGTCTGGCCTGAAGAGTTGCATGGGGGACTTGGAAGAAGTCTGCATTATACCTTTTCAAGAATTAGCAATCCGGTAGATCGATCTCAGATACCGGTTTGAAGAAAGGCCATATTCGAAACCAGCTCATCGATGAACAAATAACCTGCCTGGGAAGTCAAGTGAGCTATGGGAATGCCTATTCTCAATAGCTGGACTCCGGCCATTGATACTATTTTCAAATTAGCCTATTGAAGCCGCGTTCAACGAACTGACTGAACTCAAATTGCGTCCACAAATCTATGCCATCTTATTTACATATTGGCTGGACCGATTAGGAGACACGGCCGCATCCGCGGATCGCTCAGGACGGGGCTTAATGCTTATCGGTCCACTTAGAACACGGTCGCGCCGCCGAACTCTCCGGTGATTTGGCAGACCCTTGCATAAAGCGGGGGTTTTTCCGTTACTGCACACCCGTCGCGTGTGATGGCGGCAGGTCTGCAACTCAACGCGACAAGAGTTCCGATTTGCCAACTTACCCAGTGCTGGCAATCCTGGTATTCGGTGCTACGTGGGCAACGGAGCGGTCGGCCTCAGGGTCTGATCGGCGGCGACACGGCTTTGAGATGGTCTTGCCGATCCCCACTCCGCCTCGAATCGAGGCTGAGCACTTCGAGCTGTGACCACATTAATGTATAACGACATCCTGTAATTCACCCCCCAGTCCTGTGCGCCAACTGAATGTCGCCATTCTGTAGTGCGATTCGCACCATTGGTAAACGTTCCCATCAGGCATTCTCGCCGCCCGTGTAGCGGGTTTTCTGCACGGTTTTCTGTTGTTATGATAAGTTCCGTCATTGTTCCGCCACATTTGACATTTTGTAGCCACCTGTATTCCTCCTGTTTTTTCACTAGAGATACAGGTGTTCGATGCAAGGTCTATTCCACTGAGTAATTAAGGCCGCTGGCAATTACTTGAGTCAGCCGCCTAGCCACTCGCTGGAGCGGACCGGGGATGCTGCACCAAATGCAAGAGATAATCACGTTTCGGGTGTATTGATCAGTATGTGAGGGATCGATCCCGGCCGCTCACTTGTGCCTGCGGCCCAAGCACAGGCAGCTCGCAGTCGTTATGCGGCCAGAACAATTAGCGACTGTACCTAATTTGGAATGGCCACTCCTGGAGCTGGGCTTACAATATCCGGCGCAGCAGGTTGCCCAGATAGCACATAAATAGTCAAAAGTGAGGAGGCTTCTAATGAGCGAAAAGGTTCGAGTGCAGAGATTGACCATCGCTATCAGGGCGATTTCGATCATCCTATTCGGCGCGATCTTGCTGGTGGCTTGTGATCAACCTGTGGCGACGCCCACCCCCTCACCTCCTCCAACTCCTCAAACCACTCTGATCACTACCCCATCTCCGGCTGAGCCCCTTACGATCCCGCCTCCTTCTTCGCCCCTCGCCAGTAGCCGTCCAACGGTGCTGGAGTACGCTGAGCATCCGCTGCCAAACGCGTCATTGATCACCATTGGGGCCCCTGGACTCGACGGCGTGACTCTGGTCACCGGTGGCCCGGGCTCCGTGCCCCCCTTGGTCTTCGTGGCCGTCGCCACGGTGGAATACGCCCACGGGGTAATAGTCGCCTCGGCGACCGACGGCAGCTTCAGCGCCTCGGTGATCGCCGCACCAGGCGCCACCATCCATATCCGGTGGCATCCGCACACCGGCCCCCCCACCATAGGCCGATCCGGGCAACCGGATAACCACTGGCCGGGCACCCTGATGCGAGTGGCTGATTCTCCCGATGGAGGCGGCGGTACGCCCTTCTCGGGCGCCGGCTCCACCGCAGCTCCCCCCGGTGGCGATGCCGCCGTCTTCTGGGCAGTGGCGGGGACGGTAGTCCAACCCACGCTGGACGTCGGCGAGAC
>CBDTZL010000015.1:0-23916 GCA_965364895.1 uncultured bacterium
TTGAAGAGTCGTGGCGTCTGGTGGATCCGGTTCTTGATGCCTGGGAAAATTCAGCCAATGCGCCTTCGCTTGGGCTTTATCGAAAAGGAAGTTGGGGACCATCGGAAGCCGAGGAGTTCATGACGAGCGATGAGCGCATTTGGCGTCTAGGTTGCGGAGATCACTCGACCCGAACATGAGCGATCTTCAGATACACGAGGACACCAAAGCACTGGCCCAGGCGGCAGCCGATCATTTCGTGACGGCCTCGGAGGAAGCAATTGAAAACCGAGGCCGTTTTACGGTCGCGCTCTCGGGAGGTTCCACTCCGCAAGAAGCGTACAGTAGGTTGTCCGACCCGATGCTGGCCACCAAAGTAAGCTGGAGAAACGTGCACCTCTTCTGGGGGGACGAGCGATGCGTTCCCCCAGAGCATCCCGACAGCAACTACCGGATGGCTCGAAAAACCATGATCCAGAAAGTGCCGATCCCGCAGGCGAATGTTCACCGCATCCAGGGCGAGCTTGACCCAGATCTGGCAGCCGAGGCTTATGTGGAGGCATTGCAATCAGTCTTTGGTTCTGTGGAGCGGCCGCGTTTTGATCTGATATTTCTGGGATTGGGGGAAGATGGGCACACTGCTTCATTATTCCCGGGCAGTCTGGCACTGCGAGAAACTGAGCACTGGGTCCTGGCAGTATTTGAAGAGGCGCTTCAAGCCTGGCGCGTGACGCTAACGCCACCCGTATTAAACGCCGCACGGCAGCTTTCGTTTCTGGTGTCAGGCGAGTCGAAAGCGGCACGTTTGCAGGAGGTGTTGGAAGGTGAGCCTCAGCCGGAACCGCTCCCTGCCCAGCTCGTTCAACCGCTCAACGGCCAGGTAACCTGGCTGGTGGACAAGGAGGCCGCCGCAAAGCTGTGAGCCCGCGACGCTGCGTCCAAGTACGGTAAACTGACCAAGGCCTAGGGGCCGTTTTCTATTGATATCTAGATGCACGCGCTGGCCGATGGCCAGCGTTTCTATTTGGTGGTGCACGTGAGAGTGCTTGTGGTTGGGCATGATCCGTTGGCCCGCGCCGGTCTGGCGAACTCATTGACCGAAATCGAGATCGTGGCTCAAATCGCCCCCGACGACTCTGTCACTTCGGCGTACCGAGCCTACGCTCCCAATGCAGTACTCTGGGACCTGGGCTGGGGCCTTGAGAGTTCTGGCTGGCGAGAACTGTTGAGCGATCTTGTCGAGTCAGGCGCGCCCGTCGTTACGCTTTTGCCAGGGAACTCCCATGCTGCAGAAGCCTGGTCAGCTGGAGCACGCGGATTATTGAGCAGAGAGGCAGGCTCGGCAAGCATTAACGCTGCGCTAAATGCCGTCAGCAATGGGCTTGTTGCGGTCGACCCGGCGCTCGGGGGAGCTCTGCTTCCAAGGCAGGGCGAAGCCCATGCCTTTCAGTTTGAAGAATTATCGAAGAGAGAGCACGAGGTTCTAGAACTGCTCGCGGAAGGCCTTTCGAATCGATCCATAGCCTACAGGCTCGAAATCAGCGAGCACACCGTGAAATATCACGTAAACGCGATCCTGCGGAAACTTGGTGCGCAAAGCCGCACCGAGGCAGTGGTGCGGGCCACCCGCAGCGGCTTGATTCTTCTTTAGCAGATCACATCTAACCCTCGCTCGACCCATCCGGTGGGGCATCAACCAACCAATCTTCTAGTCTCGACCTACCCAAATTACCGGTTCGCTCTCACGCTCTAAGCGATATGCTTGCCGAACCCAAGGAGGGATCATGGCGAGCGTAGTCGAAGGCATATCCAATGAATTAGCTGGAATGGTGGAAGCGGCGGGACCCGCAATCGTGCGCGTTGAAGGCCGCAGACGACTGCCTGCAAGCGGGATCGTTTGGTCTGACGATGGAATCGTGGTCACCGCCCACCACGTCGTCGAACGAGACGACCGGATCGGTGTGGGCTTAGCAGATGGCAAGCAGGTCGACGCAGAATTGGTGGGGAGGGACCCCACTACTGATTTAGCAGTGCTTCGGGTTGAGGGTGCACAGCCTTCCTCAGCTATGTCCGCTCAGGAGGATGATTTGAGCGTGGGGCATCTTGTGCTTGCCCTCGGGCGCCCTGGCCGAACGGTGCAGGCCACTCTGGGAATTGTGAGCGCCTTAGGAACAAGTTGGCGAACAGCCGCCGGCGGAACGATCGATCGCTATCTGCAGACCGATGTAGTGATGTATCCAGGATTCTCGGGCGGCCCTCTGGTGGATGCCGAAGGAAAAGTACTAGGGCTCAATACTTCGGCGCTGCGCGGCGTGAGCCTCACGATCCCGAACCTTACCGTTGATCGAGTGGTTGAATCGATCTTATCCCACGGGCGTGTCCAGCGCGGCTACCTCGGGGTGGGGGTGCAGCCGGTCAACCTGCCGGAGGCAATATCGAAGGAACTGGGCCAGGATACAGGCCTGATCCTTATTTCAGTCGAACCCGACAGCCCGGCCGAAGCGGGTGGCCTGACGCTCGGGGACACGCTACTGTCGGTGAATGGTGAACCTGTGCGCCGATTGGGCGATCTCTTGAGCCTGCTGAGCGGCGAGCTGGTGGGCGAGCAAGTGCTCATTAGCATCCTGCGCGGCGGAGAACCTGGCGAACAAACGGTTACTGTCGGGGAGCGTTGATGGCGGCGGTCATCCAGGAGCTCAACTCAGAATTAGCCCGCCTTTCCAAGCAAGTTCACGCCAGCCTGGTCCGGGTGGAGAGTGGGCGCCGGGGGGCCGGCGCCGGAACGATCTGGCATTCCGAAGGACTCATTCTGACAAATTCGCATGTCGCGCGGAGCCGGCGCCTACGCGTCACACTGCCCGATGGCCGGCGAGCTCCAGCTCGTCTCCTCGCTCGCAACCGTGATCTCGACCTGGCAGCGCTAACGGTGGAGCTGTCAGACCTTCCTACGATCGAAATCGGGGATTCTGGAACACTCCGGCCCGGACATTGGGTCATGGCCTTCGGCCACCCGTGGGGAGTGGAAGGCGCGGCTACCGCAGGCGTCGTTATTGGGCAGGGTGCGGATTTGCCGGATCGACCAGCCTTCGGGCGCGACTGGGTGGCAGTTGGCTTGCACTATCGGCCCGGACATTCCGGCGGACCGCTTGTCGATTCTTCCGGCCGCCTGGTTGGAATCAACACCATCATGGTGGGCCCAGACGTGGGGCTTGCGGTCCCAGTGCACGAAATCAAGAGCTTCCTCAAACACTCCATGCAGCGCGCGGCTGCCTAGCCCGCGCCCGTTCCAACCCTTAACCACCTCAACGCACTAAGGCCCAATCCACTGATATCCGCATAACGCCAGGAGTGACGTTGCGCGGAAAGTTGTAAGAGCTTGATCCTTCCGATGTCTCGAGCTATTTACTTGGAGCCGCCATCCCGGTTGATGGGGGCTTCCTGACCACTTGAGGCGTGAGCCTCAATCGAAGTTCCAAATCGAATCCACAAATTCTGCTTTATACTCTGCAGAAATCTGTCGATTCATGCTAATAATATGTAGATTTACGTAGATTTTGCGCAGCAAATCTTGCGAATCCAATTGACAAACTCAGAAGAGAGCAGCAACCTACCGATTTCCGATCGCAAGAAACCTCGCAAGCTCGGGAGCTCTCGAGTCCCTGAAGGGTCAGTCTTTTACACGCGGCTGCTCCCGGCCTTGATTGTGGTGTTGGGCGTCTTCACGGTGCTGCTAATTATCTTCGCGATTGGTGTCTATTTGTTATCACTGAGCTAGCCGTAAGCCGCTTCAACCGTTAGGAGGATCCTGTGGAGCTAAATCTCATTCTGCCGTTCGTCACGACGATCGTGATGCTTGTTTTCACAGCCTCGGTCTTTCGACGCTGGCTCTTGAGGAAGAGAGACTATTTCTTGTTCTGGGGCATCGGGCTCGGAATGTTCACAGCTGCGAGTTTCGCAGAAGCCTATTTCGCAGCGGTAGGCTGGAGCACTGTCATTTTCTTTGTCTGGTATTTCTTCGGGGCAGTGCTAACTGCGGCATGGATTGGACATGGAACCTATCTGCTCCTGGTCCGCAAAAGCTGGCGGCATGTCGTAACAGGAATCTTGCTTGCCGCTAGTTTCGGCGCGCTCGTACTGATGCTGGGAGTGATGTCCAATCTGGACTCAACTCTATTCGATGGGAGCCTGCCACTGAGTGAGCAGTACAAAACAGATGTGGTCGAGGAGGGTGACACAGTTCCGGCCGGAGCCAAGCTGGTCGAGGTAGAGCACCGAGGAGAACTGGTTACCGCCAAGCGCGGAATATTGCCATTGGGTGCACCAATCAGAACCACCACGATCTTCTTTAACATATACGGCACCATCATGTTGGTTGGTGGAGCCCTTTGGTCATCCTGGCTGTTCTTGAGAAAGGGAGTGCTGCCAAACCGAGCGCTGGGCAATGTGCTGATCGCCATCGGGGCCATACTCATTGCCTCTGCCAGCACACTGACACGTTTCGGGATTGGCGATTTCCTGTATGTCGGTGAACTGATTGCAGCGATCTTCATGTATGCAGGCTTCACGCTTGCCGCCCGGCCTGCTGAGGAAGCCGGGTCCGAAGCAGTAACAGACGCAGCATAGAGCCTCACAGATTATGGACGAACCCCGAAGAGAAGAAGACTTCCATTTCCTCCGGACCGTAAAGATCGGTACGTTTTATATTGGTTCTTCAGCGGTAGATCTGCTCGTATCGGGCGTCTGGAATCGGGTGATGATCGTGGACCTGGGGATGGCGGCCTGGCCGGTGGCGCTGCTGGGCGCGCTACGCTACTTCCTGGCCCCCCTTTCCCTGTGGGCCGGCCACCGCGCCGACACGCACCCCATTCGGGGAAGCCACCGCCTGGCCTACATCTGGATCGGTCGGGCGCTTATACTTTTTTCGCTGCCTCTGATTCCTCTATCAACCGGACTCATCGCAAACGGATTGGATTACGGGTGGCTCTTAGCACTCCTGGCGTTTGTCATGTTTGGCAGCGGGATTCTCATCTCAGGACCGGCTTTCCTGGCCCTGGTCTTTGACAGTACCTCATACAACCACCGCGGCCTGGCCATCAGCATTGTGCAGTTCATTCTTATTCTCAGCTTCGCTTTCCTGCCGTTGGTTTTTGCCCGGATGATGCCCACCTACGATCTTGAGGACTTCTTACGGCTCTCATTGATTATTGCGGTGGGCGCTGGATTGATCTGGTTCTTCTCAGTTTGGCGAGAGGAGCGGCCAAGCAAATTCGAACCGCGGGAAGACAAGGGGGTCAGGGAGGAGTTCTCGGGAATTCTGGCCGACAAAAGAGCGCGGCGATACGCAGTATTTCTAGGTGCCTCTGCATTCTTCGTGTTCATGCAGGATGCAGTGATGGAACCTTTTGGAGGGGATGTATTCGGATTGTCGGTCGGGGAAACCACCCGATTTAACGCCTTCTGGGGATCCGGAGTGCTGCTCGGTATGGTTGCGACTATTCTTTTCACCAGGCGCTGGCGCCCCGACCAGCAGGTCGGAACGACGATGTGGGGACTGGGCCTTCTGGCACTCCCGTTAATTGCTCTCGGCGGCTCTGCATGGACCTCAAACCTGGCCATGGTGCGCCCCTTGCTGGTGCTCTTTGGCATCGGGGTCGGAATCTTTGCCGTGGGTGGCGTCAGCCTCTTGACGGCGATGAGCGTCGAAGCCCAGGCGGCTGCCTATCTAGCCTTATGGTCAGTCATCCAGCTGGTGAGCCGAGGGGGTGGAATCGCGGCTGGCGGCCTGCTGCGGGATGCGGCCCTCGCCGTGACTGGCAGTTTCGCGAGCACATACGGGCTCGTCTTTTGGGTGGAGGCAGTGGGCGCGCTGGCTTGTATTTGGCTGCTGAAGCGGGCAGACGTACCCGGCTTTGTTAAGCAAACTGGTATCGTCGAAAGTTCAGAACCGATCGCGGTGGCTGCTGACTAAACGCTAGGAGATGAAAAAGGCTCCTCGGACTGGATTCGAACCAGTAACCCTCCGGTTAACAGCCGGATGCTCTGCCAGTTGAGCTACCGAGGAACGGAACGCGATTATACACAATGAGCCCTCTACGCAGGGCTCACTCTGCGTTTAGGCAAGGCTTGAATTAGAATTTGTTGCCTGAAGTGTGTGATAGATGACTGAAGAAACGGAATCAACTCAAGGTCAATCACGTTGGCTGATTATTGCGGTGATCGCGATATCCGTATTATCGCTGCTCTGCTGCGGCTGTATGGTAGTCGCCTGGTTTATCGGAGATGTACTCTTTGAGCAGTTCTCGTTCGCCATCCTAAACTTGCCTATTTAGCTCCCCGCTAGGCCTTGAAAAGGCCCATCGAGCGCTTCTGCAAATTGCTGCAGCTCCTTCAACGCGGCCTTGGCACCCGCGCGATCTGAGGAGTTGAGATTCAAGGCTGCGAACTCATCCTCATCGAGCACGTACTGGGTTCCGTTTGGCAGAACCACCAGATCCAGGGCTAAATCCTCGGCTGAAAGCGAATCCTTTTCGATCTTGGCTGGGCGGGTGATGTTGCAATACCAACCTTTCAGGAGGCCTGTGTCGAAGTCGTGAACGGCGAGAACGTTGTACCAACGGTCGCTGTAGTGGGTTTCGACGAATCGATCGCCGCGGCGAAAGGTAAGGCCGTGAAATTCACGTTGCTCCATATCAAAAATCGCTTCAAGCACCAGGCTGGACTCCGACCTGTGAATGATATTTCCCACGTATCGGAAAACTTCAACGCCCTCGGAATCGAGCTTATGGACGGTGACCTGCTCAGTCATGGATGCCCAGGGCTTCTAATAGCGTAGCCGCCTGCTGGCCGAATTCGGGCCGCGCAATCATGCTCGGCCGCCTGGGCCGGGGCAGGTCAACCTCCAACGTTTCCACAATGTGCCCTGGCCTGGGGCTAAGAACCAGGACACGATCGCCCAGGTAAAGCGCTTCGTCCACATCATGGGTGATGAAGAAGATGGTCTTCGAGTATTCCTGCCAGAGATTGAGCAACCAATCCTGCAGCTCTCTGCGCGTCAGTGCATCAAGCGCACCGAACGGTTCATCGAGCAGCAGCACGTCCTGCTCAGTTAGGATCGTTCTAAGTAGCGCAGCTCGCTGGCGCATGCCGCCCGAGAGAGCAGACGGATACAAAGCTCCAAATTCCTCAAGTCCGAAATGGGCCAGCATCTCTTCAGCGCGCTCGCCGGCGACGGTTCGGTCCATTCCACCCAATTCAAGCGGGATCGCGACATTGGCGGTCACGCTTCGCCACGGCAGCAACAGGTCTCGCTGGGGCATGTAACCAAAGTTACCGATTCGTTCCTGCCGCAACTGGCCATCGAGCCAAATCTCTCCTTGCTCCGGATCGAGCAGTCCAGCCAACAGGCTAAAAAGCGTGCTCTTTCCACTACCGGAAGGTCCTACCAGCGTCACGAATTCTCCCGCATTTACATGCAGCGACAGGTCTCTCAGCGCCTCGATCCTTTGGCCGTTACTGAAGAAGGATTTGCCTATGTTGCGTAATTCAAGCTTGGGGACCAAGTCAGACTCCTATGGCAGGAATTCATTTGTGAACGCACGCTCGGCCTCGATAGGCTCGGAAAGGATGTCGTGATCGGCCATCCATTGAGAGTAGGCCTGCCAGACGGCCAGATCCTGTTCGCCCCAACGCGCAGCATCCGCCTGGTAACGTGGGGAGAGCCACGCCTGGCTATTGTGCACCAATTGCTTATCGAGTTCCGGAACTGCCTCGATGAGGATGGCAGCCGCGGCTGCCGGATCGTCGATTGCGAATTCAAAACCTCTTGAGACTGCCTCCAAAAAGGCGCTCACGACCTCGGGTTGCTCCTCCAGCGTCGACTCGGCCGCTATAACGACGGGCGTGTAATAATCGGGAATGCAGCTTAGCCAATCCTCCATCATCACAATTTCGAGTTCGATGCCTTGCTGGGCGGCCTGCACTCCCTGCCAGCCGGTGAAGATCCAGGCTAGTTCAATCTGCTGCTGGTCCAATAAAGCCAATGAATCCGAGAACCCGATGTCCACTACTTCCAGCGCGCTATAGTCGCCTCCGTCGCAACGCATCAGCTCGCGCAGTGTGGGCTCCTCAAACGGGCTCCCAAATGATCCGTAGCGCAGGCCTTCCCAGTTGGCGGGCGATTTCCCCGTGTGACTGGCAAATCCCGAGCTGTTGTTTTGAATGATGGCTGCGATCGACACTAATGGAATATCGTCGGCGCGGGCAAGCGTGATCTGCTCCTGAAAGCTAATGCCAAAGTGTGCCGCCCCGCCGGCCACGGCCTGCTCCGCAAATACTTCTCCGGGCTGTATGATCTCGACCGCCAGTCCTGCATCGGCGAAGAAACCCCCCTTCTGGGCAACAAAGAACCCGGTGTGGTTCGTGTTGGGAACCCAATCGAGCATGAGCGTCACGGGAGTGAGTTCTTGTGTTGGACTGGAACACGCGCCGAGCGCGAATATTGTTATCGTAAGAACGAATAGCCTTCTCATTCGGTCAGTCTCCCCGCGGACAATCCGCAATGTGCCTGCTCAAAATCCCCGGTCAATTTGTCTCCCAGGTCTCATCGCGAGCCTGCGTGTGGTACCAGGGCAACGCCCGGCGCTCGATCAAATACACCAACACGAACAGCCCGATGCTGATGATCGATGTGACCGCAATCGCCACGAACACTTGATCGGTAGCCAGAGCATTCTTTGAGCGCAGCATGTAGAGACCCATCCCGCCCGATCCACCGACCCATTCCCCGATCGTGGCTCCAACCACGCTGTAGGTCACTGCGATGCGCAGCCCGGTGAAAAAAGCGGGCATAGCAGACGGGAGCCGCACCATTCGCCAGATCTGGCCGCGTTTGGCGTTCATTGCCCTGAGCAAATCCACCTGCTCCGGATCGGCCGAGGCCAGGCCGTCGGCGGTGTTGAGCGCCAGCGGAAAGAAACAGATCAGAACCACGATGAAAACCGTTGGAGCCATCCCAAACCCAAACCAGATGATCAGCAACGGAGCGATAGCCAGGATTTGGACGGTCTGCGATGCCACTAGGATCGGATACAGGGCCCGCCGGGCGATCGCGGACAGGTCAATCGCGGCTGCGATGGCAATTCCCAGCAGCGTCGCGATCGCCAGGCCAATCATGGTCGCAACCAACGTCGACCCAATTGCCGGCAACAGCACGCTGCGAGTGTCCCATGCCGCCTGTGCTACTCCTGTCGGGGAGGGAAGAATGAAAGCCGACAGCCCTCCCTGCTCTGCAATCAGCTGCCAGACCAGGACCAAAAACAAGATCAATAGCAGCGGAGGCAGAGCATCACGCCAGAAGCGACTCCGAGATCGTACTGATTCGTCGCTCACAGATGGATCCACTATTGAATCATCCGATCGCCTGCTCACTATCGGCCGGGGTGTGCACAATCAACAAATTTCCGGTCCCAAACTTAACCTGTGGGTCTGACCCGCTGATGACGTTGCTCACGCCTCTTGCCGGTCCCAATCCAAGGTCTTCACTCTTCAGGGGATACTGCAGGTCCTGGGTGGTGATGTCTTGCACCTGGCCGCCAAGAGGGATCAGGCTGATGCCATCGCCCCTGCCTCCTTCGATCGGTCCCCCCGGTGGTCGGATGAGGCTTGCGGTTTGATTGCCGTGCCACAGCTCGACTCGAACGCTGCTTAGCTCCGGGAGTGCAAGCAGCTGCACATTTGCGATCGTCATGTCTAATCGCCCGCCAATAGCGCCAAGCATGGTGATTTCGGTGGCCCCGCGCTCTAAGGCACCGAGCAGGGCCAATTCAAGATCGGTTTGGTCTTTGTCAGAGGGATGCGTGATGAATTCAGTGCCGCCGGCTTCAAGAGTCTGCCGATCGGCTTCGTCGAATGAATCAAGATCGCCGACGACGATGGCCGGGAAAATTTCCAGGTGCAAGCTATGAAGCGCGCCGCCGTTCGCGGCGAGCACCAAATCCGACTGCTCGGCTGCGTCCTGAGCGCGCCTTGCATTATCAATTGTTCCGTTAGCGAATATTGTGGCTCTCAAACAAGAACCCCTCCTTGCGGAGGGGCGATGGTAATTTGATATCAATCCCTCCGCCGGCATTATCCGGATCAGGTTCGCGGGTCGAAGGCATGCTGGCCCTCCTCTCAGCCCGTAGGCTCCCCGTTGCAGGTTGTACTCTCAATTCTACCGAATGTGACGGCTCGAAACAAGCCGTACGAGTGGCCGGTTCAATCCGTCCTTATCAGGCTGGGAGGTGCCTATGTGAATTGGAGAGTAAGTAGGCTAGGTCTTCTCGCCCATCTCTTCGAGGATGCTGTATAGCAGTTCGAGCAGGATATTCTTTACCGAGTCTTTCTTGGTGGCGATGCAGGGCAGCATCTTGACCTTGGGATCCAGCTTGAGCGCGATGCGTAGATCGTCCACTTCCCAGGCGTCTTCCATATCCTGCTTGTTGGCGGCGACGACGTACGGCGTGGGCGCATATGCTCGAAAGGTCTGAAGAATGCCGCGGGCCTCACGGAAGGTTTCAGGCCGGTTGCTGTCTACCATCACGATAAATCCGAGCATTCCTTCTGACAGAATTTCCCACATGAAATCAAAGCGCTTCTGGCCGGGCGTGCCGAAGAGATATAGAACCAGCTCGTCGTCTACGGTGATGCGGCCGAAATCCATGGCCACCGTCGTGGTCTCCTTGACGCGTTCGGCTTCAGAACTGATCGATCGCTCAGTGGAAACAACATCGATCTCGCTAACAGATCGAATGAACTCGGTCTTGCCCGAGTTGAAAGGTCCCGTCACCACCATTTTGACCGTTTGCATCAAGCTCCCTCGTCTAGAGTCCTCGAATCCGGTCGATGAGTTTGTTCACCAGGGTTTCTCGCTGGCCTTCATCTACTTGCTCGAACTGCTGCGCCTTTGATGGCACGGGCGCTCCTTCTGGTCTGGTAATCTCAACCAGTCCCGCTTCCAAGAGCGCATACACGATGGTGCGAATCTCGGATTCATTCATCTTGTTGGCTTTTGCGATTTGGCGAATGGAATTCTTAGGGTTGATGTACGAAACCACCTTCCACTCCATGGTATTTAAGTGCACATCTCGAATGTTGGCGCCCGGCCGTTCGACGAAAGTTAGTGCAAGGTCGAGATTGGGGATCTCATCCTCAAGCGATTGAATCTCATCGATCCGCCGCGAGCCTTCGATGATGACGTTTTCAAGGTCCAAACGGACTGTAATGTGATCATCTGGGGGTAATACGTCGTTATCGAAGCGGAAGAAACCGTCCACCCAGGCAAATAATCGGTAGACGACATCGAGCACGTAATGCTGGATGCTGGCCAGGATGTCCTGTTGGGTCAGATAGCCGGCATTAATCAGCAATAGCCCGAGTTCCTTGTCGGACTTATCGCCGGCGTGACCTTTGATGAGTTTAGACTGTTCAGGGCGAACCTTGCCCGCTTTGGTGAGCACACCCAGCAAGGTGCCATCTTCATTCCCTAGCTGTGCGTGGATCAATTTTCCGTCTCGAAATGAGACCCAGGCCGCTACATTCGGGCCTTCAAGCGTCAGCGTGCCAGTTTTCCCGGCAAGGTTGACCAGATTGAACAGTTGCACGACACTGAAGTCGCGCAAATTTCCTTTGAGCGCCATTCACTTTCTCGTCGAATACCCCCCCTGAGCTAGAACCCGCTGATTATACTCTGGCGCCCTTTTGCACAAAAGCAGGCCATTTGTGGGAGGCAAAAATAGCCTGGCGTCATTTAGGGTTTCCACCCCCCAGCCAGCACCCGAACATTCTCCACCGTCATCACGACCTCCGGGTCCAGCGCTCGAATTTCTTTTCGCACCCGATTTTCCTGTCGTCTTCGGATGTAGGTGAAGATCATGTCGACCGGGCCGCCGCGCCCGCGGGCAGCCACCTCAGTGGCGCCTCTGCCTGCCTTTCGCAATGCCGAAGCGATTGCTCCGCCTCGAGAGGGGCTGTAGATACGAACCAGGCTGTTTGCAGGCAGAAACTGGCGTTCCAGCGTGAGGCCTAACACTGTACCGGTTGCAAAGCCTGCCGCGTAGGCCAGGATGCTCAAGGGTTGTGAAAGATTAGACAGGAGCCCGGCTGCCCCAAGGATGAAGAAGAAGGACGCGAAAAAGCCTAGGAACCAGGCCAGCGTCCGCTGTCCGCGGATAATAGCAAGCGTGCGCAGAGTAGCCAGCGTTAGGTCTGCCGCGCGCAGCACAAACAGCAGCAACAATACGCCACCAGGGCTCAACGCTAGCCAATCGATCCCGTAAAAGGGGATGTTCATAAATTGGCTCGTATTAGCTGAAGAAGATTGAACATAGTTCGGTAAACCAGTCTGTCCACCGGAAATTGACCTACGCGCGCCAGAAGCCGCGATGCAGCGGCCTTACATCAGAAAGGGTCACAAACGCATCCGGGTCCGCCTGAAGCACTTCGTTTCGCACGGGATCGATATCGCGGCGGCGAACGCTGGTGGTTAGGATGGAGACCGCCCCGTCTTTGCCCTTGCCGGAAAGCTCTGTAACCGCATAACCCGCGCTCCGCACCGCGCCTGCCACTGCTTCTCCCCGCTGCCTGCTGATCACTCGCAAATGGCTATGTCCGATTGCCAGCCGTTCTTCTATTCGCATACCGACCACATTGCCGGTCGCGAATCCGGCCGCATAAGCCAGAACGTTGAGCAGGTTATCCAAATGGCTCAAGACGCTGGCAACCGCGATCACCCACAAGGCGGATTGCACGAATCCTACAACCCAGGCTTGGGGTCGCCGCCCGCGCACAACAAACAGCACGCGCAGCGTATCCAGTGACATGTCGGCGACCCGGATGAAAAAAATCAGGACGGGGAGCAAGGCGACTGGAATGAATTCAAGCATTGGGAAATTCCTTATTCATTTGGAGGGGTCGTAAGCCTGCTTGGTTTTCGAACGTGACTAAGCCTCGAGTGCGATGCCCTCAAAGAGATCGCGTTCGATGCGGCCGTTGGTGACCGGAGGATCGGAGCGCATAAAGGTTTCAACGTTGCCGGAGCGAAGCAGACGCAGCAATGCCCCCGCCACTCCCTTTGTGGATGGCCCCATATCAAGTTGGCTAGCGTGACAGGACATCGCCTCTTCTTTGATGTCCGCTACTTTGCGATAGTTGACCTTAGCATTTACCGGAAACTTGGTTTTGAGAACCTCCGTGAGGTCGATGTCTCCATTACGGCCCCATTTGCTAGGATCTCGACCGCCCAAACGTAAGAGGGCCAGAACCGGCTTGACGAATCGGAATGAGAAGGTAGCGAAATACAATTTCTGTGGTTCGAAGGCTGCACCTGATTCGGGGAATTGTTGTGGATCGCCAGCCGACGTATAGGCTTTCACCGTTGCATCGTGTATCGCAATGTGATCCGGATGGCCGTAGCCCCCGACCGGATCAAATGTGAGCACAACCTCGGGTCGCAGTCGCCGGATGAATCCCACTAGCGTTTTCACAACATCGTCCTGGGGCGCCTGTGCCAGGGCTTGTGGATGGTTATTGTCATCCGTCCCCACCATACCCGAATCGCGGTAGTCCAGGAAGTAAACATCTTCAAGTCCCAGCCGTTCGGCTGCGCATTGGAGTTCATCGACTCGAAGGTCGGCGATGTTGGAGTAACCCTCCATAAATTCGGGCGCCACCGTCCCTACTTCTCCTCGAGTAGCGCAGACGAGATGAACCTTTACGCCCTGGCTCGCGTATAGCGCAAGCGTTCCGCCGAGGCCAAAGGTCTCGTCATCTGGATGAGCCAAAACCACAAGCATCGTTCGAGATGTCAACTCAAATCCTCAAAAAAGCGGCCCGAATATACCATATCAAGCTTCCCCAACGATTTGCACCACCAGACGTCGGCTCCTAGCCCGAACATCAAAGTCGATAAAGAGAATCTGTTGCCAGGTGCCTAGAGTTAGTTGTCCATCAAGAATGGGAATCGTGAGCGAAGGCCCCAGGAGTGCGGCCCGAAGATGGGAGTGTCCGTTGCCGTCGTGCCACCGAAGATTGTGTTTGTACTCTCGATCCTGAGGAGCGATTTCGTCCAATGCTCTTCGAAGATCGTGCAGTGCCCCGGATTCATACTCGATGGTCGTGAGCGCGCTGGTAGAGGAGGCCGTAAAAACCGTAACCAACCCGGATTGCACGCCAGAGGCTTGCACGTGATCCTGGACCTGCGGGGTCACATCATGGGTATCGGCATGCCCGCGGGTCTGCAGTTCAATTGAGCCGGAACTGACCATATCTTCTCCCTACAATAAGCCAGCGAGTGGGTTGTCGGAACTTCCCAGGGAGCTAAGCCTGTTCAGCCCGGCTGATGGGTTTCAGATCTTCCTGTGTCCGAGTGAGGGACCTACCTGCGGCCTTCGCTAGATACTGAGCTTTGTCTGCACGTGAGAGGATATCCTCGATTGCATCGTCTTCTTCATCGATCTGACCCACGCCTACCGAGAGGGTAAGCGAAGGTAGCGAAGGCGAGAGCTGGCTGCCGTAGGCGGCTAAGGCTTTTCTCAGTTTCTCCGCAACGTGCTCGGCGCCGGCCAGGCTTGTCTCGGGCAGCAGCACCGCAAACTCGTCACCGCCGATGCGCGCAATAAGATCTGTGGCGCGCAGCACAGCCTGCATCGAGCGTGCCGATCCGCGTAAGATCTCATCCCCAAAGAGATGCCCAAATTGATCATTGATGGATTTAAATCCATCGAGATCAATGTAAAGCAAGCAAAACGGGCGCCTGTAGCGCTGTGCGCGCGCGAATTCATTCTCTAGTTGTTCGAAGAGATGGCGTCGATTCGATAGACTGGTAAGCGGGTCGGTGTGGGCGAGCTTAGACATCTGATCCGCTTGCCGATGAAGATTCGAGAGCGATCTTTGGATTTGTTCCGAAAGAGAATTTGAGATCAGGGCAGCCGATGAAGCGACCACCGCGAATACAAGGAGATAGATGAGCAGCGATGATTCATTGACAAAGGCTGGTGCCTTGCCTGCGCCTTCTGCAAAGAGCACCGCTCCGGTATTGACCGCGATGCTGCCGAACGCGAACAGGAATGGAGCCCATCCGCCAATAAGCGCCCCTGATACCAATATTGGAAGAAAGAATGCAGCGCTGATGAAAACGATGTATTCAGGGACTAAGAACGCGCTCGCTGTAAGAACAAGGAACCAGGATAGCGAGATCGCGTATCCGGCCATATTCAGCAAACCCTTTCGCAATAACCAAAGGGCGAGTGCGCCAGCGCCTGCCAGAAACGCAATTCCTGCGAGGTCGATTACGATCTGACCCTGTGGGTTTAGCGAGCTGAATACAAGCACGCCTAACACCCAGAGGCCTAGCAGCGCGTACTGTGCGAAGACAATGGACCGAGCTAAATTGGTCCTAGAAGCCCTTAATTCAGGGTCAATCCGGGGCAAAAAGTGAGCTTGGAGTTGGTCTATAAGTCGATAAAAACGGTCAGGAGTCGTCAGCTGCATCTGGGCTAAATGCTCCGAGGATATTGTACCCAGAGTCCACAAACAACACTTCCCCAGTGACATTTCGCGCCCAATCCGATGTCAACCATACGGCGGAGTGGCCCACATCCTCTGGAGAAATGTGGCGCCGAAGTGGGGCAACTTTCGGAAACTCCCCATACATGCGCTTAAATCCGCCCACGCCGGCAGCGGAAAGCGTCCTTACTGGACCGGGCGAGATCGCGTTCACTCGGATTCCCCGCGGCCCAAGATCGGCCGCCAGATAGCGAGTGGTGGACTCCAAGGCAGCCTTGGCTACTGCCATGACGTTGTAATTTGGAAACACTTTTTCTGAGGCATAGAAAGTGAGCGTGATCATTGAGCCTCCGTTCTTCATCAGCGGGAGGCTGGCGCGCGCCAACGCTACGAATGAGTAGACGCTGATCTCCATCGCCACGCGAAAACCTTCGCGCGTCGTTTTGTGGAAATTGCCCTCAAGCTCTTCTCGCCCAGCGTAGGCAATTGCGTGCACCAGGATGTCGATCGTTTCTAACTCATCGGTGGCTTTTTGAAATAATGCTTCGATCTCATCGTCCTTGGTCACATCGCATTTTTCTACGAAGCTTACATCGAGCGATTCCGCCAGCGGTCGGACCCGCCGCTCCAGCGAATCAATCGCATAGGAGAAAGCCAGCTCGGCCCCTTGATCATGCATGGCTTTGGCGATACCCCATGCGATTGAATGATCGTTTGCTACACCAAAGATTAACGCGCGCTTCCCTTCCAGTAGTTTCATACATTTGCCTCCTGCGCCCGAAGCGGCTGATAATGCCTCCGTGGGATACGGAATCTCCAGGGGATACTCTTCCATGGCTCCGGTACCGAATTTAACCCCACGCGGGGGCTATTGGTCACGCTCCGAACCTCGGAGTTTTTCTCAATAAAGAGCTCAGAATCGGGATGGCACAGATCGTGGCCATTCCAGATACGGTTGATGTCAAAAGCCTGGCAGATTTTTGCTGGACCGTCTGTGAATTGAGCTGGGTCGCCGGGAATATGATCCGACGAATTCTCCCAGGGTGCAGGAGTACGAACCCCGCGCGCTCGCCGCCATGCAGAACGCCGTTCCTGCATCTTTGCAATTCCTTCGGTCGGGAGAATGGCTCGCAGAAGTACTGCCGCTGGCTGGTCCGCTTGCTCCGTTACAAGGTTCAGCATCCAGTGCATTCCATATGTGAAATAAACGTAGGCGTGACCCGGCGGGCCCCACATCGTTTCATTCCTCGGAGTACGCCCTGAGCTTGCATGGCAGCCCTTATCTTCCTGTCCAATGTAGGCCTCGGCCTCAATAATCAGGCCCGAGAGGCGAGTGCCGTCCGATTCCAGCTTCACCAGGCACTTGCCCAGCAATCCTCGGCATACCTCGAGGGTAGGGCGATTGAAATCATCTCTGTTATATCGGGGGGAACTACTCAACCGGAGCAGGTTGGAATCGAGGATCTTGCGCGATCATCCGCTCAAGTCCCTCGTGCAAGGTTACGACGGGGCGATATCCTAGTTTCTTTTTTGCACGACTGATATCGGCACACATGCGCGACGAACCGGGGTCTTGGTCTTCTTTGAAAATCCATTCACCGCTGCTGCCCGCCGTCTCCAGTGTTTCCTGCGCCAACTCGCGGATGGAGGTCTCCACACCGCTGCCAATGTTGATAATGGATTTATCAATCGTGGGTGCCGTAGCGGCCGAGACCATGGCTTCAATTGCGTCGGTAACGAATACAAAATCGCGAGTTTGCTCTCCCTTTCCGTGTATGACTAACGTTCCGCTCCTCACAGTGCGCCGCAAAAAGTTGGGAATGACCGGCGGGTGCGCCGCAGGGAGAGGTTGGCCTGGCCCGTAAACGTTAAACACTCGAAGGGCTACCGTCTCAATGCCCCAGAGCGCGCCAATTGTGCGCACATAGTATTCAGCTGACAGTTTCGAGACTGCGTACGGTGATCTCGGATGAGGCTGCGAATCTTCTGAGAGCGGTTGGCTTCCTTGATCGCCGTAAACCGCTCCCGACGAAGCAAAAACCACGCGCTTCACGCCGACATCCCGCATCGCTTCCATAACGCTGACCGTACCGCCAACATTGACCGCGTTGTACTCCCGGGGATACAGCACCGACTCGGGAACCGATACCCTGGCTGCCAGATGATAGATGCAATCCACATCCTGAAGCAGGGTCCAGAGCTTGGGGCGATCTACTACGTCTCCTCGAGTAAACAGAACATCCGGGTCCAGCCGGCCGGGGTCACCCGCAGAAAGATCGTCCAGGCCTCGGACCTGGTGACCTTCTCTTGCAAGTCGATTGGCGAGTGCTGAACCAAGGAAACCGGCGGCGCCGGTAACGAGGAAATTCATGCTTTTTTGGCCATTAAGCTGTTTTTGTAAAGGGACGGGACCCACTGGGTCCCGCCGCGGGATTATAGCATAGCGGCCTGGTAGCCCAGGAAGGTGCGCCTATCGGTTGTTTTGGCCGAGTCTGCCTTCAGTCGGCCGGCATAAAACCGGAAGCTTATGGTGCTTTTAACATCCATTGATAAACTGGCGAATATGAGAACACTGGTACGAGCACGCACTTTCGGGATTCTGATTGTCGTGCTGATGGTCTTTTCCCTTCTGCTGACGGCCAGCGCGGCGGTGGTCCTCGACCGCAAGGACCAGGTGCAGCGATTCACGCGTCAGCTCGAATTTGATTACCTGGGATGGACCACCCGAGCGTTGGTCAATAAATTGAGTCAGTTCGGGCTCGGTGCTTCCGGCTTTCTATCAGATGAAGATCGCAACCAAGCAGTGCTGGACTATCTCGAGCTCATACGAGAAGCGGGTCGCCTTAGCGGAGAGCTCACGAGTATTTTGTCCGATCCTAATTTACCGAATCCCGAACTCACAGCGCGTCCAATTTCGACCGAGCTGCAATCAGTGCGGAAGCAGCTTGAAGATCTAAAACCACTCGCAGAATCCGTACTTCAGGAAAACGTAGCGGTAGTCTTGGAAGATCAGGGCCTCGGTATCGGGGGAACCGTGTTTCCCCCCGTCGCATTTCAGTTCTCTGAACTGCCAGTTGCGCTTATCGTTTCCCCACGAGATACCATCCAGCAGGATGCTAATCTGCATCTCGATCCTGGATTGAACCTCGAAGATCAGATTGACCTTGAGTCACAAGTCGAAGAGGAGCTGGATGTTTCCGCTCTGGTGGTGGGGATTGGTGGTCTTTCAACCTACCCGACGATGATCCAGGAGACCACTTCGATCCAATGGCTCGCAGAAACCATCGTTCACGAGTGGACCCATCACTACCTTGCATTTAGACCGCTCGGCGTTCAATATGCCCAATCGAACGAGACGCGCTCGATAAATGAGACGGTGGCAGGAATTGTCGGACGAGAAATCGGTCGCGAAGTACTGGCCCGATACTATCCGGAGTTTTTGCCCGATCCTCCGCCCGAACCTGCCCCCATCGTTGAGGGGGGCCCAACGCCAGAGCCGCCAGCCTTCGATTTTCGTGCCGAGATGCGTGAAACCCGCCTTCGGGTGGATGAACTGCTAGCTGCGGACCGGATCGATGAGGCAGAGGAATACATGGAGGCTCGACAAGCATTCTTCTGGGATCACGGATACCGCCACATCCGGCGCATCAATCAAGCCTACTTCGCTTTTTATGGGGCCTACGCGGATAGTCCACGTGGGGAAGCCGGCGAAGATCCAATTGGGGAGGCTGTGAGAGCCGTTTGGGATCAGACTCAGGATCCGGTTGAATTTCTGCGGAAGATGGCCTGGGTTACGACCCTGGAGGGGGTCGAAGCCCTGCTAGATAGCTAGTTTGGAATGCTCAGGCAGCGCTCCGGTCAGGCTGAACCCAACCCATGGCGGCTTTCCGCTTGGCCTTCGGTCCAAGCGTCATGCGATCCGCTTTTAGATAGCGCATAAACTCCTGGAAGCAGCTCGCGAGCGCCGATTGCATCTGATCGTCCACTTCAATCTTGTCCTCCCACCACCAGTTGTTTATTGTCAACTCACGTCGCTCGCGGTCGTATGACGGATCTACCCTGGCGATGAAACGATCGCCGTAGAGAACTGGCAGCACGTAGTAGCCGTAGCGGCGCTGCGCGACCGGTTTATAGACCTCCCAGATGTAGTCGAAATCGAATACCCACCGCAGCATATTTCTGTCCCACATGAGATTGTCCAAGGCGCCGATCAATGCGGCCCGAGGCTTCGGCGGACGACCGCGCCTGATCCGATCTATTGTTGGGATGTCCTCGGATCGGATGAGGAAGGCACGGTCCGGGATATCTTCGATCTCGACGACCGTCAGTTTGCGGCGTTCGACAAGACCAGCTGTGGTCACCTTACGTTGCGGAGCGTCGACCTGATTCAGCCCCAACCACCAGTCGCCCGCGGCGGGATTTGCAATCCCCAGCCCTCCTACGCGTCGAAGCACATGCCAGTCTTGATAGTCGTCAGTCGACACGTTAGGGTCGACTGCTGTGAATACATCCCGCGGTAGAGCACGCTCGGCCAACTCAAAATACCGCCGTGTTCCTATTCGGTCGTGCACAACAACTTCTCCCATCCCATACAGGATTTCGAGGCATGCTCTGGGCAAGCTGGTGTTCACGCCCCAGTTCCACTTGATGGTCTCTCCGCTTTTGAAATCAATGGATGACTTAGGCCCTTCCATGCGGATGGCCTCGATCACTTCATCGGCGATCTTCATGACCGGGTTCGAAGGTTGGCCGTGCTCGGCGCGCATACGATCCCTACGTCGCTTGAAATAGGGCCAGTCAGCCGTCTCGTAGATTGAGGCAACTTTGTCGAAGCCGTCGAGCAATTTGCGATTTTTGTACAAAAGCTCATGCAGCATTTCTGGCTTGTAGCCGCGAATTCGTGATTGAAGGACCAAATCAGCGTTTCGGCCCACGACATTAATGGGGTCAAATTGGATCGTGCCTACGGAGCGAATGAACTCAACAACGCCTTGTATGCCTTTGAGTTTTCGTGGGGGCCAGAGTGCGTGGTGTGCAAGGAGAAATCGCCTCGCCTGCAAGCGGGTTAGTTTGACGGAAGGGATCAAGCTAGTTCACCAATCGGCGAGCAGTGCGGCCACCAGAGCAGTACGTTCGGGAAGACTTTCACTCAGGATGTGTTCTTTCAACGTGTGAGCCCCTGCTCCTATCGCACCAAGCCCATCCAGAACCGGGATGCCAAGCGGAGCCACAAAGTTTGCGTCTGAGCCGCCTCCCGTTCCGCCTTCCTTCAGATCGAGCCCAATGCCGGCGCCGATTTCCCTGGCGCGTTCGAAGGTCTTGATCATGGCCTCGGTGCGTGGCATTGGCGGGCGATTCCACTCTCCAGTAACTGACAATTGAGCCTTAGGGTGCCGCGGCTTTAGACCATCTAAGCCGGAGTCCACGCGGGCTCGTTCCTCTTCCGTCAGCACTCGAATATCAACGGTGGCCTGCGCATGGGCGGCGATGACGTTGGTACGCGTCCCGCCCTGGACCAAATCCACATTAAGGGTAGTCCCAGCCTTCTCGTCTGCGAGCCCGGTGATGGCTTGAATCTGATGAGCTAGCTCATGGATCGCATTCACGCCATCGGAGGGATTCGCTCCGGCGTGCGCCATCTTCCCCACCACCTCGATATCGAAATCGCCAATACCTTTGCGCCAGGTCTTCAGCGATCCATCTGGCAAAGCTGGCTCAAGGCAAAGCACCAGATCGTGCTCTTTCGCTTGAGATTGTATGAGCTCCAACGAGGTGTGGCTCCCAGTTTCTTCGTCTGAGTTGAACATCAGAGTGATTCGGCGGTCAGGAAGGCCGGATCCCTCGCGGAGCGCCTTGATGGCTGTCAGGGCAATGGCGGCGCTCGCCTTCATGTCCATGATTCCCGGTCCGTAGATCTTGTCGTCTTCAACTGCCCACGGAAAGTGTTCCAGGGTGCCAATAGGGTGCACCGTATCAATATGCACCATCATCAATATCCCGCCGGGAGCCGATCCCCAGCTTCCGACCCAATGATCGCCAACCTCAGATTGCTCGATCCGCTGCACCTCGGCCCCAAGCTCCGCCATTTGCTCCGATACGTAGGCTCCAGCTCGGTCCACCGCAGTTTTCTCGGGTGTCGGGGATTCGATTTCGACCAGCCCACGCAAAAATGCGAGCAGTTCTGGCTGGTGATCGTGAGCTTCCTCTATTGTCAAACGGGGCATCCGACGTCCCTCCATTCCAGCGAGTGAGATGAAAATCTACCCTCATGATAATGCCGATCGGGAGACCGATCGGCAGACTGAACTCTGAGTCCCTTATACTCAAATAGTGGATATTGCGTTCGTCCCCGGAAATCCAGTACGTGGAGCCAGCCCCCTGGCCCGGTTCCTGCCGCCGCTCGAACAAGGCTCTGTGGCTACAGCACTTCAGGGGTTTGGCAACAAAGCGGATCGAATCCTGGACCCATTTGGCGCTTCTCCTCGACTTGCGGTTGAAGCAGCGACCGAGGAACGGGCGGTCCTGGTCGCCGTAAACAATCCCATCGCGCGCTTCGTGCTCGAGCACACAGCGGCGCCATTCACAGTTCAAGATCTTCAATCGGCCCTGGCGCGGCTTAGTGCAGCCCCTAAAGATAGAGGTCGACTTGAGCCATTCATGTTGGATCTTTATCTCACGCAATGCTCGAATTGTGAGGAGTGGATCTCCGCGGATTACTTTGTGTGGGATAAGGAAGCGGGAGAGCCGGTTCTCAAGTTTTATTCTTGCCCGCACTGCAGCCATACGATCGAGGAGGCCACTAATGGGGATGACCTGCTGCGAGCGCATGAACATGAACGCAGTGGCCTCCAGCATGCGATGGCTCTGGAGCAATTGGCGCCCCAGGGGAGCCCGGAAAGGCAGTTGGCGGAGGAAGCGCTAGAGGTTTATCCGAGCCGCGCGGTCTACGCAATCGTCACATTGCTCAACAAGCTAGACCAATTGGATGCCGACCAGACGGTGCGGGCGCTGCTGCTTTCCGCACTCGATCAAGCCAACGCTCTCTGGAGCCACCCGGAGGGGCGTCGCAGGCCGCTCCAGCTTTCGGCTTCGGCGCACTTTCTGGAGAATAACGTCTGGCGGGCACTGGAGCAGACCGCGGGTCACTGGGCACAGCCTGATCTCGGTGTGGGGCTGAAGGAATGGACGAACTGGCAGAACCTCGAGCCAGGCACAATCACGATCTATCCCGGCCCGGTACGCGAATTGGCAACCGAATTGCCTAGCGGTCAAGTTCAGCAAATTCTGACCGTCATTCCACGACCCAATCAGGCATTCTGGACCTTGTCGGCACTTTGGGCCTCCTGGTTGTGGGGGCGGGAGGCTGCCGAGCCTCTTCGGGCCGCACTGCATCGGAGGCGTTATGACTGGGCGTGGCATGCCTCGGCCCTTCGCTCCACGCTGCGAACTATGAAGGAAGCCGTCGGTCAGGAGGCGCAGGTCATGGGCTTCATACCCGATGCTGAGCCGGGGTTCGTAGCGGCCACTCTGGCCGGGTTCGATGGAGGCGGTTATCGCCTGACGGGACGGGCACTTCGTTTGGAAGGACAGGCAATATTTACATGGGAGCGAGCAGCAAGTTCAGGACGCTCTGTGAACCCAAACAGCCTCCGCGATTCAATGTCTCAAGCCGCGCGCAGAGCGCTTGAGGTGCGAGGTGAACCTGCCAGGTACGCGCTCCCACACATTGCGGCCTTTTCGGCGCTAGCGGAGAAGCGACTCCTGGCGGGAATACGACCTAGCGATACCCGCAGTGCGCTGGGGGTAGTCGGAGAGCAATTGGATGAGGTCTTGAGCGATCGACAAGTCTTTTTGCATGTCGGACGTGGACTTGAACCTGAGAGCGGGAGGTACTGGCTGGCCGACGATTCGCAGGTGGATGAAAATCTGGCCGATCGAATTGAAGATATGGTGCTGGCCGAATTGCGATCCACCGACGGAATAACCGCAGTCGGAGTTGACACTCGTCTTTGTAAGCAGTTGCCGGGTTTGTTGACACCCGATCGAAGGCTCCTGATGGCAACCTTGCGTTCGTATGCACAGCAGGACCCCGAGGACAGACTGTGGCGGTTTCGCTCCGAAGATCAGCCCGAGGCACGGAAAGCAGACGTCGAGGAGATACTAAAGCTATTGAAGAGCCTGGGAGTTCAGCTGGGGTATGGGGTCTCAGGCACCGATGCAATCGAGTGGAGTGACCGCTCCGATCAGAGCTCTCTGCTCTTTCGCGTCGATGAAACAGCGAAGTTGGGGAGCGTGATGCGAGGCCATGCGCGATCTTCGGCTGAAATTGAGGCCATCGTGATCCCTGGAGGCCGGGGTGCGCTGGCGCCCTCGCTGAGGCGCGCCCAGCGGCCCTCG
>CBDTZL010000016.1:0-23649 GCA_965364895.1 uncultured bacterium
CCCAATAGCGCTTCTTGGAGATCATCCAATCGTGCATATTGCGCAGCCAATCCATTTCCCGATCCAAACCGAATGATGGGTGCCATTTCGTCTCGTCGACGACCACCTGCATCATCTGGTAGCGGAGATTATCGGCTTTCTCTTCATCAGTGACTTCGGCATAGGGCTTGTCCAACTGCTCTCCCATTGAAATAAACCACTCGTCCACCAGCCTGAAAACCAGCTCTTCCCCGCAGCGCCAACATACCGGATAGCGATGTGTGTAGTCTTGCAGGCGGTAGGACAAATTCTTCTGAACCAGGTTCTCGTAAATCGGAACGGCTGTCTCGGCCACCGGCATGCCGCTCAGCCAATCGAAACCATCAATAAAGACACCCGACTCGTTCAAGGGAGCGATCACAGGAAAATCGTGTTCCTTCCCAAGTTTGTAATCCTCCGCGCCGGCGCCGGGCGCGATGTGCACAATCCCCGTACCTTCTGTTTCGCCGACCTCCTCCCACAGGATCACCTGGTGCATTTCAGGAGCTGTGCTCTCAATCTGCGCCGGCAGCTCGTCGAACGGGCCTGAATAACGCCAGCCTTCCATCTCCCGTCCGGACAGTTCAGCCTCGACTTCGTAATCGCCCTTGAGCATCCCCTGCGTGCCCTTGCTGAGGTAGAAAAGCTCCTCTCCTTGCCGAACCCGTACATAGGTCAGCTCAGGGCCTACTGCGGCCGCTACATTGCTTGTGAGGGTCCAGGGAGTCGTGGTCCATACCAGCAGGCTCTCTCCCGGACGGTCGACCAACGGAAAACGGAGTGTCAGACTTGGATGTGTTAGCTCCTGATAGCCCTCGGTGACGATCTCGTGCTGGCTGAGACCTGTGCCGCAGCGCCCGCACCATGGCATAACATCCCGACCTTTATAGATCCAGCCTCGGTTGAAACACGTCTTGAGAACCGACCAGATCATGTAGTTATTCGCGTCGGAGAAAGTGAAGTACGATCCCCCCAGTTCGCGCGATCCGAGGCGGCCCACCATGCTCTCTACCGAGTCGCTCACCGCTCCAGCCGGCCCTTCAACTGTTACCGTTTGAAGCGGATCCTCACCCAGAAGCCGGCCAAGCTCTCTCAGCTGCGCTGGATCATCCCAATCCATCCAGTAGCCAAGGCGGAGGCTTTGATCGGTCATCACCGCGGCAAATTCCAGCACGCGCTGTTTGCACAGGACCACAAACTCCGCTAAACCGAACTTCTCGATGTCCCGCTTGGTTTCGAATCCCATCTGCCGTTCGACATTGACTTCAACCCAAAGACCCTGCGCGTCGAATCCGTTTTGGTAGCGCGTGTTGTGACCCTGCATTGATCTGAATCGGTGAAAAAGATCTTTGTAGGTTCGTCCCCACCCATGGTGCACTCCCATCGGATTGTTTGCCGTAATAGGGCCGTCAATGAACGACCATCGTGGGCCATCTTTACGCAGCTCCCTCAGCGCATCGAAGGTGCGATTCTCTTCCCAGAACTTTAGGATCTGGTGCTCCTGTTTGACAAAGTCAACTTTGCTGGATACAGGTTGAAAAGTCGGCACTCAATCCTCCAGTTCGACGACCAATCGCTTGTTGATGCGACCTTTGCTCTTGTAATCAACTACCCGAATCGGCCCAACCTCACTGGTGTTTGCCACGTGGGTTCCGCCGTCGGCTTGAAGATCAAGCCCGTCGATTTCAACTACACGCACCTGCTGGATCCCCTTGGGAAGCAGGTTAATCTTGGTGCGGATCAGGTCTGGTATTTCGAAAGCTTGCTCGCGGGGGAGCACAGCGGCGGAAATCGGTCGAGCGGCGTCAACTTCAACATTGATCTTCGCTTCGATCTCCTCAACCAATTCCTTCTGCATACGTTGAAATTCGAAGTCCATTCGTCCACGTCCGGGAGTCATGTTGCCTCCCGTCACGCTAGCCCCGTAATCGCGCCAAATGACCCCGCACAGGATATGCATGGCGGTGTGCGTGCGCATTAGCTTGTATCGATTTGGCCAATCCAAGTAGGCAGCGACCGCATCCCCCTCCCGCAGTCCCTCGGGGTCAACCGTGTGCCAGATTTCTCCTGCATCGGTCTTTACTTTGCTAACCATGAACTCGTCGGCGCCTCGAACCATCCTGCCCAGATCGCTGGGTTGGCCTCCGCCGCCTGGGTAGAACGCAGTGCGATCCAATGCAACTCGTTCCTCAGAAACTTGCGTCACGATTGCCTCGAACTCTTGAAGGTAGGCGTCCTGGTGATATAGCTTTTCAGTCATATCAGCCTCCTGATAAGCGGCTTAAGCAAAAACTCCCGCCCCGTATCCTGGGACGAGAGTGGGGTTCGCTTCCGTCGCGAATCAGGCTTACTCCTCCCGCTCACAGCTCTTCAATCTGCGCGATTATGCCACACGGAGTTTGGCGGGTCAATGACCCAGCGCCCGCACGGTCTCCGATCGGGCCTGGTGAACTAATTCGACCTCCGCAAACTGCTTGATGAGGCCGAGCGCAGAGGCATGCAGCTTACGAAGGGCAGCATTCTTGACCTTCCAATCGCCGGCGAGTTGCCTCAATACCAGACTGCTATCTCCTCTGATTTCCAGCGCAATCTCATCAGGCTTGGAATTCGAAGTTGACAGCTCCTCAATCAGCTCCGCTAGGCCTTCGATCAACGCCCAATATTCGGCCTGATTGTTCGTCCCATATCCAAAGCGGCGCCGACTCGGCCGGGAGAGTGGTCCATCCGCAATCTTCCAGCGGAACGACCCGTAGCAATCTCCAGGATTTCCCACGCTCCCACCGTCGAAGATGAGCTGGCAAGAAAGAATTCTCTTACTCCTCGCCAAACCATTTCTGATATAAAGCGATTAGATTGCGTCGATGCAAATCCTCTGCGAGCCCATTCAGCAGTATTCGACTCTTGCCACAATCTTCAATGCCCACATTATCCAGATAACCCATCGAATCCTTGCGGCGGGCCGCGGTTCGCACATGACGCCGAAGAGCGGTCAGATAAGACAGATTTGTTCGCACCGTGCTGCCGACTTCGCCTCTGAGTACCGACTCTCCATGCCCTTGAACGAGATTTTCTAGCTTCATTTTCGGTATGGATTTCATGCTGGCGACCATTAGGTCGTAATCACCGTCAGCAAGGTAGGGAACCGGCATCATTACATCTCCTGAGAACAGCACCCGGTCTTCCACAACCAACACCCCGATGCCGTCCGCACTGTGACCGGGAAGCGGGAGCAGCTGCAAGGTTCGTTTGCCGATCCGAATGGTCGCACTGCCCTCTTCGAATGTGACGTTTGGAAGACGGATGCCTACTTCGCCTAGCTCCGTATTTGATTCCTGCGAACCCTCCAGCGCTTGTCGCCCACGCGTATCGAGGAAATGGCGGCACAGTGCATGCGAAATGATGGTTGCGCTTGGGAAGAAGTTATTGCCGAGGGTGTGATCGGTGTGGTAGTGCGTGTTGATAATATACCGAACTGGCCGACCCAATCGGTCTTCGGTGAAGCTCTTGATGTCCCGAATTTCATCCGGATAGGCAAGCGTATCAATCAGAACCGTGTACTCGGGACCAACGACCGCACCTGAATTTACCTGTGCATAAATCTCGCTGGTGAATACGTAGACGTTTTCAGAAACTCTTTCGCGGATCATAAAGCGGCGAAAGAATAACATAATTGCAAGAGCATGGTCAAATCTGCTTCACATAAGCGCACGTTTTGGAAAATATGGGACGGGTTCGAGCAGAATCACCCGGAGCTCCCATCTCAACTCCGAGACAGATACACGCAAGCTGCCGGAAAAGTGGGTCGTTTTTATCGCTCTAGGGGTACGGGGGAGCGTCGGACCTCGCGAGGGGTGCCACATCTTCCTCCATGGTGAACCCCCTGCGGCCATTGAATTCAACGAAGTTAGTCTGACCCGGCTTCATGTACAGGAACGTCGTATAGGATCGGCCAGCAAAATCTATTTGCAATTGATAGGGACCTTGAGGCAGGTCACCAATCACAAAGTTCTCCTGGTAGTACTCATCGGGTTGAATCGTTCCCAGCACATAAGTCCAGACGTCCCAAATCTGTTCCGTTTCCAATGATTTGATCTGAACCAGATACTCTGTGAGATGGCGTCCCCAGGTATTCTGAACCCGACCAGCCAATACACCCCATCCCTGGGCCGGAACCGTCCAGAGTTCCGGATTGCGAGAGGCGAAGTAGCGGTTTTCTCCAATACGAACTTCAAAATGAAGGTGCGGAGCGCTGGCATGCCCAGTGTCGCCGACGGTACCGAGTTGATCGCCCGCTGACACGCGCTGGCCCAACCAAACCGTCGTCGACTCGAGATGAGCATACACGCTATACAGTGGTTGGCCCTGGTGGCCAAAGTCATGCCGGATGGCTACCGCCAGTCCGTACGGGTCTGTCAGATCCTCAACTCCTCCGTACAAGCCGTAGCCGACCCATATCACTTCGCCATCACCGGCCGCTACAACGTGAGTATTTCGATCGGCGACTAGATCAACGCCGGTATGAGTGCTCTCCTCCCCGAATGCAGTGGAGCCGTAGCGGTAGCGGGGGTTTGGCCAATTGACATCCCCAGATGGGATGGGCCGGGTAAAGTAAAAGTGGTCCGTCGGTCGGATGGCAAGCGGAATTTGATATGGTGGCGGCCGCCATGCCGATACTGGATTGAGCACATTCGCTGGAAGAATAACCTCCGCTCGAGCAGGCACAGGGGGATCAACCGGTGATTGCTCTGGAGGTTGAGGTTCGACAAGCGGCTGCGTTGGAGGAGCTTGCTCAATAGATTGCGCTTGCGGCGGTATTTGCTCCGGCTTCTCGAATGAACGCGAGCCACATGCTGCCAGCAATAGCCCCAGCGTAGGAAGACAAAACTTTAGATTCATACTAAGGCGTGGGAGTCAATTCAAGCGTGGGCGTGGGTGTCCTCCAGAGCCACCACCAAGGCGTGGGCGTAGGCCGAGGCGTGTTCGTTGGAGTAGTTGTCGGCGTCTGATAAGGGGTTGGAGTAGCGATGGCGGATGCCGGATACAGTTCTCGCATGGCGCTTGCCCAGTCTAGCCCGTCGCGCAAGGCAAATTCGTCAAACCGTGCCCCAGGATAGAAGCTTCGCCAATTCGGCAATGCCGGTAGGCGCTCAAATCCATAATCGGCCGCGAGCGCCGTCAGATCTACGTAGTAGCCCTCTGGAATGTTTGGCTTTGGGCCGCCGCCTGCGTCGTATGCGGCCGGATCACCGATGTAACGAGTCGTGAAATTCCAGGGTGCACTCTTCAGCGGCTCTCCAAGGCTGCCATCCTGCACACTCGCCCGGATGTATACCCGCCAGAAAGTTTCAAGGCCGAACTCTTCCAAGATGACCTCGACCCATCCCGCTTGAACCGCAGCCTGGCTGATCGTAAAAGCTCGACCGGTATAGAGCCAGTCGTTATACGCGTACCCGGGAGGCAAGGGTTCGTTGAGTCCAACGAACGCTCGCTGCAGATTTGACAGAAAGTTCCATCCAACCTCATCCAGAATTCGTTGCCGAAGAGCATCGAACGCCTCATTTGCTGCGTCCGAAACCCTCAATCCCGACGGATTAATTCCCAAAAGCGGCACGAGCCCGATGCGATCGCCCACTGCCCGCGGTTCATCTTGAAATGGCTCAAATAGCGGTTCCGAACTCGCAGCAGGATAAGCACCAAGCTCCAGCAAGATCTGCGGTGACCAATCGAGTTCCGATATTCTTCCCGAAAGAGCTCCGCCGCCGGATGGGAGAGAGCGTTCTAATGGATAGGTAACGATGTGAGCTGCGTAAGGAGTTCGAAGTATTCCCGAGATGGATCTTCCGTTGCCAGACCAAACCGGATCGGAGCCCTGACCGACCCATTCAGGAGCAGCATTTTCAACATCTGTTTGCATGCGCTGAATGCCGTAGATGCCGTCAATTTGCACCGAAAATGCGATCTGCGTTCCTTCAGGATCGAAGGCGGGGTCCAATTCATCAATGTGCGAGGTGCTGGTGAGATTGGTAAAGCGATCAGTCGGCTTGTCCAGGTCGGCAAGGAAGATATCTGGCGAACCTTCACGATCAGACACAAAGGCAATTCGGCGACCGCCTGGGTCCCAGGCTGGAGCGGAATCTGACCCTGGATCATTTGTCAGTTGAATTGGAGACTGGCTCCCGTCTAGCGGAAGGATCCAAATGTTGAAGTTATCGTCGTAGTACGCTTCATAAGCCACCCATAGGCCGTCGGGCGACCAGGTGGGCTTGCCTTCATAACCAGGGGTGTCGGTGATCTGTCGCACCGAGCCCGTTTCCAGATCCATGAGATAGAGATCCCAATTGCCGGCCCTTTTTGAAGCAAACGCAATCGCATCCATACCCGGGCTCACGACGGGGTTTCGATCATCCCAATCCCCGGCAGTCAATTGGAGCGCGTTCGGCTCACCGAACACTTGCGCCCAAATATGGCTGTAGCCATCCACCCTTGCCGCGATCACAAACGCTTCGCGCTCCAAGACATCGCTTCGTCTTGCTGCAGGTGTCGATGCGGCTACGTCGGCTGGCAGAGGCTGTCGCTGAACACGTACAGGAGGAGCCGCTGCTCTGGCTGGCGCGGGGGGCGCGCTTTCGGCCGTAAGACCGGCCAAACCCAAAACCACGATGAGCAAGATGACGCCCATCGCAAACGTAATTCCTACGCTGCGCGCAAATCGGCCTTTCAAGATACGACTTCCCTGCGGCTCCGTCGAGGCGGCGGGATTATACACTTTGATGCAAGGGCGGTGCCACAAGGAGAACAGCGGTTCTGCACTGGAACTTTCACCATCGGCGATTCTCCATGGCGCAAATTCAAAGGGCCACCCTTGTGGGCGGCCCTTTTTGACAGGTTTTGGCGGACAATCGTTCAGGTCCGCAGGATTCTAAGGGAGGGATTTACCAGCGATCCTCTGCAATTGCACTGGGCAGCTGGAACGATTCGGCGAAGCCTGCTTCATCTCCGCCTTGCGCACGATATGCATCCACAAGCGATTCAGATGCCAGGTAGTGAGTAGCAAAGTACTCCGCTGAATCCTTCAGCGCTGACATCAAGAGATCGGGCAGGCCGAGATCTCGTCCATGTTTGCTCGTGATCATGGCGCTAAGTGTCTCTCTAGCCAGGGCGAAACGCCGCTCTTCGGGGTCGAGATCTACCCGAACAAAGATGCTGCCGCGCTGGCCCGGAGGACGAGCGAAAGTAGCGTCCCACAGGTTCGAATACATGTCTACCACTCCGAAATCTTCCTGGTAGGCTGCTGGGGGATGATTGAGCACATCCTCCGCCGGAACGGGCGGTTCTGACACCCCGCTGAATTCCTGCAGGGCACGTGCCACGTTCCTCAGGAACCAGTGGCGTTCTTCTCGTGAAACAGGGATCATGCCACCTGCTCTTGGTCAGCCTGCGACTGCTTGTCTGGGAAGAGGCCTTCGGCGGGCGATGGGAGCTCGATGCGAGGTGCCGGCATTTCGGCGGCCTTCACGAAGCGGTAGGAAATTACCGCAAACTCCGCCCAGGAATCGGACTCAATTCCCTCAAGCTGCGCTCGAAGGTCGGGGGTGAACTCGAGTTCGTCGAGAACGTTCCCAATTTGCCCTGAGCGGAAGGACTGGACTACGGCCGGATCTACTATCGATCGTGCTACTAGCTGGTTCAGCGCTTGCATGGACATGGTGTTCCCTCCTGTCATAATCTTGCCGCTTGATATTCTTGTTGCTTGGCTTGCCTGATATTTTCCGGTTTTTCCGGAACGCGAAATCGGGCAGCGAGAACCATTTGGCTCGCTGCCCAAGATGGA
Source organism: uncultured bacterium (assembly GCA_965364895.1). GTDB lineage: Bacteria > Chloroflexota > Anaerolineae > Anaerolineales > E44-bin32 > JADFRG01. Next base: position 7,850 of record CBDTZL010000016.1, read on the forward strand.
TCTTACAATTAATTGTTACTTATGGTGCGCTTACAGTTTAGACGAAACTGCCGTCGGCTCCGCGCATGGCAACCCCTTTTCTCTCTCTAGTTTCCACTCTGGTAGAAACTTTACTAGAAAGTTCTCATCCGGTTCTCAACCGGAATCCATACGCCTTTGCAATTGTACTAGTACTCAGGTCACGCTGTCGAATCGCATTTCTGAGCAGAATTGGTTGGTGTTCTTGCTCATCTCAGTCTGCATCTAGCTAATCAACCGATCGTACAACTCTCGAACATCCTCTGGTGGGTCCAGCCCAAGTTCCTCCCCTAGGGCTCGGACATACTCTTGATAGTGGGTGACGATTTCACTCCGACGCCCCAGTGTACCAAGAGCCTCTAAATAAAACCTGTTCGTATCGTCGCGGAGTGGATCCAGCGTCAGCGCCTCGCGCAGCCAGCCGATTGCTTCGGAGGCTTGCCCTCTAACCAGCGCTTCTTCTGAAAAGCTTGCCAGCAAGTCGAGGTATCTCAGCTCCAGGGCTCGTCGACGCTCGTCCACCCACTCCGAATCGAATTCAGGCAGGAATTGCCCCCCATATAGGTTTACTGCCTCAGTCAGGGCAAACATCGCTCTTGGGTCACCGGGAGGTAATCCCTCGGCCACGGCGGCCGCCTGCTCGAAACGTGCAACATCGTACTCCACGGATAGTTCAGGATCCACTCGATAAACCGTTCCATCAAACTGGATGCCTTCCTTCCCCAACTCGCGGCGAATGCTGTAAATTGCGGTGTGCAGGCTCGAGACCTGCCGCCCGGGTGTGTAATCTGGCCAAAAAGTCTCCATCAGTTGATCGCGAGAGACGCGATGGTGATCCAGCAAATAGTAGAGGATTTCAGTAGCCAGGGGCTTGAGTTCATCAACCTGCGTTCCGCTAACAATCACACGCGAATTTCCAAGCGCTTCAAACGCCAGGCTGAGTTCTGCGGCTTCCTCATCCGTTCGGCTCTCATATCTTCGTTCAAGAGCTACAAGCGTCTCGATTCGACTCCTGATCAGCACCAACGTCGGATCTGACTTGAGATGGTCAAAAACGAAACTTGCGAAATTCTCGTCAAACCTCAATTCAGCAGCAATTATCTGCTCAGTGCCAAATCTACCCGCATGAGTGAGCGCTTCTACGAAGGTTTGGATACATCTGCCCTCATTGTTCATCTCGAATGCTGCGCGAGCAAGAAAAAAATAAACCTGCGTCAGCTCCTCAGGTTCCAGGTTCTGTTTACCCTTTCGAACCAAAGTCCGCAGGTTTTTTATTGCTTGCTCCGGAGCCGCCTCGAGTTCAAGCGCTGATCTTTGAATGCGTACGCTGCTTGGCACCTTATTGCTGCTGCCTACAACGATCGCGCGCTTCAGCCACTCGTGAGCCACTCCGGCTCCCCCGTGTCGCCTGTGGAGCACGCTCGCCTGGACACAGCCATAACGGATCCAGTGAACGTCATCCACTTCAAGGAGAATGTCCAGTGACTGGCGATAAAGTTCGGCTGCCTGCAGCGTTAAGCCGATGTCGCTAAAGACATCCGCTTGCCTGAGCAATGCAATGGCCTCTCTGAGCGGGCTGGCCGATTGTCGCGAGTACTTCAAGGCTTCCCGTCCGTATTGAAGGGCCGACTCGAACTCCCCGGAAGCGTGCTCGCCCATAGCTTTGTTGCCTAGTGCCACCGCGAGCGGAAGAGGAGCTCCGAGGATTCTTGCTTGGGCCAGCACTTGATCTACTGTTCTGGCTGCCTCTTGAAACAATCCTTGAGCAGATTGGATCATGTATAGATCCACCAGGGCCGCAACCAACTGATACTCTTCGCCCGTTCCTTTGAGCAGATCGGCAGATTGGGATGCTAGCTGCTCTGCCAGAACGATGTCCCCCCCGCTGTGAAGAAGCGCCGCTGCCTTGGCTCGAAGCGCCATCGCCTGGTTTCTCGGATTCTGCCTCTTCTTATATATGCTGCCGACGCGATCTGCGGCCTCAATTGCTTGTTGGAAGCCCCCCTGTCGAAGCGCAAGGAACGCCGCGTAGACTTCAGCTATTGCCTGAACTTCTTTGCTTGATTTCGGACCTATGAACTCTCTTGCTCGGTCTAACAGTTTGCTTGTCTCCTCCAGCTCCCCTCGGTTAATTGCATCACCCGCTAGATACAGAAGTAGACTAGGAATCTTGCTGTGATCATCCTGCAGCCTCTCCGCCCAGCGCTCCAGTGTTTGAATCCGGCCGGATTCGAACATCTCCTTCGCATGCGATTCCGCAAGTTGGGCTGCCTTTGCATCCGCACCGGCTTCGAACAGTAATTCGACTGCTTGCTCCGTAGAGCCCTGTTCCAAAAGATATTTGGCAGCCTTCCGGCGGAGCTTGCTGAGACCGCGAGCATCAGCCCCTTCCATTGACTCAAGCAGAAACGCTCTAAACAAAGGGTGAAATTCGTACGTGCGGGGTGAACCCTCTGAGGCCGTAACGAATAGACCTCCCCGTACCAGTCGGCCCAGGTACTTTTGACTGTCCTCGCGCTCAAGAACGGCATTACAGGCTTCTGAAGTCATGACCGGGAGAACTGAGGCATCAAGCGCAAATCGGCGCAATTCGTCCGGCTGCCGGTTTAGAACCACGGAGGCCAGATATTCGTACACCATAGGCCTGCCACCGCCAATCAGCGATCCTGCGCCCAAATCGGCTACCGCGCCGGACATCACGATCCCAGTTACCCATCCACGACTTTCCTCTAGCAATCTGTCAATCTCTACGTCAGACAATGGTTCGCCCTGTTGCTTCTCGGTAAGTTCCACGAGCTCTTCGCGCGTGAGGGCCAGGTCATGAGGCCCGAATCCAGCGAGTTCACGCTCCGCCATGAGTCGCGCGAGCGACACTTCTAGCACTTCACGCCCGGCCGCGACTACAGTAGCTTGCTCGGGTAGCTCCTCTAGAAATCGGTCTAGAAATTTAAGAACGGGTTTGGACTGGTTGATCAGGTGGACTTCATCGATCGCGAGAACGAAAGTCTGCGCAATATGCTCATTGATGGCTGCCGCAAAGGCAACTGCTAGCGCATCGGGCGACGAGTTCGCATGCGCCTCGAGGTCGGGCTGCCCTTTCAGTCTTCGAAATCGGCTTTGCAGCGTAGCGCCCAGTACTTCCGCAAAGCGCATGACATCCCATTCCGCTTCTGAAAGACGCAGCCAGCAGACGGTTAGCTCCGTGTTGGCACCAAAATCTGCCAGCAGGGTAGTTTTTCCATAGCCTGCCGGGGCAGCGATCGCAATCAATTTGCGAGGCATGTTAGCGTGAATCGCATCAACCAGCCGTTCGCGGTGAATGCTGTGCCTCTCGTCGAAGGCAGGCGGGCTTATTGCGTGGCGAATTAGCGGATCTTTAATTGCCATCCGGTGCTCAGGCCTCTTGATTCGATTTGGGGAACGAAAATTGAGCTTCACTCCTGTCTACTTCGCCCAGTTCTTCATATAGCAGTCGGGCGACCAGGGTGAACTCCATTTCGGGCGAAGGGCGTCGAAGGTGAAGCGTAAGCGACATGGTAGGGTCGGTTGCTTCCACAATACTGCTGGTAGCCAGCTTCTCCCCCTGCTTATCCAGAACTTCCAGGTCGATTGTGGGCCGTTCCTGGAAAGGTGTCACGGACAAGCGCACCAGCAGACGCTGGGCATCTTGATAGGGTTCGACCTCAACCCGTCGAAAGGACACTTGATCCGGCGGTAATGGTGCCTCCGCAGGATCTAGAAATTCGATATCCATTCAGTGCTCTTGGGACCGACCCTTTCGCATTATATATGGCTAATCCTTATGCAAACTTGGTGACAGATGGGACCTTGGTCCTACCAGCCGACTTGCTTCCTCTGGTTATGCGCATGGGGCCCTTACGCCCCCCCGACAAGGGTAGAATTTCAGCGGAGGACGATATGCAACAGTTTGAAACAAGAGCGATCCATGCTGGCCAGCCGCCGGACCCTACAACCGGTTCGATAATGACTCCCATCTACCAAACCTCGACTTTCCAGCAATCCGGCGTGGGCGATCCCGAGGGATACGAGTATTCTCGAAGCGGCAATCCGACCCGTACCGCCCTGGAAAGCTGCCTGGCCTCGCTGGAGGGCGGCGAATTCGGTCTGGGCTACTCGTCGGGTATGGCGGCCATCGACTCCATCGTACATTTGATGCAGTCTGGGGACCACCTGCTCGCGGTAAATGATCTCTACGGCGGAACCCATCGGCTGTTTGAATTGGTATACGGACAGCTTGGTATGGAATTTTCGTACGCCGCTGCGACCGATCCGGAATCCTTCGTGGATCATATGAAGCCGAACACGAAGTTAGTGTGGCTGGAAACTCCAACTAACCCTCTGCTACACCTCTGTGATATCGAAGAGATCTCAAAATTTGCGAAAGAAAAAAATCCGGAGGTATTGGTGGCCGTGGACAACACATTCGCCACGCCTTATTTGCAGCGACCTCTGGAAATCGGCGCGGACATCGTTCAGCATTCAACAACCAAATATCTCAGTGGCCATTCGGATGTAATTGGTGGTGCAACCGTTACCGATCTGCCTCAAGTTGCCAAACAGTTGGCCTTTTACCAGAATGCAATCGGCGCAGTGCCCGGACCGTTTGACTGCTTTCTTGTACTACGCGGCATCAAGACACTTCCGATTCGAATGGAGCGCCACTCCGTCAATGCCCAGCGAGTTGCCGAATTCCTGGAAGTACACGCGGAAGTCGAACATGTGAATTATCCCGGCCTGCAGAGTCATCCTCAATTTGACCTTGGGAAACGCCAGATGCGCCAACCGGGCGGCATGATCTCATTCTCCGTCAAAGGGGGCGCCGAAGGGGCAAAGCGAATATCAGAAGCCACTAAGATCTTCAGTCTTGCTGAATCTCTGGGCGGAGTCGAGTCCTTGATCGAGGTGCCCGCCGCGATGACCCACGCCTCAACCGGAGGCTCCGGCTTGGCGGTTGATCCGTCTGTGATACGTTTATCGGTGGGGCTCGAAGCCGTGGAGGATCTTATCGAGGATTTGGATCAGGCATTCTGAGTCTGATCACTCGTCGAAAACAAATGTGGATTCGGCATAGTAGCGCACTCTGCGCTGCTCGACTCTCTGCCGGATCCATTCTTCTAACGCCTTTCGCTTTTCTCCGACCGGAGATCTGTCCGCCAACATCGCCAGAGGAAAATTAACTCGGAGGGCGCGAGGCGAGATTAGGAAACGCGTTAGTCCACTGGGAAATAGTTGGCCACTTGAGGCTACTTCAACCACGTCGCTCACGGTAAATTGCGGGTACACAATCAGGCAGTTCATGTCCGGAAACAGCGAAGTCAGACCATTCAGATTTTCGGTCGTTGTACGCTCGCGTCTGAACCGATCTTCGTACAGTTTTGCAAATTTTGTTAGAAAAGCCAGCTTTTCAATAATCCCCACACCCTCGGCGCCAAGTTGCCAGGTGATCCCATCCGGCAGCACCATGTACGCTATGGCTTCCTCCCTGGCTAGAGCCGCAGCCGCCCGAAATTCATCGGTTTCACTTACCTCGAGTCCGGGGATCTGCCGCATATTTTCAATCAGCGGACGAAGATCACCTTCGCTTAATATGTGGTTCCAGTTCTTGACCTCAACCCCTTCGTTCGCAATCTGAACCAGCATGTGAGGAAAACCCATATGGCGCACCGCCATGGTGCGATTGGCCCCATCTAAGACCACATAGCGCTCCTCGTCGCCCTCGACTCGCCACACTGCTGGCGGATTTTTGAGAAAACCTTGGGTTTGAAGAGCGCGGATGAGCCGCTGGGAACGTCCCTGGTCAATGCTCTCGTGCGGCTCCATGGATTGCGTAGCCACAATCTGCATTTCGGGCAGCGCAGGAATCTGCGTCATGAGCCGTCCAAGGTAGCGACGTACTCCAGAGCATCGATAACCGTAACAATTCCGGTAGGCCCTCCGGCTTCATCGGTGAGCACAATTACCTTCCGGGAGACTAATTCGGGTAACACATCTTCGAGGGGGTCCGTCTCAAACGCGCTGCCGACGTCGCTATTGACTATCGAAGCGATAGACATTGCCGTGTCATGATCGGGCTTGAGCATATGATCCAATAGATCGACCTCAGAAACCAGGCCAACCAGCTGCCCCTGATCGTCTACGACAGGCAGTTGTGAGACTCCGTTGGTGCGCATCCTGGAAACAACATCCTGCAGCGGGTCGTCCTGGGCGGCGACGATGAGTTCCGATAACCCGCGCGCGCTGGCAATCTCTCGTACCGGAGTTCGCCTCCGGTCGAGCTCGAGAAAGCCGTTCTCACGCATCCAATCATCGCTGAACACCTTGGAGAGATAGCGTGAACCCGAATCCGGGAAAATGACGACCATCAGCCGTTCGGGCCCGAGATCCTTGGCCGCCTTCACTGCTCCCGCCATCGCAGCGCCGGATGATCCGCCGCAAAATATGCCTTCTTCCCTTACCAATCGGCGTGTCCAGTGAAAGGCCTCAGCATCATCGACCTGAATAACGGAATCGACCAGGCTGAGATCCAAGGTAGTTGGGATGAAGTCTTCGCCGATGCCCTCGATCTTGTAGGTCGTTGCCTCCAGCCCGTCTGACGTACCGCCTGCCTTCCACGCGTCGTACAACAGGGAGCCCTTCGGATCGACTCCGATGATCCGCACCTCGTGCGCGTGCTCCCGCATGTATTTCGCGACGCCCGTTATCGTTCCCCCCGTTCCCATTCCTATCGCGACGTCCGTCACTTTTCCGTCCGTTTGCTCCCAGATCTCTGGGCCGGTCGTCAATGCATGGCTTTGTGGGTTGACCGGGTTGTGGTACTGGTTTGCGAGGACTGCGTTTGATGTTTCACTTACGATCCGCTCGGCAACCGAGTAGTAGGATCGGGGATCGTCGGGCGCTACTGCGGTCGGTGTAATGACTACCCTGGCGCCGAATGCCCTCAACAGTTGGATTTTCTCCTGGCTCATCTTGTCCGGCATCACAAAGATGGCCTGGTATCCCCTGAGCGCACATGCGATCGCCAATGCCACTCCGGTGTTGCCAGAGGTGGACTCAACAACCGTTCCGCCGGGTTTGAGCGCCCCAGTCTCTTCGTAGGCGTCCAGGATGGGAACCGCAATCCGATCCTTAACCGAGCCGCCCGGATTAAAGAATTCCAGCTTGGCGAGAATTTGGCAGGAAAGGCCGCTGGTCACATGACCAAGCTTGACTAACGGCGTATTGCCTACGGTCTCCAGTATGTTCTCGTACACTTTCAAGGGGATCGGTCGAACTACCTCGATTTCAAGAGTACCATAGCCGCCGAAACTGGAACGAGAAGGTTTGTGCATTACAATCACCGCGCCCACTGCGCAAATCTGCGATTCCCCTCGACCCTGCATTCATTACGCAGGTTTCCACTGATCAGGGAGGAAGCATGTCTGAAGAAGCCATCGAATTCGCCCACCAGAACGCTGGCTCGGCGCTCGACGAATTGAAGTCGATACTTCGGATCCCATCCGTATCGACCCTGCCCGAGCACAAATCCGATATGAACGCTGCGGCGGATTGGCTCATCGAACGATTAGATCGGCTTGGGTTTCAGGGTCGCGCAATCGATGCGGGCGGCCCTCCCGTAGTCTACGGCGACTGGCTCGGGGCGGGAGCCGATGCCCCGGTAATTCTGGTCTATGGTCACTACGACGTACAGCCTGTGGATCCGATTGATTTGTGGAAAAGTGGCCCTTTTGACCCAGAAGTGCGCGGAGATGATCTCTTTGCGCGGGGTGCCTCGGATATGAAGGGCCAAATTGTGGCTCATATGAAGGCGGTTGAAGCCTTGAAGGAGACAACCGGCATACCAGTAAATATCAAATATCTGATTGAAGGCGAGGAAGAGATCGGTTCCACGCACCTGGCCGAGTTCATCCGCGCTAACGAGGACTTACTGGCTTGCAACTTCTGTCTCAATATCGATGCAGGCGTAATCGGCCCGGAGATACCAGCCATTACCGTAGCCATTCGCGGAATGGCTTACTTCGAACTACGGCTTGAAGGCCCACCAGGCGATCTACACTCTGGCACATTTGGCGGCGCGGTCGTCAATCCGGCCAACGCACTGGCGAGCTTGATTGGTAAGATGCACAACGATCAAGGCCGCGTGACCTTGCCGGGGTTCTACGACGATGTGAAGCCGCTTACGGACGCGGAACGATCTGATCTGGCAACGCTTCCGCAATCTGAGGAATGGTGGAGCCAGCAGTCTGGCGCGCCGGTGCTCGGCGGCGAGCAGGGCTACACGGCCACGGAGCGCGCCACCATGCGTCCCACGCTGGATGTAAACGGGCTGCTCAGCGGATTCATTGGAGAAGGCGGCAAGACCGTTCTTCCGTCGAAGGCTATGGCCAAAATCTCGGCCCGTCTCGTTCCCGATCAGGATCCGCATAAGATCCACAAATCGATGGTGGCCTTCTTGGAGAAGGAAGCGCCGCCAGGTGTCACATGGGAGGTTGACTTGCTAGCGGAAGCTGTGGCATCGATTATTGATCGCGAGTCCCCCGAAGCCAAAGCCGCCATGGCGGCCCTGGAAACCGTTTGGGGGGTGCCTGCCAGATACAAGCGTGAAGGGGGCTCGGTGCCGGTGGTGGGGATGATCGAAGAGATGCTGGATGTCAAAACCCTCATGCTGGGTTTTGGGCTACCTGACGATAATTTGCATGCGCCAAATGAGAAATTTCACATCCCGAATTTCCATCGCGGAGTGGACACTTTCATAAGATTCATGACCGCCCTGGCCACGTGAGTGATGAAAAACCGCGCCCCAATTACGGCGGACAAGCCGTAATTGAAGGAGTGTTGATGCGCGGGGCGCGCACATACAGCATCGCTGTTCGCAGCCCAGATCGATCCATTTTGATTGAGTCTCAGGATTTCGGATCCAGTCGCCGAGCTCATTGGATTCGGATCCCGTTCGTGCGCGGCCCACTCGTGCTGTGGGAGTCGCTGGTGATTGGCATCCGGGCACTTACTTTCTCAGCGAACGCCCAGGCGGAGGACGAGAGCGAACGCATTGAAGGCTCGTCATTAACTCTCACCTTGCTGGGTTCGATCGCCGTCGGGCTATTTGTATTCTTGCTAGTACCCGCTGGGTTGGCAATCCTCCTGCAGAATCTGTTTGGCATCACGAGCCTGGCTGCCAATGTACTCGAAGGAGGCATCAGGCTGAGCCTTCTCGTTGGCTACGTGTGGGGCATCGGCCGCATGCCTGAGATCGAGCGCGTGTATGGGTACCATGGCGCCGAGCACATGACGATTCATGCGTACGAAGCGGATGCGCCGCTGACTCCCGAGTCGATACGCGGCTTCAATCGAGAACATCCGCGCTGTGGGACAGCATTCCTGCTAACCGTCGCCCTACTATCGATCATCCTGTTCAGCCTGATAGGCCCGCTTCCAATACTAGCCAGGCTGGCCAGCAGAATCCTCTTTATCCCCGTTCTTGCCTCCATCGCCTACGAATACATCCGCTTCACGGCACGCTTTTCCGGTCAGCTTTGGGTGAGGCCCTTAGTGTGGCCGAATTTGGCGCTCCAGCGGCTAACCACCCGAACACCGAGTTCGGGAATGATTGAAGTCGCCATTGCTTCTTTTGAGTCGATGAGACAGCGGGAGGGTGAAACCGAGCAAATGAAGGCCTAGTTTGGGATCAGGCAATCCCGTTGAGCTCCCCGACGGGGGTCGCGCCGGCTATCTGACCCAGAATCTAGTCTGGGATTAGTTGCTCAAGTTCGGCATCTGTGTCGAACCGACGCCGCTGAAATTGAGCGAGCGGCACCCGAAGATTGTATTCGTCGATGCTCCGGTTGAGCTCTTCAATCTCTTTTTGGAACTCCTCTACTGCGCCGGCCCAGCTTGCTGATTTCTCCGGTACTTCCCCCTGGTTCTGCAGCCATGACAATCGTTGTGATAGGCGCCGCGACGATTCTTCAAAATCCTCGTCAATCTGGAGCTTGATTTCGATCCAGGGCAGAGAAAAGCCATTATCGACAAGCAATCGGTGAGCCAGATTCTCGTCTCGCGCTAGATCGTCGAGCGATAGTGGCTTCCCCCGGCCGGAGAGATTGTCAAATTCTCCGTTCTTAATTGCCTCGGCGATTTTTCGCTCAACCGGAGAAGTCATGCTTGCGTCACAACCTTTCAGTCTCGCATCCAATGTACCGTATGGTGGCAACAATTTCAATCAATCGTCGTTGCAAATACGATAGAATCGTACTCTCCGCATGTCCGCTATTTTAAAATTCCGCAAACAAGAATTCGAAGTTAAATCAGGCACCACCGTACGCGATGCCATGTTGAAGCTCAATTTTGAGCCGGATGCCGTAATCCCGACCCGAGATGGAGAGCTGATACCCTACGACGAATTAATTGGCGAAGGAGAAACGGTTCGGTTGGTGCCAGTGATCTCAGGCGGGTGATCCAATGAAGGTTCGCATACGGTCCCACCGTAGCTCTACAACGCTCGGATGGCTTTCCACGGTAGCATCTATGGCTATGCGCAGTGTGCGCCGTAATTGAGTCGGGATTTGGCAGCTTCGGCTGATTGCGCGAGTTAGTGCCGCGCCCAGGCCTGCTCGGGTTGTAGAGCCTCATGCCCAGCTGGAACCACAATCCGGTAGGCTGCCTCCGGCGCGATTTGTTCGCCTCTAACTGTTAGTAGACGGCTGATCGAGATCCCAAACAGGCGTTCATTTTCCTCGAGCAACGGCCTGATTACTTCCCAGTGGTCGGGTCCCATCTCGCCAAACATTCCCCCATTCAGCTGATCCTCTCCCACCGTTCGGTCGGGATCACGCAGGAAGATTCCGCCTCCAGATGCCAGCGAAAACAGATTCCCGCCGGGATAAGGGGTCTCGAGGTCGATTAGATCTCCGGAACCGTCGAATGAGATTCCGTTCAGCACCACGAAGCCTCCGTCGGCTAGAGGGTCACCTGCCATGAACGACTCGGCAAGGTAATCCAAACAGGTGCCGTTGATAACCACCCGCGGCTTGCCCACGGCATTAATGAGCGGACGGCCGGCGGCATTGCCCAGCACAAAGGCCTGGCCGCCCTTTGCCCCGTACATAAAGGTTTGTCCGACGTCGCCATACACCACCAGCTTCCCGCTCTTCATGATCTGCGCAAGTTGATCCTGGCCGGAACCGTGGAGAACAATCTCTGCGCCATCAATCCCCGACGCAAGATAGTCACCCGAAGATCCATAGATGTCGATCCGGAGGCCATGCGTATCGCTGCCCAGACCGTTCGCGACGAAACGTTGACCGCTTAGGTTCATTACGGCGATGTTGCGAAATCCTCTGGTGACCAGCGAGCCGATTTCCAGTGCAAGCGAATTTGCCCCTTGCGCAGGATATCCGGCGGCATTCAGTACAACCAGCCGCCCCTCGTCGCGCAACTCCGGGAGAGCCATCCCTTGCGAGTGATAGATGGTGCTGCTGCTGGCCCCACTTTCGATTGCATTGAGCCATTCTGACAGCGCCCGGTCCAGGATGCTCAGCATTGAGCTGCGCCGGAGTTGCCCCGTGTCATATCTTCGATCGATAAGCTTGCCAAGAAGCTCAAGCTGATCGCGCCGATCGACCTCGCTATTTAGCAGGCTACCAAGAAAGTCCTGCAGCTCTGAATAGGTCCACGTTCGAAGCGAGTTAATCGTCTGATCAAATTGAAACTCGCGCTCTGGACCCGGACTAGGCCGGATCTCCTCTCGGTTGGGTTTTGAACCTTCCTCCACTGCCGGACTCATGGCGCCTTTGACCCCAACTTTCCCTCGGTAGGGAATCGAGCCTTCATCGATCTCGATTCGACGGCCAAACTTGTCTCGACAATGCAACTCGGCCTCCCCATCTGAGCCTCTGACCACGCTGAAATGAAAGGCGCCCCCATCGGTGTGACTGCCTCCCCGAGCATTCCAGGTTAGGTCCGGCCGGGTCCAAAAACGGCTATCGGATTCAGACAGGCTCTGGAGCGCGGCATCGATGGCCTGCTTTTCAGAGGCGGCAAATCCGATAGAAGGTTGCCCGGCCTCCCCTTGTTGAAGAGCAAAGACTTGAGGTCTGAGCATGCTGGTATCGGTGATGCCGATCAGGCGAGCCTCGCGCGGCCCGCTGCCATTCGGAAGCGATTGTGCCAGCAAGAAGAACCAGGGCCCGTCCGGCGATCCGTGGATATGAGAGGCCTGGAGCTGGCCATATATTTCACGTTTCTCGGATGGCAGCATGGCAAAGTCGCGCTCTGTAGTTGGAGCCAAGGTCTCGATCACATATTCCAGTGGATAATCGAACGTACGGTGGTGCAGGTCAAAGACCAGCGCGGAGACTTCGGTATCGGTCAGAAATAGTGGTCGAATATTGTGCTGGGCCAGGTAGGAGCAAACCGAGGCGTAGTTGGCAAAGTCACCATTGTGTACCAGCGCTTCGTGCAGGCCGACAAACGGATGTGCACCGCCCGGGTGCCACACTCGCCCCTTGGTCGGATATCGATGGTGACCGATCCAAACGTGAGCCTTCATGTTTTCCAGTCCATAGACCCGAAATACGTCGTCACCGAAGCCGACAAGTTTCAGGACGAGCAGGTCTTTTCCATGCGATAGCACAAAGGCCTTGGAATCGCCCAGGGCAGCATAGAACGCTCGGTTCAATTGGTAGCTGTTTTGATAGACGAACTCGTCCTCAAGTTCTTCATGGTTCAAGTCGGACAGTCCGCTGTCTTCCGCGAAGGCTTCCAGTACGGCTGCCTTTGGCCTGGCGAAATAAGCCACAACTTTGGGCGGTTGGGGATCGAGCTCCCCATGCAGTGGAAATTCATGTGTGTGATCGACATCAAACTTCGAAGTGATGAATTGGCTCTCGACCTCCGACCTTGCCGAAGCTTCTAGATAGGCAACCGCGATCAAGTAATCATTTCGCAGGGTCGGAGGATCCACGCCCAACGCAGAAGGATCGAGGCCGGCGATTGCTGCGCCTCCCCCTTTGCCATTCCCGCGGTTGCGCATCTGGATCAAAGACTGGAGCAGGTGCCGCCCCTCGATTTGCACGCTGCTTGCGATCCCGATGACGCCACAGCCTCCCTCCGCAGCCGTCTTCCGCACATATTCGCTAGGATCAATCCTTCCGACCATCTGTTCGCGAGCGCGAATGATCTGGTGGGCAAGCTCGGATCTGGACCGCTCGATCATCGGACGTAGCGGAGCAAATCTGTCCGCCCTCGCAGATCAGCGACTTTGTTGAGACCGAGTTTCCGCAAGATGTTCTCCAATTCATTCTTCATTGAGCCGTAAAGATTGCTGATACGCTCCGCTCCCCAGGACGGATCCACGAGCAGAGAAAGCTCCTGGTCAGTGGTTGTAAGTCCAAACGGGCAGCCTCGTCCGCGCTCACAATTTTTGCAGCGGGTGCAGCCCAAGGCGACGAGTTCGGCGGTCCCCAATACTGCACCGTCAGCGCCTAGCGCGATGGCTTTCGCGATGTCGTGCGCGGTGCGAAGTCCCCCACTGGCCAAGATGACAATGTCGTCTCGCACTCCTTCTTCCTGGAGATAGCGATGCACCCTTGGGATGGCGAACTCGACTGGCATGGCAATATTCTTTTTAGCAATTTCGGGCGCCGCGCCGGTTCCACCGTATGAGCCATCTATCAGCAAAATGTTCGCACCCGCGTGGTAGCTGCCAACCGCCACCATATCGATATCGGTCGGGGTAGATACCTTTACGACCACCAGCGCTTCAGGATTAACGGTCTTTACCCAGTCCACGTGTTTGCGATGATCTTCTACCGAATAGACGCTGTGGAATGGGAATGGGGAGAACAAGCTTACCCACGGCGGAGATTCGCGCATCTGTGCGACAGTGAGGGTCGTTTTGTCGCCGAGAAGATGCCCGCCAAGCCCCGGCTTAGCTCCCTGCGCGTACTTAAACTCGACAATTCGAGTCCGTTTTATGGTTTCTTCGCGCACTCCAAAGAGCCCGGTTGCGATCTGAGTGATCACGTGCCTTTGATAAGGAATGAGCGAATCTGGATAGCCGCCTTCTCCGGTGGAAGTGAATGTATTCCAGCGCTCAGCTGCCATGGCTCGCGAAAGCATGATTTGTTCGCTCACGGAGCCGAATGACATACCCGCGCCGTACCAGGGAATGGGTATTTCAATTTGTGGCTCTGAGGTTCTGCGATTGAGCTGCAGCGAGATGTCAATTTTTGCAGTCGCTGGCAGCCACTGCTCCTTGTCGGGGAATTTAAATTCAAGAACATCAAACCCTCCTCCAGAGTCTCCTATTCGATACTCCAATCCAGTGGGATGAACCCCTTCCGACTGCTTCCACGTGGCGAGGATCAGATCCGAAGTCCACCGACGATCGCCGAGCGCGGGAGGAGGCTCGTCGGCATCCGACCAGTAGTGAAATCCCGAGCGCAGCCATTCCGTGTGCTTCCTGGTCTTGCTGGCGAATGATTCAGAGTCACCGCTACTCATAGCCATCAATCTCCGAAAATGCTTCGCGCTCCAGCTCCGCTTGAAACATCGCTCGCCCAATTTCTCCACGAAGCCTTCGCACCTCGCGCAAACCCATAGCTCCCAGTATTTCAAGCAATTGGTCTCTCCACGATCCCAGCAAGTTGACCAGCCGTTGATTTGCCCACTCCAGATCTGTGTTCGGGAGCTCGATTTGCGCAGCTCCCAATTCGCGCACCTCACCCTGGAATTGAGCTTGGAGGGCGATTAGAGCAGCAGTTTCAATTGCCACCGCGTCGAGCCCAGCGATGATTGCCTTTGGAACGTGCTCAGCGGCTGCAATTCCCCCGCTTCCAATTAGCGTGATCTGCTCCCTTATCCCCCGAGCAATTAATTCCTCGTGAGCTGAGCGAATTGCCTGCATGATGAATCCGGCGGCCAACCGCCCGTGATAGTCGGCCGTTAAATGGAACACTGAAACGCCAGCATCTAACGGCTCGCTCAGATCGGCATCTGCTTGCAGACGGACTGTGATGATCGCACTCGGATAATCGGAAGAGAGTTGAGCATAAGCAGCCGGGTCCCAACCCATGAGTTCGATCATTCCAAAGGACCTGCCTTGATTATTCAGGTGTTCAATCTCATGGGCACCAACTAGCGGTACAACGGAGTTTGACTGGGATAGATTGGGTTCCAGGTGCTCAACCGGCACGATGGCAAGAGTTTCCAGCGTGTCCGCGGAGGCAACAGTGGCCGCATAGGCGCTCGAATCCGTAACTGGTAGCCGATCAAACAGCACCGGTATCGGCAGCTCGATCAAAGTGCTTGAGGTACTTTGAAGATCGCCCTGATCGTCGAACTCGTGCATCAGCGGTTTCCACCCAATTTGAACCGCGGTTGATATGAATTCTCGGCCGTGGATGCCATCCCGAGTCGGCCTGACAATCTCCGACATATCGGTCCACATCCCATCCCATCCAGCACCGCCGAATCCGCCTCCATAGCCGGCACCACGAACAGGTACCCGCCCGCTGGCCGCCTCATACAGCAGCGTGTCGACCATGTCCGGGTCGATATATGCATCTCCCAGCTTGAGGCGTTCTGGATTGGGCAGAATTTCAATAACATCGGGGTGCTGCACGGTGCAGCGCAGGCAACCAACACAGTGTTCCTCACGCGCCATAAAGCCGCCTACCGGCCCGGAGAACACTCCATACACACACGGGCGGCTGAGCACAGTGTCCAGATCGCCCCTATATTCGATCAGCTCGCGAACAAGCAGC
>CBDTZL010000017.1:0-23225 GCA_965364895.1 uncultured bacterium
TCAATCAAGCCGCGCGTGCCATTCGCCCCCTTCCCTCCTCTGCGCCTCCAGAAGCCAATTTCCATTTGGCCCGCATTCAGCTCAAATCGGGCGCAGAAGGTGCGCAACTGAGACTAGCTATCGAGAGCCTGGAGACTGCGGAACAAGGAGGCTGGGCAGAACCCTCTCTGGACTATTGGTTCGGGCAGGCACTTGAGCGCGCCGAGCGTTATGAAGAAGCGCTTGTTCGCTATGACCGGGCGCAGAAATCACTGTCGACCGGTGACTACGAACTGCGCTTGGAAGCCACCCTTGGATCGGCTCGCTCCGCGCTCGGGCTGGATCAGATATCGAGAGCGCTCGATGTCCTCGAAGCAGCGCAGAATGAGTTTCCGAAGTCTGCGCAGATCTTAGCTGCACGGTCAGGCGTATACATGATCGCCAAATTGCCGGAAAAGGCTCTGGAGGTTGCTGAACAAGCGATTGAGCTCGACCCGGAGGAGACGCATGCGTGGCACGCATTGGGCGACGCTCTGGCGCACACCGGGAACTTCCGCGGCGCAGTAAAGGCCATTGAAAGGTTGAGTGCGCTCGATCCAGGAGCCTCTGAAGGCTGGCTCACGCTGGCCAGGCTGGCTTCAGAGACTAATGACAAACGGGTAGCTCGCAGATCGGTTGCCGAAGCTCTATGGCGCGGCCGACGTAATCCCAAGGTGTTGCAGGATGCTGCGGAATTCCTGGAGCAGCAGGGCAATCTACCTACTGCAATCCGGGTTCTGAAGAGCGCCACCCGAATTCGCCCGGAAGATCCCCAATTGATCGCGGCTCAAGCCATGCTACAGGAAGCCGACGGGGACTATCAGGGCGCCTTCGATTCCTGGCAGGTGAATATTGCGCTGGCTCCGGGAGAACCGGAACCGCTACGGCGTTCAGCCGCATGCGCACAAACGCTGGGCTTGGGCAGCCAATCCGTGAAGTTGTTGGCAAAGGCCGTGGCCATCGAGCCCGGTGATCCCTGGCTGCGACGCGATTTGGCCAAATCTCATCTTGAGCAGGGCCAGGTTCGGCAAGGTCTGCATTCGTATGCTGCCGCAATCAAGTCAGCGCCGAATGATGTTTCGCTAGTTTGTGAAGCCGCGGAAGCCGCCCTACGCGCAGGCGACGCTCGGTATGCACTCGCATTGCTTGGAAAGACGGGACCAGCATTGTCGGACAGTGGTCGCGCTCAATCGGCCAAGGGTGAGGCACTTTTATTGATGGACCAGCAGGAACAGGCTGTATCTTCGCTGTCGGATGCTATTGAGCGAGGATACGAGTCGGCTCGCACATTCTCGATGCTGGCAGTCGCCGCGCCCGATCGCAGCCGCGCAGCGACCTATCTAGAGCACGCTCGTGCGGTACCGGTCAAATCGCCTCATGATGCGGTATGGCTTGCGAGAGCCGAATTGCGGCTGTTCAACGGATCCGAGGCGTTGGAAGCCTTGAACGGATGGGAGACCGATTCGTTTGCAGCGCAAGAGCGGGTTCGCCTGGCGCTCAGAATACGAGACATGCTCTGGCTACTTGGGAGTTCAGATGCTGTGTCTTCGCTTCAAGAAGATGCGGTGGCCGGCATCGCCAAGAAGGCCTTTGAGGAACTCCAGGCGCGCAATCTTGCCGATCCTTCCACCGTCGCCTGGATCCGCATTGATGAGGCGCCATCCGAACTGCCCGAGTTCGTAGACGAGGATCCCATGGGCTGGATCGGAGAGTCGCTGGCCATAGCACGGATCAAGGGCGGCCATTTAGAGGCTGCAAAGCAAGCGATCGATCAGGTTCGGCTTATCCGAGCGGAGGCCGAATGGGCTTCAATCCTGGATGGTCTGATCCACCAGGCGAGTGGTCGTGAAGAAGATGCTCGGGCGGCCTACCGGTCAGGGAGTTCATCCAGCCCAATTGCCACCTACCTGCTTGGCAGGGCCTATGAACAGGCCGGGAGCCTGAAGCGTGCAGCCACCCATATTGGCGCAGCCGTCGTTGAGGCGCCTGATCAGCACCTGTGGCAGCACAAACTTGCCCTAGTCTATTCAGCTTTAGGTGATGAAGATTCGGCGTTGGCACACTTCCAGGAGGCGGCCGCTCAAGCCTCGGACAATCCAGAGTATTTGCTTTCTCTCGCGGGTGCATATGCCACCTCGGGCCATCTCAACCAGGCTTTGGAGGGCTACACCGCAGCTCTTTCCTACGGATCCGACTCAGTTTCCGCATACCGCGAAGCGGGCCAGGTTGCGCTTCAACTCGGAGCAAGCAAACAGGCCTTGGCCTGGTTTGAACGCGGCATCACACTTTCGCCAGCAGATATCGATTGCCTGGTTGGATCAGCAATGGCTTCGAGCGCGCTTGACGACAAGCGTCAGGCCCAAGAGCGATTAGACGCCGCGGCCCAACAAGCTCCGGGCGACCCACGCGTACTACTTGGGGAGGGTCATGTGCATGCCGCCTCTGGCGACTACAAGGCCGCAATTGAATCGTTCGAACAAGCTCTACGGGCAGGCGCCGATTCCAACGTTATACGAAGAGCTCAGAGCAAGGTTTTGGTGCAGCAAGGAAACCACTCCGAAGCCGCGGAGGTCATGCAAGAGTCCCTGAATTCTGATCCTGAGGATCATCGCCTCTGGCACGAACTGGCCGAAACCCTGGAGGCTGGAGCAGACCTCAATGGAGCCGACAATGCGATAAGCGAAGCAATTCGCATCTCTCCCGCTAACCCTGAATATCGACTGAGCCTGGGCCGAATCTCACGCAAATCGGGCAACCTCGATCGGGCGATTGAAGAGTTGAGGCAGGCTGAAGCTGCGGATCCTGAAGACCCACGCATTCCGGTGGAAGCCGGTCTTGTTTACGAAGATCGCCGCGAGTATTCGCGCGCACTTGATTCCTATCTCAAAGCAGTAGACATTGACTCAAGCAGTTTGCAGGCGCACTACCGCGCAGGAATATTGCTGAGAACGCTGAAGGCGTACCGCAAGGCAGGAGAAATGCTGAAGCGTGCGGCAGAACTTGCTCCGGCTAACCAAGACGTGATGCATCAATTGGCAGCCGTTCGAGCACTGGAGTTGGTACATGGCTAAATCAATGGATCGCGAATCCGTAATCAGCACCCTTCACGCGGCGCAGGTTGCGGGCCGACTAGATTACTCACGCAGCCTGGCCATCGAGTGGCTTTCTGCATGGCCGGGTGATACCGAAGTGACTTTAAGGCTGGCGGCGATCGAGCTCAAAGCCGGAACTGCGGAACCTGCGATTGATCGATTGTCCCTGCTGATCGAGATCGACCCGGAGAGCCAGCCGGCCTACGAAATGCTGGCCGATGCCTACAAACAGACCGGAGATAGCCTGCGTGTGCCAATTTTCATGGCTTGCGCCGCGGTTTTGGCCGGAGAGCGGCCAAATCCGGCAAGCTCGCCCTCTTGGGCAGTTGCATTGGCGAAGGCCTATCAGGCGTTAGAGGCCGGCGAATCTGCGGAAGCCATGCGGGCTGCAAGTGAAGCTCTGGCTGCCGATCCTAGCTTTGCCCTGCCTGCGCTGGTAGCCGTTCGCGCTAGCCTTGCTACGGGTGCCGCGCGAGAAGCGGTTCGCTTGGCCGAGACGGGGCACGATCGCTGGCCCCATTGTGTTGCATTCAAGCTTGTGCTTGCAGAGGCTCAGCTCGGCTCCGATCGGTGGGCAGCAGGGGTTGAAAGCATGCATCAGGTCGCGGCAGCTGACCCGCTGGGCGTCATCGCGGAGACCGTCCTTGGTATCCATCACCCATATCGAGCACTTTGGCCCGTTCACATGCAGGCGTTAGTCGCTCGGCAGGTGCCGGACGAGGTTACTGCGGTGATGGGAGTCACGGCAAGTACTCCCAAATCGGGCGATGCTGATATGCCACAGCCCGAGCCAGGCGAAGCATTCCAAGGCCCGAGCTCAGGTGAACGATTAGACACTAGCGAGCGATCAACCACCAACGATGCGCTGCTTTCCGTTCATAATGAGTTTGATCGATTAGCCGTGCGCCTCAATGCGCGCAGGCCTGCAGCAGACCAGGATGCGCGCATTCCTGCTTACATCGTCCTGAGCAGCCACACTCGGCTCGTTCAGGAATTGGGCTCCGGCGGCTTTCAGCGAGTCAATGAAGGAATCATGAACCTGGTCGAGGTAGTCCGGCGGAAGCGCGGATGGGGAGCCTACCGAATCTATGATGACGATCCCCTTTCGCTGGAGCCATTTGGTTTGATGCCCTGTGATCCAAGCAATGCCTGGCAGATCAAGCTGCGCCTGGCAGATCTTGATCAAGCCCTAGCAGAGCGCGGGGAAATGATTGGAGCGGTGTTAATTGTCGGAGGCCACAATATCGTGCCTTTCCATTTGCTCCCCAACCCGACCGATGACGATGATGAATCGGTGCCATCCGATAACCCCTATGCGGCCACCGACGAGAATTACTTCGCTCCCGAGTGGCCTGTTGGGCGATTACCGGTGGATTCGGATACCGATATGCTCATGAAGCTGCTGAGCAAGTCCACCGCAGCCCACCGCGAGCAGCTGCAATCGGCATCTCCACCCAGGAGATTCGGCGTCTGGGTTCGAGATCGCTTTGGGCGCTTTTTCCGTCCACGCCCGAAAGCCATTGGCTACAGCGCGAGCATTTGGCGGAAAGCCTCGGTGGCAGTTTTTCAAGCGATTGGCGCCCCTCGGTCGCTCATCACCTCGCCCCCGAACGCGGCGGGCAACATGCCGTCAGTCGTAAGTCGACCAAGCCCGCTTTCGTACTTCAATCTGCACGGGCTAGAAAACTCACCGGAATGGTACGGCCAGCGGGATCCTTTGCGAGATCATGCCGAAGCGATTGAGTTTCCGATCGCGCTGCGGCCCGAGGACGTAGTCAACAGCGGGCGTGCTCCGCAAATTGTTTTCACAGAGGCCTGCTATGGCGCGCATGTGATCGGTAAGACGGAGGAAACCGCGCTGAGCTTGAAGTTTCTCGCCAGCGGTAGCCAGGCGGTAATTGGATCCACCAAGATTGCATACGGTTCGGTCACGCCGCCCTTGATCGCAGCCGATCTATTGGGACGTCTATTTTGGGACCATTTGCGGCGAGGGCTACCCATCGGTGAAGCCTTGCGCATGGCGAAGCTCAAGCTCGCGGCCGAAATGCATGATCGACAGGGATACCTAGATGGAGAGGACCAGAAGACTCTGATCTCATTCGTGCTCTATGGCGATCCTCTTCTTACATCGCAATCCATCGGTCGTTCGAAGCGCAGCAAGGAAGTCGTACGGAGCACCAAGCGGCCGGCGACAATGAAGACTGCATGTGCTCTCGGTGGCCCCGATCTGCTGAAGGATGAGGCTTACTCGCCGACTATCGATCGGGTGCAATCTATTGTTGCGCAGTATTTGCCGACTATGGCAGATGCGGAATGCAACATACGGGATCAACATCGCGGTTGCGACCACGATGACCACTGCTGCCCAAGTCAACAAATTGGCATGAAGACGGTGGGTAGCAACGAAACCATGGTGGTGACGCTTTCGAAACATATAAAGGATGGGTCGGTTCTTCATCCGCATTTCGCACGCATGACCTTGGACCAGGGCGGCAAAGTAATCAAACTTGCCGTCTCCAGATAACGAGCGTGGCACGGACCTTGCACTTTTACAGTCATCATGAATGCACCCATCTCACGCTTAGGTTTTCATTACTTCCCAGACGATAGCCACTACTCTGAGAAGGACCTCGAAGAGTGGCTGCCGACTCTCCTGAGGTTATCGGCCAATTGGTTGGTTCTCCCCGCCACTCCTGAACGCCTGATCCCCGAACCATTTATCAAAGGCTTGAAAGAAGCCGGAATCCGGCCTGTGGTATGGATCAAGAGCCTCGCGGATGACATCACGGCAGAGCTGCTGTCACCCACCCTTGCGAGTTATGGTGAGTGGGGAGTGACCGAAGTCGTCGTTTTTGACCGTCCAAATAACCGAAGTAGCTGGTCGTCGAGCGAATGGGCGCGTTCTGGTTTGGTCGAGCGATTTGTGGACCGAATGCTCCCAATTCTTCAGCTCGAACGGGCATCGGGTATGCATCCCGTATTCCCTCCGCTCGAGCCAGGCGGAGACTATTGGGACACCGCTTTCTTAGAGACCGCTCTGCAGTCCATGCTCCGTCGAGGCCACAGAAGCCTGGTCGAAGACCTGCACTTGGCTATCTATGCACGCACCTTCGGAAAACCGTTGGAGTGGGGCTATGGCGGTCCTAAGCAATGGGCCGCAAATCGACCCTATAACACGCCAGACGATTCGCAGGATCAAATTGGGTTTCGAACCTTCGACTGGTATGCCGCGACGGCCGAGAGTGTAGTAGGCAAGACATTGCCAATGATCGTAGTTGCGGGCGGCCCTCCGAGTACCCTGGAAGACGGGGACGGCGAGATCGCAAGCGTGCTGCGCGCGGTGCAGACCGGGCAATTACCTCAATCTGTACTGGGCTTCAATTTCTACCTTTTATCTGCAAACCCCAACAGCCCGGACTCAAGTTCCGCCTGGTTTGACTCCCCTGCCCAACCCAGAGCGGTCGTAGGGTCTGCCAAACGTCTGCTTGATGTGGGCGGGCTCGCCGGCCCGACCGCGGCCGGCAAAACCCTGAGCCATTTCGTATTGCTACCAGATGGCCCTATGTCTGAAGACACCTGGACGATCGTTAAGACGCTGGTCAAAGATGGGGTCATTGGATTCTCAGCCGAAGAGGCCCTGCAAGCCGACCGGGTGACGATATTAGGCGATGAGGCCGCCGTCCCTCCGTCGGTTGAGCGAAAGCTCGTCGAGAGCGGATGTACGGTGACTCGTGTAAAGGGGCCAAGTGAGATGTTCGTTGCGGCCTGGAAAGCAACCTATAGGGATGGAAAATGACAGAAAAAGAGGATAACAAGTCCAATTCGATGATCGAGTCCGAAGATATCAAACAGGTTCGCACACAAGATGTTGCTGAAACTGAGCCCGCTCCGATATTAGACCTGGAGGAGATCGGTCAGGCCCGCATCAAGGTGCTTGGGCTGGGCGGCGGAGGCTCGAATGCCGTCAACCGCATGGTTGAACTGGGGCTGATTGGCGCGGAGTTCATTGCCGCCAATACCGATCATCAGGCCCTCGAGTCAAGCCTTGCGCCCGTGCGCATCCAATTGGGCCCAGACGTCACGCGCGGTCTGGGGGCGGGCGGAGACCCCAGGATTGGTGCCGCGGCCGCAATCGAAAGCAGCCGCGAGCTTTCCGAGGCGCTTGCGGATGCAGACATGATCTTTCTTACCGCAGGAATGGGCGGAGGGACCGGCACCGGAGCCACTCCGATCGCGGCAGAAATCGCTCGCGAGACTGGCGCAGTGGTGATCGCTACTGTGACCATGCCTTTTTCCTTTGAGATGAACAAGCGCGCCAAGAATGCGTCGGAGGGAGTGCGTCGACTTCAAC
Source organism: uncultured bacterium (assembly GCA_965364895.1). GTDB lineage: Bacteria > Chloroflexota > Anaerolineae > Anaerolineales > E44-bin32 > JADFRG01. Next base: position 7,462 of record CBDTZL010000017.1, read on the forward strand.
CGCACACGCACACGCTGATCACAGTCCCCAATGACCGGCTGCTGCATGTCGTTCCGAGGGATGCCAGTTTGGAAGTTGCGTTTCGATTTGCAGATGACGTGCTTCGCCAGGGTATACAGGGCATCGTAGAGCTCGTTACGAAGCCCGGTCTTATCAATGTGGATTTCGCACACGTGCGTGCAATCATGCACAAAGGTGGAGGAGCCCTCATGGCCATCGGGATCGGCGAAGGTGAGCGCAAATCTGAAATCGCTCTCGAACAAGCACTCCACCACCCATTGCTTGAGATCAGCAGCATGGGCCAAGCCTCCGGCGCACTGGTTCACTTTACCGGCGGTGAGGATCTGGGTCTAGTAGAAGTCGGAGCGGCTGTGGAAGATCTGCGAGAGAACATGCCTCCGGAAGCCGATGTTGTCCTGGGCGTTACGACCGAGCCCGCGATGCGCGGCAGAGTGCAGGTAATTTTAATCGTGACCGGTATTGGTGGTCAGCCGGTACAAGAAATGCCCGCTGCCGAATCAACTCCTGGTGCGTCCAGTGTGATTGATATGGATGATCTCGACATACCCGCCTTCATGCGTCGAAAATCACCATACCCCAGCCTGCCTTCAGATCATGGGACGCAAGCGTGAAGACAGAAGCGGTGCAGAAAGTTAGCCACAAAGTTGTTCGTCAATTCCCAGAGATGGAGGGCATAAAGCCAGCGGTCAAGTCAGAGCAAGGCGGCGACGATCGCTTTCTGATGACGTACAAAGGGGCCTTCGACCTTCCAGATGGAAACACCATGAAACGGATTGTGCACGTCGTTGCGAGTGAGGAAGGCGACGTGATCCGCATGAGTACATCGAGGTGAAATGATGAATCAAATTCGATATCGACCTGTGATCCTGATCAACCTGCTGGTTCTCAAGGCAACCGTATTTGTCGCTGAGTGGGCGCTCGACCATCGAGAGTGGGTTGCCTATGGACGGGCCTATGCACCGGTGGTGCTGGGTGGTTTTGTGGCCTACTTTGTCGGCGTTGTTATTGGACAGGCAATCATAAACGCACTCATTTGAGACGATCGCCCTCCCGCTCAATTGCTGTGCCTGAGCGCCCGGAGTACAATCCGGGCGCTCTTGCCATTTATGCTAACGCACAGTTCCTAAACCTTATGTCCAGCCAACGTAGACCTTTGGTGGTCGTTCTGATCATCGCATCTTTCTTCGCGGCGGGCCTGCTTACGGTCTTGCTGGGCGGAGAATCGTCTCCCGAACCGGTTGAGACCCTCGAAGTTATTCCCAACGAGTCGGTTTTGATTATTGGCGTAGACGATCTATCCGCTCCCGACCCGATGCTGGTGGCGGTCTGGCAGGCAACCTATAGCTACCCCAACCGCGATGTCATCCTGCTCGGACAATCGGTTGATAGCCTGGCATGCGGGAATCAGCCTAACACCCTGACAGATTTGTTTTCCTGGGATCCTTCAAGTGGAGTCGCTCCTGAATTTCTAGCTGCATTTGAGGATATACCTTATGTAATCGCCGACGAAACTGCATTCGCGGCATTAATTGACGAGCTCGAAGGCCTAGATTTGAATGGCGCGCATCTACAAGGCAACCAGGTAGTCGCGGTCATGCGCACGCTCTACGGCAATCCTAGAGGCTCTCTGACCAGCCAGGAGCAATTCCTGATCGCTATTGGGGGTAAGGCAGCCGCCGACGCCGCTAACGTAGATCTAAATCGGCTGTTGGAGCTGATTCCTGGACATGCGTTTACCTCCGTACCTCCACAAGACCTACTGACCACCTACTTGCGGCTGCAACCACTCGATCCTGGATCGATCCTCGTGTGGGCCCCCGATCAGGCAGCCAACACCTGCGACGACTGACAACATACAGAAAGGAGACTGCCACAGTTGACAGTCTCCTATGGTGCGCTGGGTGGGAGTCGAACCCACACGCCTTGCGGCACATGGCCCTCAACCATGCCTGTCTACCAGTTCCAGCACCAGCGCTGGTTCATTCGGCCGGCTCCCTGCTGCACCGAGGTAGAGGCGGAGGTGCTTGAGGGGCCCTCACGCCCGCAAGAGCCGGAGACGATTCGCGGTATTATAGCGGACCTTATCTTCCCAAGCGTGATTTACAACTTAATTTACCATTCCCGAAAGACCTAAAGAACACCAGTCCAACCGGAGATGTCTTAGATGCATATCGTGCTTGATGCTATGGGTAGCGACGATCACCCGGGGCCGGAGCTGGCGGCCGCAACCGAGGCCCATAGGCTGTGGGGTGACCGGCTCACACTAACCGGTCCGGCTGAAGAACTTGAATCCCGGATCGATGCGTCGCTGGCTGATATTGTCGATGCCTCCCAGGTATTGGGGATGACTGACAAACCAGCTTTGGCTGCCAAGAATAAGCCAAACAGCTCGATGGCGGTGGGCATGCGCCTCTTGAAGCACGATGGCGCGGATGCTTTCGTAACGATGGGCAATACTGGAGGCGCCATGGCAACCGCCCTGTTCCAACTGGGCCGCATTCGAGGCGTCAAGCGACCCGCGTTGAGTCCGGTCTTTCCGGTTCGTGGGGGATCTACAGTCGTGATCGACATTGGAGCCAATACTGATAGTCGGCCCGAACACCTGCTTCAGTTTGGAATTATGGGATCGATTTACGCCGAAGTTTTTCTACAGCGCAAAGACCCTCAGGTAGCCTTACTCTCGACGGGGGAGGAACAGGGCAAAGGCAATATGTTGGTCGGCGATGCCGATCAGCTGCTCAGAGCCTCTTCGCTAAATTACATCGGCAACGTAGAACCTCGAGAACTCTACGCGGGCGAGGCAGACGTGGTGGTTACGGACGGGTTCACCGGTAATATATTTTTGAAAACCAGCGAAGCGGTAGCCGCGACGATGATCGATATGATCCGCACGGAGCTTAAGGCTTCGCCGATCACCGCAGCGGGGGGCTACCTGGCCCGGCCGGCGTTCAAAAGAGTTGCGAAGCTGCTCGACCCCGGTGAGTACGGAGCCGTTCCGCTCCTGGGCTTGAACGGGTTAGTATTTGTCGGGCACGGTCGATCGAACTCGCATGCTATTGTCAGCGCATTACGCGCCACGCGAAAGGCAGTATCTCGAGGTCTCCTGGATGCAATTCGTGAAGGGATCAAGACATCACTTGAAGGGTCAAACTAATGGCAAACGGAAATAATTCCTCGCGTCGAGTAGTGATCACCGGGATCGGCGCTATTACACCGCTCGGCACCGGTGTCGAAAAACTCTGGGACGGTTTGATGGCTGGGCGCTCTGGAATTCGCAAAATCGAGCATTTTGACGCGAGTGATTTGGCCTGTCAGATCGCAGGCGAGATACCCGACTTCATACCCGCGGATCATATCCCCGCAAGAGAATCGCGTCGAATGTCCCGCTCGTCCCAGATTGCATTAGCCGCGATCCAAATGGCGGTTGAAAATGCAGGCTTGGAAGAACCCCTCGCAAATAGCGAGCGTATCGGAGTAACGCTTGGAACCGCTGTAGGCGGACTTGAACGATCGATTGAAGGCGCTCGGGCCTATCGTGAAGAAGGCCCCAACAAGGTCAATCCATTCACGATTCCAGCCTCGATCGCCAACATGTCTGCATTCCATATCTCTGAGCGGTACAAGGCATACGGGCCCAGCATGTGCCTGGTCACAGCTTGCGCGACCGGCACTCAAATCGTCGGCGAAGCAGCTCAGACAATACGCGACGGACGAGCAGACATCGTGTTGACGGCCGGCACCGAAGCCATGATCGAAGGTTTTGCTGTCGCAGGGTTTGGGGCCATGCGGGCGCTCCCCACCAGCTACAACGATGAACCAGAACGGGCTTCCCGCCCGTTCGATGCGAAGCGCGAAGGGTTTGTATTCTCAGAGGGAGCCGCAGGCTTAGTGATCGAAAGCCTGGAGAGCGCCCAGGAACGCGGCGCGCATATCTACGCCGAGATCGCTGGGCATGCTAGTTCAAGCGATGGGTATCACATGGCCAAGCCGGATCCATCGGGCACGGGCGCACAGAGAACTATGCGCTGGGCGCTGGAAGATGCACAGGTATCTCCAGATGAGGTCGGCTACATCAATGCACACGGCACCTCCACCCCAGCTAACGACTTAGTAGAGACTCTTGCGATCAAATCGCTCTTTGGCGAGGCTGCCTATGGGATCCCAATATCGTCAACCAAGTCCATGATTGGGCATCCGATGGCCGCTTCGGGCGCGGTTGAAGCGATTGTGTGTGCGCTCACCATCGACCGTGGCGCGATCCACCCCACCATCAACTATGAGAATCCCGATCCCGACTGCGATCTGGACTACGTTCCAAACGAGGCACGAGATGCGAACGTGAACATTACTCTTTCGAACTCGTTCGGGCTGGGCGGACAAAACGCCTGCCTGGTCTTGAAAAGAATGTAATGCAGCAATATATCAACTCGGCTAAGGTCAAGCGAAACGCTCGGCTGGCCCGTATCCTCTCTTTCGGGGGGTTAGCTGTTATGGGCTTGGGGTTGCTGATCTCGTTCCGGCCCCCCTACCGCATCGATCTAGTTCTCGGTTTGTTTCTGGTAGGGATCCTGGGCTCTCAGATCGGCCTGCCGATGCGCAATCGCTGGGATCGCCGCCCGCGCATTGACGAAATCTTAGATGGCGCGTTGAAGGGGCTGGACCAGCGGTTCGCCATTTTTCACTACTCGCTCGGCGCCCGGCATGTACTGGTTTGTCCGGGCGGGGTATTTGCCGTAATTCCGCGGGTTGAGAACGGCTTGATTGGCTACTCGGATGGTTCGTGGACTCGGACCACCAATAAGAGAGGGCTGCTCCGTCGAACAGGGATGAGATCGATACGTGGGATCGAGGGCGAGATTTCCTCAGAAGTTGATCGAGCCAGCTCTCATCTCAACCTGCCATTTCCTGTGCGCCCGTTTATCGTATTTCTCCACGCGGGCGCTGAGATGGACATTCGCGAGAGCCCGGAGCTGGCAACCCACCTCAAGAAATTGAAGGCCTCTCTTCGCAAGCTCCCCAAAGCTCAAACTCTTTCGCAACAACAGATCAAGCAGTTGGTCGCCGACAACGGCTTTTCCTGATGAGGCGCACACAACTGACGGCTTCGTTGCGCAAACCGCTAGCCGCTGGGCGCCATCCTGGTGCTAATTCAGTCGGCGGTGTCTTAACGCTCATATCCCAAGCCGCCGCCGGCGATATTCCAATCCGAGACTATGACCTGCCTACGCCAGAATTCCTCATGTAAGAGGCGTTCTCACTTTGGCTATGCGCAACTCACGGGGGTTGATAAGCAAAACGAGGCCCTTCATGTTCGAGGGCCTCGTTGGTCTTCTTAGAATCTTAGCTAGCTGTTCAGGAACTCGTCCAGCGATATCCGGCTGATTCGGAGAGCATCCCCAATCTTTTTGGCCTTGATATCGCCTGCATCAATAGCCGAGACTACGTCCTCTTCGGATACCTTCAAATACTGCGCAGCTTCGCCTGGGGTCATGACATCCGGGACGCTGGCTGCGGCTGACGATGATCCGCCCCCATCTGTACCCTTGGACCCTTCCCGTACGGCCTCGCTGATCGCGCTGCCAATTCCCATTCCGGCGCCGATTCCAGCCGTCAGCCCGGCGCCGCCTGAGGGATTCGAGGCTGCCTCGCGCATGGCGTCCGCCGCCTGAAGTTGCGTATAGGTCTGGATGTCGAGCATCCCCATATCGCGCAGCTCTTCGGCCGACTTGTCGGAGGGCTTCAAGCTCTCAATGTAGAAAGCCTTTAACGTCAAACCAAGCGCCCTGAAATCGTCCTGCCCTTTGGCACGAATCCCTGCTCCGATCTCTTCCACCAATCCGATCAGCTCTGGTACGGTGGTGGCTTCGGTTGTCTCTCCCAGCAAGTCTTGCAGGTCCGATAGCAGGATCCCGCGCAGCCGATCCTGGATATCTTTGGTGCTATAGGCACCCATGGCGCCTACCAGCTGGGTCACAAATTGCTGTGCATCTGCGACCTCCACGCCGTATGTGCCAAATCCCTGAAGGAGTGCAACCCCAAGTCCCATCCCAGGATTACGCACCAGTATTGGCTGCGGGGTTCCCCACTTCTGGTTAGCGAATTCGCGCATGGAGACAAAGTAAACCTCGGCCTTAAAGGGAGTTTCACCACCAAACGCCTTGCCGATAAAGTCCACCACCAGAGGAATATTTGCGGTTGTGAGCGTGTGGCGGCCGGGACCGAAGGTATCCAGCGCCTTGCCATCGCGAGAAAAGACCGCACTTTGAGCCTCTCGAACGATAAGCTGACTGCCTATTCGGAAATCGCCGGAGCCAACCTCTGGGATGCGGCGAACAAACTCATCCTTCATCTCGTTCGGGTGCTCGATGACGTCGAAAATTCTAGCCATTTCCGCCCTCCTGTTCATTTATCACGACTTCTGTCCGGCGATCATAGGCCTGAATTGCGCCAGTCGCAGTTTTCACGAGCTTTTCGATTGCCGCCGGCAGGTCTTCCTTGTTGCTCACTGCTGCTTCCAGCCCATCAACGGCTTCTGCCACCAGACCTACGGTATCAAGAAGCTCCAGGTCGTACTGATACAAACTATCCAGCTCATCCTGGTTGACGCGAACCGCATCGAAGAATCCTGCGTACCCACGCGGAGCGCCTCGGAGCCGATCAACAAAGGTGCGGAGCTTGATTGCCGCCACCTCTACGTCGTCGACATACTCCAGCATTTTGCCGGCAATCATTTGGGCCTGGATGGAAGAGACACGATCCCATTGCTCCTCATATCGGTCGGCGACCGTATCTCGCAGCAATTTATCCGCATCTCGGCGACGCTCGCGATCGTAGTAGCCGACAAATCCAGCCACAGAATTCTGCAATTTACCCAGCAGGTCCTTCTCTTCAGTTACCTTATCCATGGGATCTGTCATCCCGCTCTCCTGACTAGTAGGTTCGGGTGGATTATAGCGCGCGCCTATTTACGCCTCTTTGGGCTTCTCTTCCCAGATCCCAGAGTATAATCGCCCGCGATGTCGCTAGACGGTCAACGCCTCGATCTGGACCGCTACGCAGTAATTCCTCGAACGATTTCATTTATCTTGCGCCAAAGCGAGATCCTGCTTATTAAATTGCCGCAAGATCATCCCGGATGGGCGGGTCGATATAACGGAGTTGGCGGGCACGTCGAGATAGGAGAGGACCCCTTGTCGACCGCCCGAAGAGAAGTGCTGGAAGAAACCGGACTGGCGGTCTCCGATCAGATATTGGTCGGCGTCGTGACGGTAGATACAGGACATAGCCCGGGGATCGGGCTATTTGTCTTCGCCGGCAAGTCTATCGAAGGCAACCTGGAAGCCAGTTCTGAAGGAACTCCGGCCTGGCTCCCGCTCGATGACCTGGCCGCATTTCAATTAGTTAATGATATGGAATTCCTCATTCCCCAGGCGCTTAAGGCTTACTCTGAAGGCACCGTCTTCTTTGCGGCCTATACCTACGATTCGCAGGGTGCGCTGAGGATCGCCCTAGCTGAATGACCAAGACCCCTCACATTCCGGGTTTCACCTGGTTCGGACTGGCTATCTTGATTGGTGGTCAGGCCATGTTGGCCGCCGGCAATTCACTTGTTGCAACATGGCTGACCCCGATCATGTGGACCGGTCTCATCCTGTTTGTTGATGGAATCGTGTACCGCTTGCGAGGTCGCAGCTGGCTGATGACGCGGCGTCGCGAATTTCCACTCCTGGTTTTGGCCTCCGTAGCGGTCTGGCTGATCTTTGAGGCCTATAACCTGCATCTTAGGAACTGGCGGTATGAAGGTTTGCCGGTGAACACTCTTGCGCGTGACATCGGTTACTTCTGGTCTTTTGCAACTATCATCCCTGGCGTATTCGAGATCGTGGATCTCGTTCTGGCGTTGATCGAGCGCGTCGGGAAGCAGGAAGAAGAGTCGCATTCGGGTGTTCGGACAGGCCCCGCCTGGGCCTGGTGGCTGGCTGGAGTGGCCATGGTTACCATCCCGCTGGCCTTGCCCGTAAGCACCGCAGCCTACCTGTTTGGCGCGGTTTGGATCGGATTCTTCCTGTTGCTGGATCCAATCAATGAACAGCTTGGCCTGCCGTCGATTCGCCGGCAGTGGAGGATCGGCTCAAGGCGCTGGACGTGGGCATTGCTGCTTGGCGGCCTATTTAGCGGTTTCATCTGGGAGGCCTGGAATCAGCAGTCCGTGGCGGCAGGCGGGGCGTACTGGGTGTATCTGATCCCGGATGAATTGCGCCCATTCGGATTGACCTATGGGCAGATGCCGATACTTGGATTGCTCGGCTTTCCCCCGTTCGCGCTCGAGCTATTTGCACTCTATACGATCATCCGCGAATCACTCGGTGGGAATCGCATCTTCGGTGTCCGTCGAGTTGAGGGATAAAATCCAGCCTCGAGGACTTGAGAGTAGGAGGAAGTGGTGAGCGAGAAAGAAGTAGTCCTTTTCACGCAGCATGGTTGTCGTTTTTGCAAGTTGGAAAAAGAGTGGCTTACTCAGCGCGATATCGAGTTCAAAGAGCGAAATATCGCGGACGACCCAGCTGCTCTATCGGATCTCGAGGCAATCCCCGCCTTCACAACGCCAGTAGCGTTGATTGACGGAGAGGTTGTTCACGGTTTTGATCGGCACAAACTGTCCGAGCTGCTGGGTATCTAGGGAACTTACTCCCCTGGCCGTTCGTAGAAAACTAGCTGCGTTCTGCCGTAGCTGCGCTGGTCGAATTCGACAAGCGATTCAAGTTCCAGCGGCCGGTATTCATTGGGATTGATCTGAGCGATCACCCAAGCGTCCAGGTTCATCAGTTCTGCGTATTCGTCCAGCTTAAGCAGCGCCTTGCTCCAGAGCTTGGAATTCTGCGGCGGAGCGACATAGACGAAGTCGTAGGATCTGCCCGTTTGGCGTTTGATCCACTCGAAGACATCTAATTGAATGATTTGAGCCTGATCCATAAACTTTGTGAGTTCGAGGTTTTCTCGGATGGCTTTCAGCGCGGCCGGGTGCTTTTCTACGAAGGTCGCCTGCACGGCGCCTCGGCTGAGCGCTTCAATTCCTACGCTTCCCGTTCCTGCAAAGAGATCTAAGAACTCGCTGTCGAGTACAGCAGCCCCGAGGATATTAAACAGGGCCTCTTTGACTTGATCCCGTATCGGGCGGGTCACCTCGCCCGGAACCATCCGCAGGCGCCGGCCTTTGGCGCTGCCGGCGATCACTCGGAGCGGCATGTCAATTCAGCGGCTCAAGGCTAGGTTCTGGATGCACCGGTATTCTGAGGCCGGCGATCGCACGGACCGGCATGTCAGTTCAGCAGCTCAGGGATCGCTTCTGGATGCTCGGCCACTCGCACGCCCGCGCCCTCGAGTGCGGCAATCTTGTCCGACGCCAACCCCGAACCAGCCTCGATAATAGCGCCGGCGTGCCCCATTCGTTTGCCCCGGGGAGCCGATTGGCCCGCAATAAAGCCCACGACCGGCTTCGTCATACTTGATGAGATAAATTCCGCCGCCTGCTCTTCAGAAGTGCCGCCAATCTCGCCGATCATGACGACTGCTTCGGTGTGGTGATCATCCTCAAACATCTGCAGTGCGTCGGTAAATCCGGTCCCACTAATCGGATCGCCTCCGATCCCCACGCAAGTCGACACTCCCATGCCGTGATTCTGCAGCGCGTATAAGACCTCGTAGGTCAGCGTCCCAGAGCGGGAAACAACTCCTACGGAACCCTGATCGGCGATGTGGCCGGGAATGATTCCCACCTTACTTTCGCCTGGGGTCAGCAGCCCTGGGCAATTGGGCCCTATCAACCGAACGCCTTCCTGATCCAGGTAATTTCGAATTTTCATCATGTCCTGAATCGGTACACCTTCCGTAATGCACACGATTAGAGGCACTCCCGCATCTGCCGCTTCCAGCATTGCATCTCCCGCAAACTTTGCCGGAACAAACAGCACCGCGCAATTAGCACCGGTGGCGGCCAGCGCGCGCTCCACCGTGTCGAACACGGGAACTTTGCCATCAAGCACCCAGTCTCCACCCTTGCCGGGCGTCACCCCCGCTACAACCTGGGTTCCATAGTCCAGCATTTGAGAGGCGTGAAACAAGCCTTCTCGCCCGGTGATTCCCTGGACCAGAACTCGAGATTCTTTATCGATGAGGATGCTCACTTGGCCACACCAACCTTCGAGGCCGCAATGACCATCTCTGCCGCTTCCACTAGCGAGGAAGCCGTGTCCATCTTGGCATCGGCCAGCATCTGGCGTCCCAATTCCTCGTTGGTGCCGACCAGCCGTGTCACCAGATACACCTCACGCGGCACCTTTTCGAGCGCCATCAGAATTCCACGCGCCACCTCGTCGCAACGGGTGATGCCTCCGAAGATGTTGAACATCATCGAGCTCACCTCCGGATCGGCCAGAATGATCTCAATGGCAGCCGCTACCTTCTCGGCGTCCGCGCCGCCTCCAATATCCAGGAAATTAGCCGGCTCACCACCCAATCTTTTGATGACATCCATGGTGGCCATGGCGAGGCCGGCGCCGTTTACCATGCAGCCAATGTTTCCATCCAGCTTTACATAGGAAAGGCCGTTCCCCCTTGCTTCGCGTTCGGATGGGTCCTCCTCATCTAAATCACGTAGTTTCTCCAAGTCAGGGTGTCGGTATAGCGCATTGTCGTCAAGCACTATTTTTCCGTCGAGGGCGAGCAGGTTGTCCTGCTTGGTGATTACTAGCGGGTTGATCTCGGCCAGGGTTGCGTCGGAGTCTAAATAGGTGTCGAACAGTCCATGCGCCATCCTGGAAAATTCGGCCCAGTGCTGCCTTGGAAGCTCCATCGCTGCGGCGAGATTCCTTGCCTGGTAGTCGCGCAATCCGATGAGCGGGTCAACCCACGCCCGGGCAATCTTGTCCGGATGCGTTCGTGCAACCTCTTCAATTTCGACGCCCCCTTCGGCTGAGGCGATCATCACCGGGCTGCCGGCCGTGCGATCGTTGGTCACTCCCAGGTATATCTCGGTCTCGATTTCGGCCGCCTCATCTACCAGAACTTTTCGTACCGGGAAGCCTTTTATTTCTAGTTTGAGGATGGCCTTAGCGTGTTTCTCGGCTTCCTTCGGCGATTTTGCCAGGCGAATCCCCCCTGCCTTTCCACGACCCCCAACCAGCACCTGCGATTTAACCGCGACTGGCCCGCCAAATTCCTCAGCAATCATGCGAGCCTGAGTAGCCGTTTCCGCTACCTCGCCTCGCGGGATCGGTACGCCGTGCTGCGCAAAGAGCTGCTTGGATTGATACTCGTGTAGTTTCATTCGCCTCCCGTTAGTTGGAACTGCATTACCCGATCATTAGCACCATCAGCGACCCAAATCGTGCCTTCATCCGTGAATGCTAGCCCGATGGGCAAACCAAATTGAGAATCCCCCCCACCAAAATTACCCCAACCCATGCTGAATTCGCCTTCCGAGTCAAAACACAGGATTCGGTACCCTTCAGGATCGGAGACGCAAACGTCCCCGTTGTCTCGTACCTGTAGATACGGTTTGTTCTCAAGCGATTGCCCCAGCCAGCCATCCACCGGCCATTCCTCCACTGCCACGAAGTTTCCCTCGCTAATTTCCTCGAACACCTGAATGCGCTGGTTCCAAGTATCAGCCACGTAAACCCGACCATCCATATCGACATCAACCCCGACCGGCTCATCAAGCCCGCCCAGCTCGAGTCCGAAACCGCCAAACTGGCCAATCGGATTTCCCTCCGCATCAAAGATTACAACCCGCTTGTTCCCGGTGTCCGTCACAAATACACGGCCATTGGAATCGACCGCGATCGAACGCGGGCCCCAAAATGCCGTGGGTTCTCCGGTTTGACCAAAGGAGCCGAAGCTGGTGAGGTGCCTTCCGTCTTCGGTGAAGCGCTGAACTCGATGGTTCCAGGTGTCGGCAACATATACCGAGCCATCCGGGCCAACCGCAACGTCCCATGGCTCATTGAAGGTGCCCGCAGGCGCTTCGCCGCCTTCAGGCGCGGCTGCGAAGGTCCCCCACTCGCCGATCAACTGCCCATCCGCGCTGAATCGCTGCACGCGGTGGTTCATAGCATCCGCCACGTAGAGCTCTCCGCTCGGAGCGATTGCAACTCCCCTGGGTCCCGCCAGTTGACCAGGAGCTGCCCCAGGCCCCCCGATTTGGAGCTCAGCCGACAGCGTGGTCATTTGATCTGCATAGGGATCCACGTAGGGTTCTATTTCCAGAACGGCCGGGGTCACCCCATAGTCCCAAATGAGAGAGCCGATATCCTTTCGAATGTAAAGCCGCATTCGATCTGAGGGATTCCAATTCTCCAGGGAGTAATCCCGTCCAGTTACTTCTCCATAGGCGTCGTAATCTCTGTTGAGCCAGATGTCCCACAGCGCGCCGCGCATCTCCGGCGAGGTTATGGCGTTACCTAATTTCGCAGCATCCAGGTTGAAGTAGTCCTGCATGGGCCACCACATCCTGATGTACTCGAAGCTGTCATAGCGGTCCTCCATCAGAGGATCGACTTTGGCCCAATTATTGTCTCCCGCGATAACAATCGGGTAATTCAGGAGATCTCGGCTGGGAGAGGGCCCGTAGTACAACGCCTCATCAAAGTTGCGCAGATACCAATTGATTGGCCAGGACACATCATCATCAAATGCAACCTTTATCGACAAGCCGTCCGTCGTTCGCCTGGATAAATCTTCAACTTGATCCAGTACGTTCTTAACCCCGGTTGCAGAGTGTGCGTAGACCATGAATTCGGTTGCGTTGTCGAAATTTATATACGAGGCTCGGAAGGCGGTTCTCAGCGTCAAGAACCCCAGGATGGCGAGCACGATGACCCCCGCCATCTGGCGCACATTTACCGTTGACCAACGGCCTCGCATCATATATGCGATCGCGACCAGCGATCCTACTGCGACCGCCGCCGCAACCAGGAACCCGTTGGTTACCCTGAGTTCATTGAGTGTGCTCCCTTGGAATGGCGCCTCCGGTCCGAGCAAATAGCCTAAGGCGCGGGTGGTGGAGATCGTCAGGACCAGGATCAAAAGCGCCAACACCCATCCCCTACTGTTTTTCATCCGGGTCCAATTGACCGAATCGAAGAAGCGTCCGAAGGCCCATCCCGCGAGAAATATCAGCGGCAGAGTGATATGAACGGTGAGCCATGGCATTCGCTCTCCTGCAAATGAATACCCAAAGAAGGAAGTGATGGCCCAATATCCGAGCAACGGAATAACCGGAAACTTCCTAGGTTCCTGATCTTGATCGTCCGGCTCAACGGCGCGCTTGCGAGGCATTCGGAAGTTCCGGACACCGAACGCGAGCGCCAGCAGAGCTCCTACCACCGGTAGGAATTCATAGAAGGGAAGCTGAATGAGTGCGTAGTAGTAGGTGGGCTGGCTCCCGCGCTCGATGCCGTGTTGAACCAGCCAGTAGCCCAGCGATCCAACCAGACCGGTCGCCATGCCATTGGGGTTGGTAAATAGCGTTGTATATAACAGGAAAAACGGCAGAAAGAAGGCTCCAGCCACAGGCAGCCAGCGCCGAATGTCCCATGCGAAACCGATCCCCAGGCTGATTGCGAGCAGCACCAACACTACCCCTAAGGTCGGCCAGAACGATGCCGGGTCTTGATAGGCGAGCGGGTCCCAACCCAGAAAATCCGCCGGGATGGCTGCCAGATGAGGCAATGACAACGTGCCGATAACGACCAGCAGATCCAGCGTAGGAAAATCAGTTCTGAGACGCTTGCCAAATTCACGAATCAACGCAGCCGAAATCATCACCAACCCGATAATTGCTAGAACCGCTCCCACTGCGATGACTGGTGAGAGACCACTGCCGGCTAATATCTCCGCGTCGGGATCCAACGGTTGAACCACTCCGGATTCCGCTCCACCACGATCCTGGAAATAGGTCACTAGCGCGAATCCCATGCCCACCAATGCCACCATCGAGCCGGCCAGGAAGAGCCTCCGCAGCCCCTCGCTGCGCCATCGTTCGTTGTACAACCGCCACGCGAACATACCTGCAAGGAAGATGAGCATCTGGGCCGTATACAAGAATGCCGTTTCTTTCGTAGCGAAGTGCAGTGCAAGCGTGACAGCTAGTAAATACAGCCAGCGGGTTCTGCGCGTCTCAAAATAGCGGAACACCGCCCAAAACATGAGCAAGGCCAGAACGACAACGAAGATTTCGTTACGTACATAGCGGCTGTAGAAGAGCATGAAGGGAGAGATCAACATGAGAACTGCGGTCACGATCGCGCCGGTCTTCCCCAGCCAACGACGAAAAACCCAAACCAGGGCAATCGCGGCTATGCCAGCCAGCGCGGCAGGTATGCGGGCCGATGCGTCTGAATCCCCAAAAAGGAAATAGGAAAGCGCAACCAGGTGGAACTGCAGCGGGCCATGCATCAGCGGCGTGTGTTGGAAGCCGCGCCCTTCCGCCAATTCGAAAGAGTAGAAGGTGTGCAAGCTCTCGTCGTGACTCATCACGCGCGTCTCAAGATCGTAAAGGCGCGTGAGCACCGCCGCCACCAATATGACGGCAAAAATGATGGTTTCAGCATTTACATCTACGCGAACCGACAGCAATCGTTCTAACCAGTTGTCGGAGCGATCGTCAGTTGTCATGGATGACCCTAACCTCAGCGGGCGAGTCTACCGCAAGTCGAAGATCCTCAATTTCGCGGTCGGTTAGAATGCGCCAGGCACCCGAATCCAGGTCGCCTAATTCCAGACTGGCAATACGGACGCGGATGATACGCTCGACTTTGAGGCCGAGTGTCCTGGCGGTCTCCCGGATTTGCCGCTTCATTCCCTGATGAATGATGACTCCAATCCATGGCTCAGTCTGACCCTCGACCCAAACCTTTGCCGGAGCTGTTTGGCCGAGGTCAACAATCCTGACTCCCTCACGCCATGAATGCAACTGATTTTCGGCAGGGAATTGATCCAGGAGCACCCGGTATTCCTTCTCATGCTCAAACGACGGATGCGTTAACGCGTGCGCCAGCTCCCCGTCGTTGGTGAGCAGAATGAGCCCTTCGCTCTCCAGGTCTAGCCGGCCAACCGGGTAAACGCGGGTGTCGACCGCAACCAGATCGATAACCGTTGGCCATCCCCCCTGCGAGGCAAGCGAGGTGAGCACTCCGGTCGGTTTGTGAAGCATCATATAGACCAGCGGGTCAGGCGCTCGCATTGGCTCTCCATCGACCTCAATCACGTCCACCGATGGATCGGCGCGCAAGCCTAATGTGGCGCGCTCTCCGTTCACCGTAACCTTGCCCTCTCGAATCATGCGTTCGCATGCCCGGCGGGATCCATAACCCGCCTGAGCCATGGCCTTTTGTAATTTCGGCGGATCAGGAACCATCTTCAGCTTGCTCGCTCGGATCGGTCTCTCGGCTATCGCTTTCGCCGGAAGAATCAGAACGCTGTGCGCTCGACTCATCCGATTGCTCCCCACTCTCCTTAGGAAGACTGGCACCCCCAGCTTGTGGCTGAGACTCGCCTTCGATCTCAGGCAACTGATCGAGCGAGCTGATACCGAAGTGTTGGAGAAATTCGCCGCTGGTGCCATAGAGGATCGGTCGTCCTGGACCGCTCGTCCGACCGATTTCTTCAATCAGGCCATAGCGGTGCAGAGTCTTGATCGAGGAATCGGAATTGACTCCTCGGATGGAGTCAATTTCGGGACG
>CBDTZL010000018.1:0-22649 GCA_965364895.1 uncultured bacterium
CGCAAATGGAATGGCCCAGCCGTATTTCCGATACCAAGCTACCGTAGGTTCCTGCTTCATCCTGTTACTCTCCTTGCTCAGCGGATTCGATTCGGACTACAGGCTCCGCTAGTCTCTACTCGGATCACAATCAGGATAGTTGAGGGCCGTGACGGGATCGTTACGATCATTTCGGGATAGCCAGTGTTGGAGCGTCGTTGAGCACCCGGTATTATCTTGTGGCTTCCAAGTGCCGGCCTTTTACAAGGACGACCCGTACCGTTGACTTTGGTTGGGGAGTTGAGGGGTTTCAACCCTATGGGTTGACCGCTCGCTCAGTAGAAGTAGCTAATCTAAAATACCTAGGTTTTTATGGCTCTGCAGTCGGCATCAACACTATAAGTAAATCCACCGGCCGCGCCCGAGTGACCGGCGATATCAATCACTTCTACCCTGAATTTGAAATTGCTGCCCGTAGCTACTCCTGAGAACTGACCGGAAAAGGTCCCTACCCACTTATTCCCAGGCACGCCTCCCTCCCAGTCGCCACTGCCGCTCAATCCAGATTCGCTATCCCCAGAGCCGAGAGGATATTCGTAAAACAAGTGAATCTGGCTAATTTCAACTCCAGCTGAGGGTGCCGGATCCTCGACGTTAAAGCCGATGGTGAATTTACAGGCCGAAGCCTCATGTACTCCTTCCAACAGCTTTAGTACCACATCCGGACCGACCACATCAGGGATAGGTGTGGGTGAGGGAGTTGGCGTAGGAGTATCGCTAGGCGTGGGTGTGATTGAGGGTGTCAAGGTCGGCGGCTTTGGCTTGTCTGTAGGCTCATCTGTCGGCGTTCGGCTACTGGTTGGCCGGCGCGTCGCAGTGTTCGTCGGAGTTGCGGTATCGGTTGCGGTCGCGGTGCTCGTAGGGGTTGACGTATTGGTCGGGGTAGCGGTGAAAGGTGGCGCACCGGCGAAATCGCGCCAGGTTGCCGTCGGAACCGGGAGCAGAAGCTCTTGCTCCATGCCATCTCCGGTTAACTCCCGCACTATGGTCAACCGCAGTGTGCGGATGACGTCTCCAAAATTGTCCGATCCGTAGTTCGGCACAATCCGAGAAAATAGCCCTCTCGGAATCGCCATTTGCGCAGCAGTTCCCCCAGTGGACAACAGCGGGAACAGCAACCAGATCAAGGTTGCGATACTAAATAGGCCGAGTCCAATGACCAGCCAGGTTGGGCTAGATTTTGATCTCACTCTCACCGTAAGTGCTTTTTCTATTGTTTGGGGATGCCGGAGCATAATCTTAGCCTAAAGCTCCCCACCCTTCAATTACCTTTCACAGTGCCTCCGTACTACTCAAAGACCTCTAGAATGTCGATAGACTCATTCTCGGACTCTCTTCCTCATGCGTATCCGAACGGCGTCACTTCTATTGATCATCGGGTCGGCTATGTTTTGGCCGACCGATATCGCTCACTCCGAAACCGAGTGGGGATCGGTCGCGGAAGGCATCGATTTTCAACAGTTCGTACTTCCAGGACCCAACCGGGCATTCGTAGCCCGGATGGATCGCAGTTCACCGAACGTGATCGTTGACAGCACGGTTGCCCAGGGCAAACTGTACGAGGGCACAGAAACGGTCAGCGGAATGGCAGAGCGCTATGACGACACGATTGTTGGCTGGGGCTCACGCTGGGATGCAACCGGTAAGGTCGCGGTCGCAATAAACGGAATTTTCTATGATCCGTCGACCGGAATCCCTCAATCTGGACAGATTCAGGGAGGCTGGTACATCAAGCGCTTCGGCGACCACAGTGGCGGCATCGAGTTCGCATTCAATCGAAGCCAGGATGCCTTCATTGGCAGCTGCGTGGTGCATCACGACGACGAGCAGTGGGTGTATTTCCTCGACCGCGGTAGGAAGATGGAGTTGGGCGGGATCAACACGCGGCAGAACGGCGACAACATTGTGATCTATACGCCCCAATACGATTTCAATACGCGCACCGGTAACGATGGGGTTGAAGTGTTGGTTGAAATGTTGCAGCCAGCGGGGATCGGCTCGCGCGCAAAGGGCTACATTCGCAGCATTCGAGACGTCGGCTCCACTCGAATACCGTTTGACCATTTGGTGATCTCTGCCAGGGGTCTGGCAGGCAAGCGGCTGGCCGAGCATGCCCGCATCGGGGAACGGGTCGGCATACTGAGCTCGATCGATTTCTCCTCCCGTGACTGTCGCGACACTTTTCCCGCGACATGGGATTCAGCATTTGCCAGCATCGGAGGTAGCTTCAATTTCCTGCGTTATGGGGATATCGTCAGCTATGCCGACAATGCTGGTGCGACATCGCGACACCCTCGGACTGCGGTCTGTCTCAACGATGATTACACCTATTTCATCGTTGTAGACGGCCGCCAACCCGGGTACAGCATAGGCATGACATCGAATGAGTTGGCTCGCTTCTGCCGCGATCGACTCGGCGCGACCTGGGGAATCAATCAGGACGGTGGCGGATCCTCAGCGATGTGGCTTGACGGTGAAATCGTTAACCAGCCCTCAGATGGCCGGGAGCGTCTGGTCGCGAACGGACTCACGATGGTCGTCCTGGAACCCGTTCAGAAGTCCACCGTTTTTGAGGTGGGCGAACCGCTTAGAACAACCCGAGCGGCGGAACTGCGGGTAGGTCCGGGAGACAATTACGCCGCCTTCACTACGATCCCCGATGGGGATCCCGGATTAGTGGTATCCCACATCAACGGGCTGAATGGCGTGCATGCCCGCGGCACCAACTGGTGGAGGGTGGCATTTGAAAATAAGTGGGGTTGGATGGCCGAGGAGGACCTCGAGGCCGAGCAGGCCTGGATTGGGCTTTGGAAAGGTGTGCATGACAAAGTGCTTCGATCTGAAGGCGATTCGTCATCTGACAGCCAACCCATAGAAGCCACACCCTAAGGAAAGAGTAAAATTGCGGTCGCGCCTCTGGTCCGCATGCCGATACCCACTCCCTTTCACCCCCGCACTTCGAAACTAAGCAAAAGCAAAGAGTGGCGAGAATGGTCCGGCTATTGGGCCGCAGCCACCTACGAGCACACCCACGAGCGTGAGTACTTTGCCATTCGCAACTCTGCGGCGCTGATTGATGTTTCACCACTCTACAAATACGACATTATTGGGCCTCAAGCAGCGGCAGCCGTGGATCGAATGGTGCCACGCGATATCCAGTCGTGCGAAGTGGGACAGATCCTCTACACCCCATGGTGTGATGACGATGGCAAAGTCGTCGATGATGGAACAATATGGCGCGTTGAACAAAATCAGTTCCGCATAACAGCCGCAGATCCGAGCTTGCGCTGGATTCAGGATTGCGGCGTCGGGCTGGAGGCGGAAGTCACAGACGCCTCAGCGTCTGAAGGCGCGCTGGCACTTCAGGGTCCAAATGCCAGACAAATTCTGTTGCAGGTAGCCCAGGCCGAAGGTCTCGCCCGGTTGCCGTTTTACCACCTTATGCAGGGCGAGATTGGCGGCGCGCCGGTCACCATCACTCGAACCGGCTACACCGGTGATCTGGGGTACGAGCTCTGGATGGATGTGAGGGATGCACTCGAAATCTGGGATCGCGTGATGTTGGCCGGAGCAGACTACGGGTTGCTGCCAGCCGGGCTGGCCGCGCTTGACGTCGCGCGTATTGAGGCCGGATTGCTGCTCATCGAGGTCGATTACATATCGAGTCTGAAGGCCTTGACTGAGGGCCGGCGATCCTCCCCTTATGAATTGGGCCTTGGATGGACAGTCTCTCTTGACTCGGCTGACTTCGTGGGTCGCCGTGCCCTGCTTGAAGAATCAAAACATAGGTCGGAATGGTCGTTTGTCGGATTAGAGGTTGCCTGGTCGGACCTCGATCGTTTATACGCCGGGCATGATCTGGCCCCTCAGGTAGCAGGCCGAGCGACTCGCGAACCGGCTCCAATCTATATCGGGGAAAGGCAGGTTGGCCAGGCCACCAGCATGGCATTTTCGCCGATTCTGAAAACCTATCTAGCGTTGGCCACGCTCGAACATGACTACTCCAAACTCGGCCAGCAGGTGGAGCTTGAAATGACCGTGGAATATCAACGATCACGGGTTGCTGCGAAGGTGTCCCACAAACCATTCTATGATCCACCACACAAGCGAAACTGACATTGCGTCAAAGAATTCAACGTTCCTCTAGCTCGCGCTCAAGCAACGGAACCGCCGCCGCAAAGTATTCCGGATTGGCCAAAGCAAAACCATGACCAAATCCCATGATGTGATCGTGATCGGAGCGGGCCACAACGGTCTGGTGAACGCCGCCTACCTGGCGCGGGCCGGCCTCAAAGTGCTTGTGCTCGAAAAGCGAGAGATTGTGGGCGGAGCGACGGTGACAGAAGAGCTATTTCCTGGCTTCAAGTACTCAGTCTTCTCTTACGTGGTCAGCATCCTGCGCCCAGAAATCATTCAGGACCTGAACCTTCCTCATCATGGATTGACCATTCTGCCCCTGCCGAGCATGCTTACGCCGCTCCCTGATGGAGACTACCTCTATCGAGATGACGACCATTATCGAACCTTGCGGGAAATTGGCCGTCACTCGCCGCGCGATGTCGAGGCCTACGAAGAGTATGGGCGCACAATGTATTTCATGGCCAAAGCCGTCAGGCCTATCCTGGGGATGGTTCCTCCTGATCCAACATCGCTTGACCCACGCGATTTGAAGCGGCTTGCAGACCTTGGCTCGCATTTCCTGAACCTAGGCGACGAACTCTTCCCCACGTTTATCAAGCTTATGACCATGAGCTCGGCTGATTTCCTGGACGAGTGGTTTGAAACAGAACCACTCAAGGCCACGATGTCTGCCAGCGGGATCATCGGCACCTTCATGGGCCCGCGATCCCCTGGAACGGCGTATGTGCTCTTGCACCACTATATGGGTGAGATCGATGGTGTCTATCGAGCATGGGGATTTGCAAAAGGGGGAACAGGCGGTCTGGCGCAAGCGCTTGCCAGATCAGCTCGGTCATTCGGAGCAGAGATCCGCACCGATGCTCCGGTGGAGGCGGTAATCCTACGCGGCAACAAGGCAACTGGTGTCGCCCTGCAAGATGGCACCGAACTGTCGGCTCGTAAGGTGGTATCGAGCCTGGATCCCAGGCGGACCTTTCTCGAATTGATTTCTCCTGACCTGCTGCCAGGCGAGCTCGTGGATGATGTTTCCCGCTTGCGGTTCCAGGGCTCTTCTGGCAAAGTCAACTTGGCTTTGGACTCTGCACCGGACCTGGCGAGTCTGCCAGGCGTTGGACCGCATTTGCGCGGCTCAATCTCGATCAGCCCAAGCATCGACTATCTGGAGCGCGCCTATGATCAGGCTAAGTACGGGGAATTTTCACACCACCCCTACATCGATATCGTAATTCCGTCCATGATCGACCCTGACATGGCGCCGCCTGGCAAGCATGTGATGTCTTGCTTCGTGCAATACGCCCCATATGAGCTGGCCAATGGCAATTGGGACCAGCGGCGCGAGGAATTTGGCGATGCAGTCATCGATACGCTCTCTGAGTACATACCCAATCTCAAAGACATCCTGCTTCATCGCCAGGTGTTGACTCCACTCGATATTGAGCGCACTACAGGGCTAACGGAGGGCAACATCTTTCAGGGCGAACTCGACCTATCACAACTGTTCTTCTTGCGACCCGCGGCAGGGTATGCGAAGTACCGGACGCCAATTCGCGGCTACTACCAGTGTGGATCGGGAACGCATCCGGGCGGAGGAATAACCGGCGCACCCGGACGTTTGGCGGCGCTCGAAATTCTTGGAGACATGGGCTTTTGAGACAGGAATACGATGTCGTCGTGATAGGCGGAGGCCATAACGGCCTTGTCGCGGCTGCAACTCTGGCCGACGGCGGGGCGCGGGTGTTCGTTGTCGAAGCGCGGGATGTGCTCGGGGGTGCGGCTTCCACCGAAGAGGTGTTCCCAGGCTATCGGGTCGATACGGGTGCAGGTCAGGCTGGGCTATTTCGAGCCGAGATCGCCAGTAAGCTAAAACTCAAAGAGCATGGGCTGGAGTTTCTCGACAGTCCGATCAGTGTCCTTTGCCTGACCAAGGGTGACGCGCTGCGACTCTGGCGCGACCCGGAGGCAACACGTAAGGAAATCGAACGTCATTCGAGCGCGGACGCGGGCCAATACAAGGATTTCCTGGCACAGATAAGCGATCAGGCATCGACCTATCGCGCGGCCCAGGATCGGGTCCCCCCAGATCTAGCCTCCAAAGGGATCCTTGGCTACTTGCCGGGATTGGCCCCGTGGTCGGGTCTGGCCTTGAGCCTCAGGCGAAAGGGGCGCAGAGCTGTTACCGAATTGCTGCGCACCATTCCAATCTCCGCTGAGCAGCTCCTGGATGAATGGTTCGAGAACCCAATCTTGAAAGGAGCCCTGGCAACGAGCGGCGTCGACGGAAGCATGCTTGGCCCAAAGGCCTCCGGAACGGGTCTGATGCTGCTTTATCAGGCTTCAAACGGCTTTCCCCCGCCTGTCCGTCATGTTCGAGGCGGCACAGGAGCCCTCGCCGAGGTCCTGGCCGATGCGGCCACCGAGCGCGGCGCAGTGATTCAAACTGGAGTGAGCGTTGAAAAGATCCTGATCCGCGAGAACCGTGCGATTGGGGTCGCGCTATCAAACGGGCAGGACATTGGCTGCAAAACGATCGTATCGAGCGCGGACCCTCGGACCACCTTATTAGAACTGGTGGGTGCGCAGAAGCTCGAGCTTCGAGTGATGCGCCGAGCGCGCAATATCCGATATCGCGGAAGCACCGCAAAGGTCAACCTTGCCCTGGATCAGCTGCCGGATTTTGAGGGTGTTCAAGGTACCGCTGAGCTCCAGGGGCGGATCATAGTGAGCCCGAGCACAGATTACCTGGAACGAGCCTACGATGACGCCAAATACCAGGCTTGGTCGCGCGCGCCGTACCTTGATATGACTATCCCGACCATTCTTGACGGCACCCGAGCGCCTGAAGGAAAGCACATACTCTCGGCGGTCGTGCGATATGCCCCTTATCAATTACGGGACGGCGACTGGGACAGCCAGCGCGAAGCGTTCGGTGATCATGTGGTGGCAATCATCAGTCAATATGCGCCGGACCTACCCAAATCGATACTGCATCGTCAAGTGCTGACCCCACTTGACTATGAACGCGAGTACCGACTTCCCGAAGGCAGCGTCCACCATGGACAAATGGGACTTGACCAGCTTTTGATGATGCGCCCGATTGCCGGGTACGGCCGCTATCGATCCCCGGTTGAGGGTTTGTATTTCTGTGGAGCGGCAGCCCATCCAGGTGGGGGCGTGACGGGCGCGCCGGGCCTCAACGCCGCGAAAGTGATTGCAAAGGATCTCAAACGCCGGTAGGTTCCTTCTGTGCCGCCGGGCAAATTCCATGTCAGAGCAGCCGACAAGTTGAGAAAGGGTCAATGGATTTCATGAAAATAGGAGTGCTTTCCGACACCCATGAAGATGTCGCCAATTTTGAAATCGCGCTCGCTGCATATCGGGCAAAAGGGATCATCCAGGTCATTCACTGTGGAGACATGACAACTGCCGCCACAGCGCAGAGTTTAGATGGATTCAAAGTGGTGTATGTCAACGGGAACATGGACCAGGGGTTGCCCGAAATCTATCGAACGCTGCGCGATCTCAATTCCCACAACGTCGTCCTGCCCACTTACGAAGGTGAACTTGAGGGAGTGTCCATCGGGGTCACGCATGGAGACAACGAGAACGAACTTCGTCGCCTAATTGACTCGGGCGCGCATCAGTACGTTTTTCACGGACACACCCACCGCCGACGAGATGAGATGCAAGGCTCCACGCGCGTCTACAATCCGGGCGCACTTGGAGGTCTTCAATTCGAATCGCGGTCGTATTCCATGCTCGAGCTCGAGACCGGCGAGATCACCCTGATAGAGCTTCCCGCCCACTAGGTCTACGACTCCTTCGTCCACTATTGTCTGTGCGCAAGAGCTGGGATTTGGATTAGGCGCGGATTTCAACTACGACACCGTCTTCGGCCCAGGTGAAGAGGTGTTCTGCCGCTTCCAGATCGAGGATCACGCACCCGTAGGAGGCCGGGCTGCCCAGGATGTTTTCCCACAACCGAACACCGCTAGAAAGCATAGGCAAGCCATGGATCCCGTTTAGCAGATTGGGCGTAGCGTGATAGATACCGAGGAAGTGGGGCATATACAAATCCCAATTGGAAGCATAGGCATTCACATACCGAGATTTGATTTGAAATAGCCCCGGCATGGTGGGCGAGTTTGGAATACCGGTGCTGATGGTGTGCTCAATAATGGGGTCTCCCTCTTCCTCAAGCCACATGCGCTGTTCCGAGATACTGATCACAATGCGTTTACCTTGTACGACCGGTAGTTCCAGCATGGAGTCGCGAGCCGGAATGGTGAGTGATTCGCCTACCCGCAGACCCCGGGCTTTGACTTCAGGGTTCTCCTCAAGCCATTGCCAGTACGGGATGCCAACCTTGAAGCTGATTGAAATGAGCGTATCTTGCGGAGTGACAACGTAATATCTTGGCAGATATTCAACCTGAAGCAGCTCAGCTTCTTCCCCACGCAGCCCGGCAATGAGCGCGGCCTTTGCAGTTCTCGGATCAATCCGGCGTTCGTCGCCGACCACAATCTGCATTCTATTGATGTAGGGTTCGACGGCTTCTTCATTTACCGCGACTTTCATTCCTGATCCATCGTTCTCGATACGCAGCCACTCGCTGGCATCTTCACGAGTCGGAGTAAATTCGAACCACTCATCGGTGACCGGATCATAGGCTCTAAGCGTCGGGCTGGCCGACAGGAGCCGCTCGATTTCATTCGCCGCAGTAGCTACTTCCGCAATTTCAGGAGCGATCATACTGGTCACCAATGGAACAAATCCGTAGCGAAGCAATACGGCCTCGGGGTCGGCATCGATCAGCGCGATGCTGGACGCGATATCAAGCTCCCTTCCCCATTGGGCAGCAGTGCTGCTCACTTGTCCAGCAATCAGGCCCAACTGAGCATCTGAGGCGGGGATGTGCGTGGATTTTGAAAGCAATTCCAGACCCAGCCTTGCGACGTCGGAGTCGAAGGTAACGATCGGCTTCACGGCCCACCCATCAGAAAATGCAGCCACCATGCGCCAAACCGATGATGCAATACTGCCTTCGCGCGCATAAGCGTATGCGAGCTCTGCGCTTCCCGCTGCATCGATCGCAAGGCCAAATTGGGCAGGTCTGACGTTCCAAACTCGGCTCGCATCTCCAGTGTCGACCGCAGTCATCACCAGCTCCCGGTTCCAGGACTGGTCGAGAGCTTCGACGGCCTGCTCGATGCTCATGCCGCCGACCGGGATCTCGCCCACTCGAACGCCCGGCGCAATGGTCTCAGACACTCGCAGCCAGCCGTATGCGCCTACCATAAGAACCACTGGTAGAGCCAGAAATCCAATGACCACGACTGCTCCCCACACCACTTTGGAGCCACGGTCGCTTTCGGGTAGCGCATTTGAAGGCAGTGCCCGTGCGCGAAAAGGACGTGCTGGACGAGTGGCGGAAGCACGAACTTGCGTGGATTGCGTTTTTTCTACATTCCCTCGCATCTCCTTCTACAAGATGCAAGGTTCTTGCCAGCGGCATGCATCGACACCGAGTGCAGCCGCTGCTCGCATCATTTGTTGGATTTGAAGATTGAGATTGAGCCTAGCTCAGAGGTTTGTTGAGGCTAGTGGGAGACCGGCTTGAAGGGCTAGCCCCCGCATTCTCGAATTCCCTCTTCTGCGCTTTCGATCGAACTGTCAATCGACAACGCACGTTCGAAATGATCGACGGCCTGCTCGCAGTCGTCCATCATCATGTAGGTCCAACCGACAAATTCGTCTAACCAGGGATCGCCAAAATTCTTTGCGGAGGCTTCTTCAAGCAGCTGGCGTGCGAGGTCGTGGCCGCCGGTCTCAGCCGTGGCCTGGGCTAGATATGCATAATTCCATCCATTATCCGGCTAGAGCTCGATCGCAGTCTCAAAGAATGGCAAAGCGTTGTTTATTTCACCGATCTGCATATAAAAGTTGCCGGCGTCTACGTAAAAGCCGGGTTCATTCGGGTTTTGCTGTAGCCCTTCACGAAACAAGATCTTGGCTTCGACTTCTCTACCTTGATCAGCCAATAAGCTCGCGAGCGCCCCATAGACCGAGCTATTGGTTTGATCGCGCTCAATCGCCTGTCTGAAGCTTTCTACGGCCCGGTCCAAATCGCCTTCCTCCCAGGCCCAATACCCCATGAGTTCATAGAATGGGGCGTGGTCCGGGAAACTGTCAATCCCAGCCTGCAGTTCGGCCATTGCACTTGGGAGATCGCCTTGTGCGTAGCGTTGATTGGCCAGCCCCTCCCATGGATCGGGGAAGGTCGCGCCGGCCTCGATTGAGCGAAAGAAAGCTTGCTCAGCTTCATCAAGCCAAAAGTAAGAAAGGAACTCCCAGCCGAGATCGTTTAGTTCGAGCGGATTATCGGTAACTGCCGGATTGCTAAGCGCAGACAACAGAGCCGCGATCGCCTCATCCTCCCGCCCGTCGGCAACAAGCGCCGCGGCCAGGTTTGAATAATTCCAGGTCGCCAGTGGGTCCAGCCGCAGCGCCTGTCGGAACTCCTCAGCAGCTGGACCGTAATCTTGCATGTCCATGATGATGTAGCCGGCCTCTTCATGTACCCAGCTCTCTTCGGAGCCGATTTCAGTCGCCGCGTTGATCATTTCCCCCGCCGCATCATATTCTCCGCTCTCGACCAGGGCCCACGCCTGCTCCAGAAACAATTCGACGTTTTCGGGGATTCGCTCCAGACCCGGGTCAATGTCGACGCTTGATAATTCCTGCTCTGCAGCAGTAGGCTGTTCGCCGACTGGAGTGTCATCTTCGGAAAGAGCGCCTATTCCGATGACGCACACGATCGCGGCAAGCAGCAGTCCGCCGATCCCTACCGCGATCTTGCCTCCGCGGCTGAGCATGGGCTTATCCCTTTTTGCGGCCCCTTCCTCACCAGTGAGGCCCTCGGCTGCAGCCGCCGCGGCCGGCTCAGCCTTAGAAACAGGCTTTTCCGACTCGGCTGCCACGTCGGCTTCGTCAACCATGGTCGTCTCCTGCGCAGTTGGAACGGCGGGAACCCCCTCCGCCGCGCCGGCTGGTAATTCCCTGACCGCTTCCTTCAGCGCCTTCGCCATCTGCTCCGCATCCTGGAAACGATCGTCCGGATCCTTTGAGAGCGACTTCAGGATTACGCGTTCAATTCCCTCTGAAAGCTCCGGATTTTTGCTCCGGGGCAATGGCAGAGGATCAATGATGTGCTTGACAACGACCGCCATGGGCGTTTCGGCGTGAAATGGAACCACTCCAGTGGCCATTTCGTACAGAACAATGCCGAGCGAATAGATATCGCTTCGGGAATCGACCTTCTCTCCGCGTCCTTGTTCCGGGGACATGTATGCCGGGGTGCCCGCAACGGTGCCGCTCTGGGTCAGCTGGCTGCCTCCAACGATCTTTGCCAGGCCGAAGTCGGTAAGAAGTGGCCAGTCAGGCTTCGGTAACAGAATATTGCTAGGTTTGATATCCCGGTGTATGACGCCTTGTTCGTGGGCGTAGTGCAGCGCTCCAGCCACCTGATCGGTCAGCCCCAGCAGCTGGTCCGGTGCCATGGGCTTTCCCATGATCTCGGTAAGGGTTCCGGCCTCGACGAACTCCATGACGATGTAGGTGGTTTCGTCTTCCTCTCCGTAATCAATCACGATCAATATGTTGGGGTGGCGCAGGCTGGCGATGGCTTTCGCTTCCTGGCGGAAGCGCTTAAGGAACGTGTCATCTTGTTCCGCGTAGTAAGGCGGCATCACTTTCACAGCCACATACCGATCGAGCGACGCTTGGTAAGCCTTAAATACCGTGGCCATACCTCCCCGGCCGATCTGGGAGATGATTCGATATCCGCCTACGTCCTTGCCGATTAAGCCTTGCACATAGTCACTCCAAAGGACAAATTAACTGAGCCTGATTGTATATCGGATGGGGAGAGCCACCAATTCGCGATGGCGAGCTCTGAAGGGTTGAGCAAACACGAGTCAAATGGCTACAAGTGAACCATCCACCCATCAACCACTGAGGAAGGCGGTGACCCCGGAGTCAGTCTCAGGCCGAGCGTTTCCGAAAGTTCCTTGAGCACGTCCTGTGCAGCCCCGACTGCGCGGCCGTCTTCGTCGGCGGCCTCGATTTCCTTTGCGAGTTGAAGCAGTACTTTCACAGCGTCCGGCGAACTCAGGTCGTTTTCCATCGCAGCAATAAACTCACTCTCTGCCGCATGTGTCTCCAGTTCCTTCCCGGTTCCCTGCCTTTCTTGCACGGCTCGGCTCAAGGAATCGGCCCAATTGGCGGCGACCTCCAGATCATGCTCCTTGTGGCTCCAGGCTTCTCGATAATGATGGGATGCCAGGTATAGCCTTATCGCATTGGGTGACCAACCGTCAAGCAAGGTGTGGATGTAGATCATGTTCCCGAGCGATTTGCTCATCTTCTCGCCATCGTGCTCGACCATCGCGATGTGCATCCATATGCGAGAGAACGGAACACCATTCATGGCCTCAGACTGGGCGATCTCGCTTTCATGGTGAGGGAAAATCAGATCACCGCCTCCCGCATGGACATCCAGGGTCGTTCCCAGGCGCCCAGCCAGGATAGAGCACTCAATATGCCAACCGGGCCGCCCTGGCCCCCAGGGGCTCTCCCAGGCCGGCTCGCCCGGCGCCTGCGCCTGCCATAGTACAAAGTCGAGCGGCCGGCGCTTGTTGGGGTCTTCAGGGAAATTGCCGCGCTCGTTGGCAACTGGCAGCATTTCATCTTGTGAGAGTCTGGAAAGTCTCCCGTATCCTGGCCACGAATCCAGATCGTAATAGACTGACCCACCCTCAACATAGGCGTGGTGGGTCTTGACCAATCCTTTCACAGCTTCCACGATATCGGGAATAGCAGAGGAAGCACGCGGCATTTCATCAGGAGGGCGAACATTCAGTGCGGACATGTCCTCGATAAATTGCTCAGTCCATTTGTCGCCTAGCTGTTTCCAATCTTCTTCTCTCTCGTCAGCCTCGCGTAGCATGTCGTCGTCAATGTCCGTGACATTCTGGACGTAGCGCGCGGACCTTCCGCTAAATTCAAGGTAGCGGATGAGAATATCGATCGAGCAATACGTGAACGCATGACCAAGATGCGTCGTGTCATAGGGGGTTATCCCGCAGGCGTAAATCCCCAGCGGCTCATCGCTCGGTTCAAAGGCTTCGATTTCTTGTGAGAGACTGCTGAAAAGATTCAATGGGATAGTTTTCTGGAGCGATTGTATTTTAGTCGGTGATCCGAGATTCTAGACGGCTATGGTATAGTCCGACGCTAAAATTCGGCACCGTGCGGAAGGTGAAATAGTATGACTTCAGAATCTGAATCTATGACCTTTCAAGACCACATGCCGGGCAATGTATGTTTCGGTTGCGGCAAAGAGAACCCGGAAGGGCTTCACATCCAGAGCTCCTGGGAAGGTGAAGATTCGGTATGTGTGTGGAATTCCGAAACGCGCTACCAGGGCTGGGCAAAGCTCATGAACGGTGGCATCCTGGCCACCCTCATTGATTGCCATTGCATGGGTACGGCAATGGCAGCTGCGTATCGTGAAGAAGGCCGCCCACTTGATTCAGAGCCCTACTACCGTTATGCAACGGCCAGCATAAAGGTGGACTACCTCAAGCCAACGCCAAACGATCGCCCCATCACTCTGCGTGCTCAGGTTGTCGAGATGAAGAACCGGAAAACGCGGCTCACCTGTCAGGTATATGCCGATAACGAGGTGACCGCACGAGCCGAAGTCATCGCGGTGCGGGTCTTCGAAGGCGTTGAGGAGCAAGACAATCCCTTTAGCTAGGAGGCTCCACAAGTATTTTGCAGCCACAATAGCTGGCTCAATTCTGCTTGCCGCTTGCGCCGCAGCAGCCCCCCCGACACCATTTCCCACCGCGCCCCCCAAGCCGATCACGGTCGTTACTGCAGCTAATGAAACTCCTCGACCTTCGCGACCCTCTTCTCCCTCCGTCACTCCCTCGCCTGATCCGTACGCCGGGCTGACCATCACCGATCTCAGCTCCCGCTTGTACGGCGGAGGGGAGATCGTGTTTCAGCCTGAGCTGCGAGTCTCGTCCAGCTTCAGCCGATATTTGTTCGAGTACCCAAGCGACGGACTGACTGTACATGGATTTCTCAATGTACCGCGCGGCGAGGGTCCGTACCCGGTAGTACTTGTGCTTCACGGCTACATCGAACCAGACGAATACGAGACTCTGACCTACACCACCCGCTACGCCGACGCACTCGCAGCAGAGGGGTACCTTGTGCTGCACCCCAACTATCGAAACTACCCGCCATCCGATCCGGGGCCGAATTCATTTCGCGTTGGGTACGCGGTGGACGTGATGAACCTCATTGCGCTCGTTCAAGACCAGGCTGGCATGCCAGGACCTTTAGAAAACGCTGATCCCGAGGCGATTGGCTTGTTCGGACACAGCATGGGCGGCGGGATAAGCCTGCGGGTTCTCGCAGCTCAGGCCCCGGTTCAAGCAGCCGTCCTTTACGGATCGATGAACGCGGATGAGCGGCTCAATTTCGAGAAGATTTTCGAGTGGTCTGAAGGCGCACGCGGGCTGGCTGAGCTCAATACGCCTGCGCAAGATCTGGCAAACATATCGCCGTTCTACTATCTGAATGAAATTCAAGCCGCAGTCAGCATCCACCACGGGGAAGACGACAAGCTGGTTCCGCCGGAATGGTCAGAAGACCTCTGTCGCCGGTTGACCGCGCTCGGAAAGATCGTTGAATGCTTCAGCTATCCCAACGAACCGCATACCTTTATCGGCTTCGGCGGGATCCAGCTCATAGAGCGTGCGGTAGCCTTGTATGAGGAGCATCTCGGCTCGCAGTGACATAGAGTCCATTGGGAATACCGAATGCGGGTCGACCGAATGGTCGACCCGCAATTTGTTTTCGTGCGAGAGTATGGGGCAAGTTAGCCCGCGGGCGGTTGCCAGATAATTGTATCCGGCTTGAAGACCGACCAGGCAAACCAGAAGTGCTCCGCAGAAACCACCTGTTCCAGCTGACTTCCAGCGAGCGGCCCATCCACGGCTTCGCCGAAGATGTTCCACAGGCTTCCGGTCTGCTCATCGCGGAAGCCATCCAGAGCAGCCTGGAAGCTCAAGACCTGACCGTCTAGCTCACGGTTGTAGACCGCTGTAGAGCCCGTATCCTGATCGGAGTTCCCGAACGTCGATGCTGTTCCCGTCTGCCAGAAAACGGTTAATGGAGTTCCCTGCACTGTGTCATTCAGGACCTGCAGCTCACGGAGAAGCGTGAACGGATAAGCAACGTCGAGACCATCGACCTCGATCGCAACCACGCGCTCGACCGCTGGCAATCGCCCATCTAGATCGCCGTCGAATAGGAACGGATTGTTTCCGATCGAATCGTAGCCTGCGTAGGGATTACGGCCGTAGTTCCGTGCATGTCCGGTATTTCTGGAAAGAACTTCGCCTTCGGGATGGCGCTCCTTGAATTCACTCCAGCCGATGATCTGGGAGGGTAAGACCTCGAGCACCGTTCCGGTAAGTTCGCCTACGATTGCTTCGCCGGTAAACTGCTGCCACCAGGATCGAGTCTGGCGGTCATACATGACCAGGTCAGAGTTTCTCAAATTGCCGGTCGTCCCGAAGTCCAGGACCGTCCCGTCTGCCAGGCGGCGATCAAAGGCGATGGTCGAATTGCACAAGGGGCAAAAGGTCAACGTCACCGGTAAATCCCCAACCACGTCGTTCACGATCTCATGCTGAATCAGGATTGCCAGCGGGTATGCCCGTGGAATCCCGTTTGCCTCAAAGAACATGACTGGCCAATCTGGCCCGAGCCAAGTGTCCGCATCAGATACGCTCTCAAAAACCGGGTTGTCGATGGCCGGGATACCGTCTGGCGGGGGTCCACCTGAGGAAATCTCGCCCAAATCAACGCTTCGGATACTAAAATCCGTATCCGGCCAATAGCGGAGATTGAACCTCAGGTCTACCCCCTCGAATGGATCTCCAGCTACATTAGGTTTCACGTCCACCTCGGATGAGTCAGATATTGGTTCCTGAATTTCTTCAGATTTAGGCTCTCGGATACTGCTCGTCGGAAGCTCAATCGTGGCCGAGCAGGCGGCAAGCACCACCGTAAACGCTGGAAGCCACATTTTCTTGTTTCGAAAGAGGGACCCTCGCATTCCGTTGCTCCTCGCTTTTCGTAGGGTTCGGACGCCCCTCCAGTTCCATTTCCGACAACCGCGATGAGAGGCGCATTCAGGGATATGACGCCCCAAATGCGTCTCCGCTTACTCGAATTTGAGGATTCTTAGCGATTACTTATCTTGGGTTGAATTGGATCCAGGCTGAGCTAGGAGCGATTACTTCTCTTCGACCGCTTCTGCTGTCTCTGCTTCCGATTGTGCTAGATCAGTCACTATTGCTTCCGCGGCGGTTGCTTGCTCCTGCTCCAGGGAACGAAGAGAGCGCTGCAATCCTCCGACTTGAAGCCGGCCGCGGACCGAACCCGGCGCCATGAGAAGGACTCCAATAACGATGCCCAGCACAAGCGTGATCATGAGCACCAGCGCTAGTGAGCCGTCAATGCTCCAAAATAGGAAGCTAATAGTGATTGGCTTATTATTCTGAACCGCAAATACGGTAACCAGAAGGGCCAGGATTAGAGCGACGACGAAAAATATTCGCATTTCAGCAACTCAAATAGGCGCGATATGGCCCAATCCTACGGGGCTGCAAGCGCAGTGTCAACAACAAAGGATTCCGTCCGGTCTAGAGAGCAGAGCGTACGAGTAGGCCAAGCAACAGGGCTAATCCAACCGATGTTAACGTCCCGATCAGGAAGTACTCCGCAAATGCTTCGTCCTTGAAAAGCGGGAATCGAGCCGCGGCCTTGGCCGCGATCACGAACCCGACCGCAGTAAAGGCTCCACTCGCAACGAGCACAAATGTGACCATGCGCTCCAACACACCGATTACTTCTCCGGCACCGACGTCATCCGCGCTCTCACCGATTTGCCCCGGTCGGACCATGTCTACGATGCTGACCGTGATCATCGTGGCCCATCCCCAGAGCGCAACGACGCTAAAGAGGATCAGAGGCGCCATAGCCCCAATTTGAACTGGTCCTGCCATCAAATTCCCACCGCGCGGTTGCTGAACCAGGAGCCATATCGCAAGAAAAAGGATTCCAACGACGAATGGGATCAAATGCGTGTGTGGAAGGCCATTAGGCTTCTCGTTTCCCATGTCTATGCGCAACCGACGCCGTAAAACGACCGCTCCGAGCTCGTTCAGCACGATTCCCAGACCCACAACCAGAATGCCCACTGGCCGCAGTCCGACGAAGAGCAGCAGGATGATCCAGAAGGCGATCCGTACCATCGTGCGTCTGAGCCGCCAATTGGCGCGAAATCCTTCGACCATTCCGGCGCGTGACTGAAAACCGTACTCGGTGAGCAAAATGGGGAGCGCGGCTAGCAGGACCAGAGACACCCTAAGACTTCTCCAGCAACGCACGCTCGATCTGAGTGCGCCATTCGCTTGTCGCGGATCGCAGCTTCTTAGCGCCCGCCGCACGCAGGTGTTGGCTCACGGCGCTTGGCGTGATTGAGAGATATTCCGCCACCTCACGCCCCTCCAGGCCTGAGGCGGAGAGATCGACAACTTCTCTTTGCCGCGTCGTCCAGCGGCTCCTTATAACACCGTAGAGCAGAGAATAGATCTCAAACGGGGCCTCTGGCCCATCAGCCTGCACTTCTACCGGCGTATGTCGTTCTGCCGCCCGCTCAATGGCTTCTCGCGCATTGTGAAAGCAACGGCCGTCCATTCCGATGGCCTGGCTGCGCAGTGCGGTCTCTAATGCCCCAACCCCTATGCCGAAGCGCAATTCGGCTGGAAAGGCGTGCATTCGTAATGTGGCCAGAATGAGGTCTAAGCCGTCTGCAGCGCTCAGCAAGCCTTGAAACTCATCTCCGACCGTAAGCACGAATTCCGCCGCAATATCGTTGTCAAATGTGGTGTTGACGTCCCGCAGGCCTCCCCCCAACCGATCTTGAAGATCGCTTCGGTCGCCCGCGTTCCGTGAGCCCACCACATCGCCGATAATCGCAATGTAGTTCTGGTGCTTCATCATTATGGACTTAAGCTTTCATACTTCATTCTGTATCACTTTAGTTCATTCGCTTCAGTATACCGAATATTAGCTAATTCGCTAAACCCACCGTCAGTTTAGCACACAAACTAATCTCAATCAAACGAAAAATCTACCGCAGGCGCCGGTCGAGAGCGGAACCGACTGAGAACTGGATCGCTGGGGCCGGCTCCGCAGCTACCCGCGGGGTGCCGCGAGTACCCGCAGCGTGCCACGGGTACAATCAACTCCCATCCAACCATGCAGACCGCGGATCAGGCCCGACCGGGCTGGCAACGCACCCTCTACATCATCTTCTTCGTCCAGCTGGTCACAGCGGTCGGCTTTTCCAGCATCTTTCCATTTCTCCCGCTCTACATTGAAGAACTAGGCACCACCACCTCCCTATCGATCGAGCTGCTAGCCGCGTTGGTTTTCTCAGCCCAGGCGTTCACCATGATGCTGGCCTCGCCTTTCTGGGGCTCGCTGGCCGATCGCTATGGGCGGAAGCTGATGGTGGAACGGGCCACCTTCGGGGGAGCGGTGGTCGTTCTTCTGATGGCGTTCGTGACGTCCGCTGAGCAGCTCGTGGTCCTGAGGGCGATTCAGGGACTGATCACAGGCACCCTGGCCGCATCTAATGCCTTAGTTGCAGCAGCCGTTCCGCGTGCGCGGACCGGCTATGCCATGGGGATGCTTCAGGTCTCGCTTGGCGTGGGGTTGGCGGTCGGCCCGCTCATCGGTGGATTAGCGGCGGATACCTTTGGATACAGCTCAGCTTTCTTTTTCACCTCCGCACTTCTGGTGCTCGGGGGCCTCCTGGTCATGTTCGGGGTGCGCGAGGAGTTCGAGCCCCTGCTCAACCTCACCCGATCGCCGCTGGCATTCCTGAAGGAATGGCGGACCATCGTCGCCGGAACAGGAATCTCGCTAAGTTATGGAATGCGGTTCATCTCCCAGCTGGGTCGGATGATGGTCCTGCCAATCACCCCCCTATTTGTCCAGCAGCTTCTGGTGGACCAATCGCGCCTCAACACCTTCACCGGCCTGGTTGTGGCAGTCAGCGCAGCGACCCTAACGGTCGCCGCGATCTACCTGGGTCGACTTGGGGATCGGATCGGCCACAAACGCATTCTTGTGGGCTCGATGTTCATGGCTGGACTGATGTACCTGCCCCAAAGCCTGGCGACAGAAGCCTGGCAGCTGCTCTTGTTGATGGCTCTGGTTGGAGTGGCGATGGGCGGCGTGATCCCCTCTATCAGCGCCTTGCTTGCTCGCTACTCGAATGAGGGATCCGAGGGTGCGGTATTTGGCCTTGATAACTCGGTACGTGCCAGTGCCCGAGCGGTCGCCCCGCTAATCGGTGCGGCCGTCGCGCTTGCTTTCGGACTTCGGGCCACTTTCCTGGCTACCGGGCTTATCTTTCTGCTGGGCGCCCTACTCGCCGCGCTACGTTTGCCTGAGCCGGCTCAGCAGCTGCCTGAGCAAGCGCGCCGGTCAAGAAAAGAGCCTGCCTAGCTTCTATCCCAGCATCGGCGGGGAAGAGCACCCGCACTAAATTCGGATGGGAACCAGCCCGAGCTTCCCTTGATTTTACGGGGAGGTTCACCTGGACCAGATCCGGGCAGGGAGCGGCTCAGGCTTTCCCGAGACTTAGCGGGGAAATGCACAGGGGTCGTGCCGCCTGCATAAAGCGAGCCCCCTCCATCGCATATTCCAGCATCGCCGCAGGCTGGACGGATGGAACAAGTTGGCTCTTCCCTGAATGCATTATTCTGACAGGAGCCTTCACCGAGAGCCCTGCTAATTCCCTGGCCTTGGCGATTGCCGCTTCCAGTCCCCCGATTTCATCTACCAGGCCGTTTTCTAACGCCTGACGCCCGGTCCACACCCGTCCTCCGGCAAGCTCATCTACCTCTTCACGGGTCATTCCGCGACTCTCCGACACTCGATCCAAAAACAGATCGTAGATACGCGTGATGCTGTCCCACAACATGGCTCGTTCCGCCTTGGAAAAGCGCGATTCCGAGTCATAGATATCGGTGTGTTCACCGCGCTGGATCTTGGTACGCCCAATAAACAGACGATCGAGCAAATCGTGTGTCACGATTTTTCCCAAAATAACGCCGATCGAGCCAGTGACGGTGCTGGGCTGCGCAAAGATGTGACTGCCTGGAGTTGAAACCCAATATCCGCCAGAAGCCGCCACCGGTCCCATACTGACCACCAGAGGCTTTGCCTCGCCAATCTTCTCCAAGGCGGCTCGCATGGCCTCGGAAGAAGTGGCCGAGCCGCCCCCGGAGTTCACATAGATCACTACTCCCGCAGCTCGCTTGTCGCGCAACGCGCGCCGAGCGGCCTGAACGACGGTGAGATCTCCGGCCCTGGGATCGGTCACGATAGGGATGTGAAACGGAGGATTCACTGGCGGCCGGCCGCTGGTGCCATCCATGATCGTGCCTTCGATCGGGATTACAGCCACATACCTGCCTGCTCGTTCCGGGCGGGGAAGGCGCAAGGTGCGATTCGCAACCTCCCAGGTAGCCAAACGCGCCGGCTTGGCGGCAGTCCCCAGATGCACCGGCAAATCCTCCTCACTGAGCAAAGCATCCACGACACCCAGTTCAAGCGCCTTGTTGTCAGGCATAGGAGTCTGGTCCACGAGCGCCCTTGCAGCATCCACATCGATGCCTCGGCCTTCGGCAATTGCACGCAGCCGTTCTTCGTAAGCAGAATCCATCAACCAGTTGGCCATCTTGCGGACTTCTTTCGACATATTCTTACGGCTAAACATGTCCCCCGCCGACTTGTAAGGCGTAATAGGTAGGAAGTCGCCTTCCATGCCTACCTTTTTCAGTGCTTTCGCCAAATACGGAAATGTCCGCCCCATTCCTAATGCGTTGATCTCGCCGGAGGGTTGCATGAGAATGTCGTCCGCCGCACAAGCAACAAGATAGTTTGATGGCGCGTAAAAGGTCGACCAAGCTACGACTCGTTTTCCTGAATCGCGCAGCTTCTTCACCATATCCCGCAGCGATTCGATCTCTGCCGGCGCCATGTCGAGCGGGCGCAAATGCAGCACCACACCTTTGACCCGTGAGTCACCCGCAACCAGGCGGAACTGCTCACCCAGCTGCATCAAACTGATTTTCGGAGGTCGAATACGCCGCATGATTAGGTTTCCGCCAGGTTGCGGATATTCGGAATACTCGCCGGACAGCATGAAGGTGACGTAGTCCGGTGGATTAAGCAGTCTTCGGATGAAATTCCGGACGACCCAGATTGGATATTGAAAGAGCATGCTCAGCATTGGAAAGTTTTTCTCCTTTGGGATGTTTGTCGAAGATTTTAGCATGTAGAGAAGGGCTGCTGCCTACTCGATCAACAGTGGATGCTCAGCATCGAACCGGAGACCCGGGCTCAGCTCAAACAGCACGGGGGAGGAACAAAGACAACCGGCCCTGCTCACACCTCGAGCGAGAGCTGGCGGAGAACGCGAGGTGGCTGGACCGGCCGGTCCTGTAAATCGTGCAACTCCTTAAGCATTTGAACGCTGTCTCGAATGCCTTCCTGGAACCGCTTGGGGGCATAGGATCCTGGAAATAGGCGTCGGTATTCTGCTAGCAGCGTTGGGTACTCGGATTTCAGGAAGCTTCGAAAGTGCTCTCGTGTACCCGGCTGCAGATACAGAATGCGAGTGCCAAGGAATTGTGCGCCATGATCGGCAGCCGATCGAACCACGGCTTCCAAGTTGGCCAGATCGTCGGTGATGCCGGGGATGACCGGTGAGAGCAGGACCCCAGCCCGCACTCCAGAATCGACTAGCTTTTGCATCGCCCGCAGACGCTGGCCAGGAGGAGGGGTTCCAGGCTCGAGCTGCTGCCAGCGCTCATGATCGAGGGTTGTGATACTAAAGCACACCGTGCAGCCGCCGCGCACAGCCAAATCCGACAAGATATCCGCATCTCGAACGATCAAGGTCCCTTTGGTGATGAGAGCGATCGGGTTGGAGTGGTCGGCGAACGCTTGAAGGCACTTGCGTGTGAGTTGGTAGCGTCCTTCGATGGGTTGGTATGGATCTGTTGCCGATCCAATCACGACCTCGTCACCCACCCAGGAAGTTCGCCTGAGCTCCTGCCGGAGAACATGCGGCAAGTTGGCCTTGATAAAGATCACGCTTTCAAATTCATCTGCATCTAAGTCTAGAAAATTGTGATACCGACGCGCGTAGCAGTAGTGGCAGCCATGAACACATCCTTTATACGGATTCAGGCTCCACTTGAACGGCATACCCTTGACCCGGTTAATAGCGCTGCGGGCCTCAA
>CBDTZL010000019.1:0-22597 GCA_965364895.1 uncultured bacterium
GCGTGGGAAGTTTTCTTAATTCCATGCGTACGCATGGCCTCCGTCAGTCCTGGGGCGAGCCGATCCACTACTTCGAGGGTTGCCTCCGGCGTCACATCACGCTTCGCGAAGCCAGTGCCGCCGGTCGTGAGAATGAGGCTGACTTTGCCCGAATCGCTCCACTCTTTCAGCAAACTGGAAATTTGATCCGCCTCATCTGGAAGAACCGTGCTCTCGACCACGGTCCAGCCTTTCGATTGGACTCGCTTAGCGAGCAGCGGACCGGATTCGTCCTCTCGTTCCCCCATTGCTGAGCGATCTGAGATGGTGAGAATACCTAGCCGCATGGCTTACTCCGACTCCTTGCCCACCAGCTGTTTCCAATCCCCATGGATCCCGTCCTCAGTAACGCCAAAGTACAGACGGGTGGAGCCATTTGCATTTTGTGCTAGATCGTAGCGCCGGCTCTTTCCCCTGCCCCGCGTTCGAAGCAATCCCAGGTCTCCGTCCCAAGACGAAGCTGCCTTGCGCACATCCTTTGGCAGTTTCAGATATTGTGTGATGGCATAGTGCCAGAGTCTGCGGGCAGAGGTCTCGGTCACATTTTTCACCATGTTTCCGTTGCGAAGGTCTCGCACAGTGAAGTACTGAACGCCTTCCCTCTCTTCAACAGCCACGATCTCCACTCCGGTCTTAGGGGCTGGAATTCCTGTAACAGCCTGCTGATCCTGACCTACAGCTCCCCCTGCCAGTTCAGGACTAGCAGTTACCCCTGACGGATCCCGGCTTTTGCTCGCTGCTGGTTGGCCTCGACTAGGTTCTTTAACCACCGGGTCACGCTGAACCATCTGTACAATTTCGTCCCGGACCGCGAGCCCTGTTTCGGCTTCTTCGCGTACATAGATTTTGTTGTCGTCCACTGCGTACGGCGGATCGTCTCCTCTGGGCACCAGTACTCGAATCACAGACACGCCCTGCGTAACCTGTGCATCCACCTGAGCTTTCAGCGGGGGGCTGATTCGATTGCTGATCTCACGCCGCAGCTTGCTGACGGAAGCAGAGGAGTTGCTGATTCCTGCTGGCTTTCCCTTCTGGTTCGGATCGATGCCGACGTAGATCGTTCCGCCATTCGTATTCGCAAACGCACATACATCGGCGATGATGGCGTAGAGGTGGCCGCCGCGCACAGTCATGCTCTGGTGAAAGTCCTGCACGATCGAAGAACCCTCTTCGATCGCGGGCTGAATGAAATCAAACTCACCTTTGCGCTGCTCAACATGTGGCCGGGTGCGCGCGAAATCGTTCCCCTGCAAAAGCTCCTTTATGGCCTCAAATGAAACCTCGGGCAGGAACATCTCCGTGGCTCGCCCCCCCACCCCGAACTTTTTATTGCTGGTTGTGTCGGCCGTCAGACCGTGGGCATCTGACCCCTGGATGCAGTGCATTCGCCTTGGGTATTCGGGCTTAGTGCCATTGAAGAATGCGGCCGTCGAGCGCCGAGCCTTGGTTTCAAGATCAGTGACTTCTAGCGCAATGAGATTGGGATCCTGTGTGTAGGCAATCTTCGTCTGGCCTCCGATTGGGAAGCCTCGCATGGCGACTCCATTGCTTGAGTTCGCATGAGCGGCGATGGCCAAGCCTCCCGCCTCATTGATGATTTGGTATGCCGCCAGTACATCGCTGGAGGCGCCGATGTTGGAGGCGCCAGCGTCGATTTCGCCAGGCGGGATATTGAGCGACAACAGCAAATGCTCAAGCTCTCTGACCGGCTTGTCGGGCGGAAAAATCCCAAGCACATGGAATCCAAACGTGGCCGTGAACTCAAATGCTGGCAGCACCAGCAGCTCGTCTAGAAGCTGACGGTATTCCGCCAGACGCTCCTTCTCATCCTTTCGAATGCGCTCCAGTTCCTCCAACATTGACAAGCGCTGAATTTCCTCTTGCATGCCCCGGATCCCAGCGACGGTATTGTGGTCAGAAAATGCAATCACCTGCAATCCGCGCCCTTTTGCGGTACGCAAAATATCCAAATACGAAATTTCCGGCTCCCGATAGTCGCTGGAAGCCGGAGTATGTAGGTGCAAATCAACTACGATCCAATTACGCTCTTGTTTCAACTCGTTCTCCTAATGAGATTATTTCAAATTCTCTCTAATCATACTAAGTAGGTCGGGTGGTGAATATGGCTTGAGCATAAACCCGTTTGCCCCAGCTTCCAAGCACTGCTCCTCAACGTCCATGCCGGAAGTCATAATGACCGGGAGTTGCTCAAACTCCGCTGTGGACCGCATTTTCCGCAACAGCTCGATGCCGTCACCGTTGGTGAGGAATACATCCATGATCAGCAGGTCTGGCTGATTATTGCGTAATTTTTTCTCCAGGTCGTCAGCCTGAGTTGTGGGAAATACTTCAAAGCCGTCAAGCTCAAGCAGGGTCGCAAGCAAAGAGACCATTGTATGGTCGTCCTCAACGATTAGAACTTTAGCCATTTTGATTGAGCTAGCTCGGGGCACCAACGGGTTCTTGCGGTTCCGATTTCTTGCCGCTTGGCGCTTTCTTCTTGGCTTTAGAACGGGGCTTAGCCTTCGCCTTTGTCGCGGCATTTTTCTTCTTCGGCTTCGATTTTTTCTTGGGCTTCGTTTGTTTATCTTCAAGCGCGGCTTGAAGCACGTCGGCAACGGTATCCACGAAGACAAACTCAATGTCCTCTAAGATCTCGTCTGGAACGTCATCCAGATCTACTTCGTTCCGTTTCGGCACGATGACCGTTTTCAGTCCAGCGCGGTGCGCTGCAAGCACCTTTTCCTTCAATCCCCCAATCGGGAGCACTTTGCCGCGCAACGTAATTTCCCCAGTCATCGCTACGTCGCGGTGAACCGCCTTGCCGCTTGCTAATGAGGCAAGTGCGGTGGCCATGGTAATTCCAGCGGAGGGACCGTCCTTCGGTTGCGAGCCGGCCGGTATGTGCAGGTGAATGTCGTGGTCGCTCCAATAGGAATCTTTGATTCCAATTTTTTCTGAAACTGAGCGAACATAGGAGAGCGCGGCCTGGGCCGATTCCTTCATGACATCTCCAAGCGATCCGGTGAGCTTGAATTCCTTGCCACCCGGCATCGCGGTAGCTTCGATGAAGAGAATATCCCCCCCGGTCTGGGTCCAGGCTAATCCGGTTGCTACCCCAGGGATGCGGGTACGATCGGCAATTTCCTCGGGTCCAAAATAGTGCGGTTTTCCGAGCAACTCGGTTACCACTGCCGGAGTTACTCTCTTCTTTTTGATCTTGCCGGCAGCTACCTGAGTAGCCACCTTCCGGCTAACTCTACCGATCTCGCGCTCGAGATTGCGAACGCCCGCTTCTCGCGTATATGAATGAATCAACTCGTGTATGGCAGGCTTAGTAAAAGAGATTTCGCTCTTTCGCAGGCTATTTTCACGTATCTGTCTTGGGATCAAGTAGTCTTTGGCGATGATGGCTTTCTCGCCCTCCGTGTATCCGGACAGCCGGATGATCTCCATTCGGTCCAAAAGCGGGGCCGGAATGGTATCGAGCCAGTTGGCGGTGGTAATAAACATCACCTTCGAAAGATCGTAAGCCACTTCCAGATAATGATCGCGGAACTCTGCATTCTGCTCGGGATCCAATACCTCCAATAGCGCAGAGGCCGGATCCCCTCGGAAATCACGCCCGAGCTTGTCGATTTCATCCATCATGAACACCGGGTTACGGGACTCCACGCGTCGAAGCGCCTGCAGAATACGCCCTGGCAGGGCGCCAATATAGGTGCGCCGGTGTCCACGGATCTCGGCTTCATCGTGTACTCCACCGAGCGAAATGCGAACAAATTCGCGACCCATTGCCCTTGCGACCGATCTCCCAAGAGAGGTCTTCCCCACTCCCGGAGGCCCTACAAAACAGATAATTGCGCCTTCGCGCTCTCGTCGGATCTCGTCCTTTACCGGTTTGTCTTTTCCGTTTTTGCGCTCTATTTTGAGCTTCCGAACCGCTAGATATTCAAGGATCCTCTCTTTAACGTCTTGGAGGCCATAGTGATCCTCGTCCAGGATCGTTCTAGCATGTTCCAGATCGAGATTGTCCTCTGTCTCTTTGCTCCAGGGCAGTGATACCAGCCAGTCCAGATAGGTCCGGATCACACCATATTCGGCCGCTGCGGTGGGAAGCTTGGCCAACCGATCAAGCTCTCGCTTGGCCTGCTTCTCGGCCTCCTCTGGGAGGCCGGCCTCTTCGATCTTCTCTCTGAATTCCTCGACATCTGCGGCCTGCTCGTCGACCTCTCCCAGCTCACGTTGGATGGCCTTTAGCTGCTCTCGGAGAAAGTATTCGCGCTGGACCTTCTCAATCTCCTCGCGCGCTTCGTCTTGAATCTGCTGTCCGAGTGCTAATACTTCAATCTCACGACTAAGCAACCCATTTAGCTGCTCCAGTTTGGCGATGGTCGAATCTTCTTCCAGAAGCTCCTGTGCCACCTCGAGCTCCATCCGCTGGTAATTGGCAATCGTGTAGGCGACCTGAAGCGGGTCGTCCTGAAGAAGCACGCTTGCTACTACTTCCCGCGGAAGAGACGGCGCCAGTTCCGCTACCTCCTGGAACATCTCGGAGGCCGCCCGCATTTGCGCCTCAATTTCGACTCCCTGCTCGACCTCCTCCGGCCAGAGCAGAATACTGGCCCGCAGGTAGGGCTCCAATGCGCTGAACTCCCCAAGCTCAAAACGAGCTAAACCTTGCACGATCATTCGGATCGTCCCGTCTGGGGCGCGGAAAAGTCGCTGCACATTGGCAACCGTGCCGTACTGATATAAATCCTCAGGTCCCGGCAGTTCCAACTCAGGTTTGCGCGAAGCAACCAATCCGATTAATCGATCCTTGGCCGCCACATCGTCAACCAGGCGGATAGATCGCGGCTGTCCGATGGTAAGTGGCACCACCGTATGCGGGTACACAACAACTCCCCGTAGAGGAAGAATCGGGAGATCCTCCGGGATGGTGAGCACTTCCGAATCCGGAATTTGCTCTCCCAGTGCGGTGCTCTCGTCGCGTACGACGATGTGCGATTCGGTGGTCTCGCCTTCTTCGTCTATGGAATCTTCTGGCAGTTTTTTATCTGAATCGTCCATGTAGGACCTTTACTCGATCGAAATCACTCTGGGTTGCGCCTTCGGAAGTTCCACTCTAAGGAAGCCATCAACATAAGAAGCTTCGATTTCAGGAACCTTCACCGGTTCCGGTACCTGCACGGCGGTTTCAAACTCGCCGTAGCCAATTTCCATCTGATGGTACGCCCTCTGGGAGCCTTCATCACTCCGGACTCCCCGAATAACAAGCGCTTGCTTGTCAAAAGTGACTGAAAATTCGGCGCCTTTCATCCCCGCGATCTCCACCCGAACATGGTAGGCATCGTCAGTCTCAAACACGTCGGTGGGCGGCCGCCAGGTGTGTGTTCTCCGTTTGATGCCCCAGAATGAGTCGTGCTCGGAACTGGGTGGCCACGATTCCTCTTCGGAGGCTTTCAGTTGAATCAGTACACTTTCCGCCATGATTTCCTCAATTAGCTTCTTTCGGTGTGTGCAGTTATGTCTATTAGCCGTCCAGCCCCCCATTCTACCATTCTCAACTTCTTGGCGCACTTTGACGAAAGTGTTGTGCCGTCGGGTTAATGCTTGTA
Organism: uncultured bacterium; assembly: GCA_965364895.1. GTDB lineage: Bacteria > Chloroflexota > Anaerolineae > Anaerolineales > E44-bin32 > JADFRG01. Next base: position 5,661 of record CBDTZL010000019.1, read on the forward strand.
GAATGACCTTAGGCCTTCACCTACACGGCTGGGGGCTACTTCCGGGGCTCTCAGGGCTCCGCCCGATCGGAAATTCAACATTTAGATCCCATAATGGGAGAACAAAAGAATGACACTATCTGAAACATTGAGCCAAGTCGAACTGTTTGAAGGCTTGGAGCCAAACGAGCTCGAGCAGATCGCAGCTATTTGCGAAGAGCGCACGCTCGAATCCGGCCATGTTGTGGCAAAGCAAGGAGACATCGGCGACGAGCTATACATTATCTGGGAGGGTTTGGTGGAGGTCGTTCATGAAGAAACGCCTGAAGACTCTACCCCGCGAACCGTCGTCAACCTTGGTCAGGGTCAGGTGTTTGGCGAGATGGCCCTCGTTGATTTCGGCCCTCGCTCGGCAACGGTGCGGGTGATTTCCGATAGCGCTACCTTGCAGGCCATACCGCGTGAAGCGTTTCTCGAAGTGTGCCAATCCCACAATCATCTCGGCTATGTTGTGATGCGGAATATGGCCGCGGATTTGTCTTTCAAGCTTCGCCACCAGCATCTTATTGGGCGCTAATTGATGTCGACGATTTATAAGGTCAGCTACGTTGTCCAGGGGGGCGACCACCCTGGTGCTATTGTCAATGAGGACCAAAAGCCCGAATTGGGGCAGAAGGTCACGCTGGGAAGCATGGAATTCGAGGTGGTTGAGGTTGTTGATCTAATGCCAGCTCGCGGGGACTTCAGTTTCCTTCACGTGACCGTGAAGGCAATCGAGCACTAACGCAAACGCACTAAACCTTTCCTGAGCGCTCCCTGGTTCCTGGCTGATGAACGGCCAGGGACTTATCTTTTATGGCCCACCAAGCAATGCGATCGCTATGCGCGGGGTCACGAACACCTCAATCGCGGCGGCGATAACGATCAAGGGGATCACAATTGCCAGCGAGATGCGGGCCCACTTGCCAAGGGAGATTAGCCAACTAGCACCCAGCGACGATCCCTTAGGCAGGCTCAAGGCGGCGAGGCCGAGCTGCAGTATTGCAGCCCCGGCGATAATTGCGGCGGGAATTTCCACTACCCCATGAGGCAGCACCAGTGCCGCAATGAGGTAGGAGGTTTCTGACCCGGCCAGAGCGAAATTTCCAGCTAGAAAGCCGACAATTCCGACCGGAGCCATCAGAAGCAGCATCCCTACGATTCCCAGGCTAAATGCCCCCAGCAAGCTGGCAATCGCCAGGGCGCGCAAATTGTTGAAAACGATCCAGGCCCATCCGCGGGCGGACATGAACCCAAGGTTTGACAGTTCGTCGGTGAGCGCAGACCCAATCTGATCCTGAGCGAAGAGCTGCTCGGGCAAGGTGAAAGTCGAGGCGCTGCGGTACCCGATGACATATGCGGCGATCATGGCGATCGTCATAATGATCAACGGCACCCGCATCTCGACCAGAGTCTGCGTGATGGTTTCCCGATACCACATGATAGGAGACCTTGTTGTGTCTCGGAATCCCTCCCAGAAGCGGCCCGCCCCCCATTTAACGTCTACGTTGTCAAATTCTCTCCCAAGCAACTCCTCACGATTGAATAGGTGCAGACCCATCCGACCCAGAACGATTGATACCAACACCAGAGCTGCTACGATCCACCACAAAACGTTGTAGCGGCCCCAAAACATGATCAGACTTTCAATGATGATCAGCTGCGCGGCCGGGATGATGATGAAGGAGGCAAGTAGGTTTGCACCGCGCACGGAGGTGGTTTGAGTGGATATTACTACTGCTGCGGTAACCATCAGGAGCGCTTGAGCGGCCGTCAATAAGAGTATCTGTGTTAGCAATTCAGGAGTTGGCGTCCACCCAAGGCGCCACACCAGGCTGACCAGGTACACAAAAATTCCCAAATATGCCGCCCCGATCGGAACTAGCAGTGAAGCGAATATCTTCCCGAAGTACAACTGTGCGTCTGTCAGCGGAGTTGCGAGCAGGGGCTCAAGCGAGAGCCGCTCACGTTCACCTGCAAAACTTTCGAGCGCAATCACCAGCGCGACCGATATGGGAAAAAATCCCACGACCATTAGCAGGAAGGGAATCAGCCGTTCTCCGATAATCGGAGCCCCGTATGCCTCGACAAAATTGACCGCGGTTCGGGCCGTAAAGTTCATCAGAATTGGAAAAAACAACGTGAGAATGAGGATCGGGGTCAGGATGCGCCAATCACGGAGCTGATCCCGAATTTCTCGCCTGGCAACAATCAATGTGCCGGGAAAATCACGAGCCAACCCCAGATTCATCGCTCGGCCTCCGACTGCATCACCGATAAGTACGCCTCTTCAAGATTGCGCTTGACTTCTGAAAGCGTAACGATACGCACGCCCGCGGCGGACATGCGTTTGATGATTTCCGGGTTTGCCTGTTGGGGATCGGAGGCCTGAAAACGCACCCAGTCGTGTCCGCGCTCTCGAACGCGAATATCGTCGGGCAACAGGTCCACCGCCCCATCGAGTTGACCGGCAACCTTCAACTCCATGATGGGGCTCCCCAGGTAGTCTTGCATGAGTTGGCTGGCCGTCCCTTGCGCAACAATGCTTCCGCCTCGAATAATCGCGATGCGATCCGCAAGGGCTTCTGCCTCGTGTAGGTTATGGGTGCAAACTACCAGGGCGCGGTTGCCAGAACGTAGGCCTAGTATGCTTTCTCGGACCATGCGGGCGCTCTCAGGATCCATAGCTGAGGTGGGCTCGTCCAACAAGAGCACATCCGGATCGTGGAGCAAGGCGCGTGTCATGGCGAGCTTCTGCCGCATGCCCTTCGAGTACTGGCCCAGGCGTTGATTGTATGCATCGGCCAGGCCAAAGCGACTGAGTAATTCGGTCGCCCGCTCAGCGGCGCGCTCGGGATCGAGGCCATACAGCTGACCAAAGTACGCCAAATACTCTTGCGACTTCATCTTGGTGTAGAGACCGTGATGCTCTGTGAGCAGGCCGATTCGGCTGCGGACTTTCGCCGGCTCTTCCAGGGTATCGATGCCTCCGATGCGAACCCAGCCGCGGGTCGGCTTCAAGATCGAGGCAAGCATTCGGATGGTAGTGGTCTTTCCCGCGCCATTTGGCCCGAGCAGAGCCAAGATCTCGCCTGCTTCCACACGGAGCGAAACGTCGTCGACCGCGACAAGATCGCCGAATTGCTTGGTCAGGTTGTGTGTTTCTATCAGGAATGCCATGCAGGGGAAGATTATAGCAGTGGGGAATTCTTCGCTCAATCGGCCCCATCTCCCAATGGAGCCTGGGCCTCAGGTTTTGGGCTTGCTTGATCTTCTTCGCTTGCGATCCTTTTCTGGAGCTGGGCGGTTGCGGATATAGAGCGCGATGCCGGCTGCGATGGCGACCAGGAGTGCGAGCAATTGATTGAGATTCGTGCCAAGCACGAACTCCACGTAATCCAACCGGAGGAATTCCAAAAGGAATCGCTGCAGCGGATACAGGACCAGGTAGATGAGAAAGATATCTCCGTCTTTGAGCTGATCCCGCTTGTTTCTCCAAAACCACATCAAGATCAAGAAATTGGCGAAGTTGAACAAAGATTCGTAGAGGAACAGAGGATGAAAGCGTTCAAAAGCCTCGAAGCCAGCCAAGCGATTGTGCAGGTCAATTCGAATACCCCAGGGGAGCGAGGTCGGCAGCCCATACAGCTCCTGGTTGACATAGTTTCCCCAGCGCCCAATGGCCTGTGCCAGGGCCAGTCCCGGCGCTGCAGCGTCGATCAGGGCTCCGAAGCTGATCTTTCGGCGCCTTGCAAACAGAAAGGTCCCGAAGAGACCTCCGATGATCGCGCCCGGAATTCCCAATCCCCCCGCAGGGATGTTGATGATCTCCAGCGGATGTGTCAGGAAGAAGGCGACGTCTTTTCCCTGATCTACGGTGCTGATCGAAGGAGTGAGGATGTGGTAAAGGCGGGCACCAATCACCCCGAACACCAACACCCATATGAGCGCGTCCCAGGCAATGTCGGGATTTTTCCGGTCGGATTTCAAAAGTCGGCTGGCAAGAAATGCAGCGGCTACTGCACCGGTCATCAAGATCATGCCGTAATAACGAAGCGTGAAAGAGAATCCGAGAACCGTAAATTGGATTCCTAGCGATTGGAAATCGATACCAAATTGATCCATATCAGTAGTTCTCTTGTTCCATGGATTGGCGACGGACGTGGATAAAGCGCTGGATTGCAGTGAAATTGGCCAGGATGGCGATCGCGATGATTCCGAACTTTGGGACGGCCAGGATTAGCGCGGGAATGATGATGATGTAGCGTTCAAAACGGGTGAGCAATCCCCTGCGCACCTCGAAGCCAAGCGCTTCTCCCCGTGCTCGCGTGTAGGACACAAGAATAGAGCCTGCAGCAGCCGCGAAGGTCCAGAGCGCCATGTCTTGATCGAAGCGCCGCAGAAAGTAAATCAGAAACCCGGCAAACAACAGTAATTCTGAGTAGCGGTCGAGGACCGAATCAAAAAAGGCTCCGAATTTCGAGGCTTCGCCTCGCAATCGAGCCAGCGAGCCGTCCAGGGCATCGAGCGGTGAGAGGAATAACAGTACGAAACCGGCTGCACTCAAAGATCCGATTGCGACCAAAATCGCTCCCACGATTTGCCCTGCAAAGCCAAGGATCGACAGCATGTTGGGGGTCACCCCAAGGCTGTCTAAAAATCGTGCAGCCGCGTCCAAAATACCCTTTAGACGCGCTCGAGCTAAGTCGCTGAATGTCCCCGGCTGTGTCTGCCCCAAGGTTTTGCCTCTTAAGTTGAGAATTGTACCCGTTGAGCTGGGGGGAAGCTGTCGAACGCCTACTAGTCTTCGGGGTTGGGCTCCTCGGCAATCAGTACTTCCCGCGTTCTTCCCCCGCCCTGAGCGCGCCCGACAATTCCAAGTTCCTCAAGCTCATCCATGAGTCTGGCCGCTCGTGGATAGCCGACTCGCAGCCTGCGCTGCAACAAGGAAGCGCTTGCTTTGCCTGTCGAACGCACCAGCTCGATTGCGGATTCGAGCTCGGCATCCTGTTTCGAGGTCGCTTCCTGCCGCACCAGATAGTCTTCCCACGGCGGAATCGAACCAGGCACTAGTTCGTGCGAATGCTCCCTCCAGGTTCGAATAACCTTCTCAAGCTCCTTGTCGCTGGTAAAGGCGCCCTGCAGTCGAACCGGGCCGGCCGCATCCGGAGCAAGATACAGCATGTCGCCTCGCCCCAGCAGGGCTTCTGCGCCAGATGTATCGAGGATGACACGTGAATCCACCGCTGAAGCCACAGCAAAGGCAATGCGTGCAGGGAAATTTGCCTTGATGAGCCCCGTGACAACATCCGTGCTGGGCCGCTGAGTCGCCACAACCAAATGGATGCCTGTAGCTCTTGCCATTTGAGCCAGGCGAACAAGCGCGCCCTCGGTTTGATCTGGGGCTAACATCATTAAATCAGAAAGCTCGTCGATCAAGACAACGAGACGAGGCATGGTCGAAGGATTCTTGCGCCGCGCTACTTTTCGATTGTAGGCGGTGATGTCCTTGGCCGACTCCTGCTCAAGAAGCTTGAAGCGGCGATCCATCTCTACCGTGCACCAGCGCAGGACGCCTCCAATGCGGGTTAGGTCCGTCTCAACCTTTCCCATCAGATGAGGCAAGCCGTTGAAGCGCAGCAGCTCTACCCGCTTTGGATCGATCATAACGAATTGGAGCTCATCAGGGCTGTTATTCATCGCCAGGCTGGTCGCGATGGATGTAATGCACACCGATTTCCCGGAGCCTGTGGTTCCAGCAATCAATAGGTGAGGCATGGAGGCGAGGTCGGCCACTACCGGCGCGCCAGCAACATCACGGCCAAGCGCAATAGCCAGACGCGATCGTTCACTTTGATAAGTGGCAGATTCAAGTATCGGGCGGATAGTGACCAGGGCGGCCTTCTGGTTCGGCACTTCGATGCCCACGTAGGCCTTACCAGGCACTGGCGCCTCGATGCGAATTGCGGAGGCCGAAAGTGCAAGCGCCAAATCGTTTGCCAGAGATGAGATCTGCGAGACTCGAACCTTGTTTCTTGATACCGCGCCGCCCGGAGAAGTGTGCTCAATGGTTCCCGGCTCAACCGCAAATTGGGTCACCGAAGGTCCGGAACGATAGTCCACCACCTTCGCAGGAAGGCCGAATTCGTTCAGTGTCTTCTCTATGATGCCCGCCGCGCGGTTGACCTCGCGGGCCGTGACACGCTGAGTCTCCCCCTTCTCGAGAATTGTCATTGCTGGAAGGTCAGGATGCCTTGTCTTGGGCCGGAGGTCTGGTTCGGACCCGGCATCTGTAACTTTGAAGCGCTTGCGATACTGCTGCGGGACAGCAGGCTCTGCGTCTTCCGTTTCTTCTGTAGGTGGCGCGGCGGCGGCCACCGATTGTGCCCTGCGCTGCATAAACCAGTACATCCCTACCCCAGCTAGCAGAAGCAAGACAACCATCCGGCCCCACCGGCCAAAAACGCTCCCCAGCGCGCGGGCAATCGACCAGCCTACGATCCCTCCGCCTTCGCCGATCTCGGCCTGCGGCAAACCATCCGCCAACAATGCGCTGAGCAAGCCCAATGTGGCAAATAGGGCTAGTTCGAGCGCAAGGATCCGGCTCCACTTCAGCTCCCGCCTTTGTGCCCCTAGAACCACGATGCCGGCTGCTAACCCGGTCAGCGGAATCACAATTGCGCCCCACCCCAACCAGCTCTCCAGCAGACCGATCCATGGATCTACAAGTCCGCCTCGAGTCAATCCTGCCAACCCAAGAAGAGAGATCGCTGCACCCGAGATAAGGAGAATGCCGAAAAGATCGCGACTCCTGCTACGTGCAATCATCATGAGATTTCCAACAAATTTTGGCCTTGCAAGCCAAAAAACGCAAGCCGGAAGATTTGCGAAACTTGAGCCAGGGGCTACAAGGAGGATTCGGCACGAGAAGACATGGTGGCTTCGCGTTCCATCTCGGCCATCGCCTTAGCCACCGATTCGATTGCCACTTTTTGCTTTCGATAGAGGTCGGCCTCGGACATTGCCAACCTCATTGCTACATCTCGCACCTTGCGTCCCTGTAAGAATTTTAATTCCAGAATATTATAGAGCATCCACTCTGCCGTGAACCGCCGCTCGCCTTCAGGCCGCACCCTATCAATGGACCTCATCAGGATGGACCTCAGCGCATTGACCGCGTTCCCATCATGATCTTCCATGGCGTCCCGGACGATGCGCAATCCCAGCAGCGGGCTTTCGGTCAGCCTTGGACCACCCCAATAGTGTCCAAGCGCCTCCTTCACCAGGTCTGCTAGTCCAGCATCCCCGGCGACTTCTTCAAGCGGCATTGCCAGTGTTTGCAAATTACCGTAGCGAGCCGCGGATCGCATCCGCTGGATTTCCTCAACCAGCGGAACCAGCCTATCAACCGCGGAGAACACATCTTTCTGAAGAGCGCGGTCGGTGAGCGCCACGGTCGCTCGTTCCCTGAGCAAGCCCAGGCCTTCGATGGCTTCCAATTCCAATTCGTTCGGGTCCTCTGACGATCGCAATCCCATGATGCCAGCAACCACATCCGATTCTGGTCCATGAAGCGGCGTGAGCCAGTAATCGTTCCATCGGTACACTGGGCCGAGGTGCTCGACTTCGATCTGAGATTCGGCCAGGAGAATCGGCGGAAGAGCCTCAGCCCCCTCCAGGGGATCCTCTGGGCCTACCGCTACTTCAAGTTCCACGGATCCGTCCTCAACGACCGCCACAAATCCGGATGGCGCTCCCGAGAGATCGCAAGCCGCATTGAGAATCGACTCCAGGTATTGGCGAAGATCGCCGGTGGTGAGCAGCCTTTCCTCCAGCAATTGAAGCCGCTCTACATCGCTTCGGTCCTGACCATAAAACAACCATCGCTCGATCGTAGGCCGCACCAGAGTGATAATAAATTGCAAAGCTAGGATGGTCGCAACCATTGTGAATGGAACGGCCCGGCTGTTTTCCAGGCCCATAAGCATCCCGGCTCGGTTTACCAGTACGGTGATCGCCAGAGTGACAGATGCGACGACCGGGCCGCGCAAAATCCACTGAAACAGGCGAGACTTGACGACCCGATCTGGAAAACTCACTCCAAAGTAGGCCACCGCGTACGACATCAGAACCATCTGCGCTGCCACCAGGATGTTTACACCGAGCAGAATGATCCAGGTTATAGTCGGCGCCTGAGGCGCGATCCCGCCCGCGGCAGTTAGAAAGGGAAAGGTTCCAAGGAAAGGGGCAAGCGCTCCGAACATCAGGTAGCGCATTCGACGCCTGCTCACCTTCGTCAGACTGCGCTTATAGGCCCGCCAAAGATTAACGACGGTAAAGGTCAGGCTCAAAAGGTAGAAAACTAAGAATGCAGGAAAGAGCGGGCCGGCGGTCAGGTATGCGATTGGGCCGACGGTGGCCAGATCCCCGACCAGCAGCGTGGTCAGAGCTGCCAAGCCGAATGTCATGATGCTCAGCAAATAAGCGACTCGAATGATCCAATTTCGGCGCCCACGGGAAGGCCTTCCGGTAGCAGCCAGTAGAGCATCGGATAGATGCATATATGCGGCAGGAACGAAACTTATCCCTAGCCATTGCGCGCGCAGCCAAATCGCTTTCTCTGAATCGAGAATTGCAGTTCCGGCCAGGACATCGGTGGCGTATACGATTGCAAGACAGCCTAGTAAGAGCGCAAGAATCCTGGCGGTTCGTTCACGCAGATTGAAGGTCAGCGCGTAGAAAAGGAGCGAGAAGGCCGTGATCGCATTGCCCGCATTTAGGATTTGAACAACGATGGGCAAGCCCGCATTTATCGCTTGAAAGATATCGTTACCTCAGGTTGAGCGTGAAGAACAGCGCGATCTCTTCATCGGGGAAATAGCGATCATGATATCCGGAGAGTACAAATCCTAGCTTTCGAGCCAGGCGAATCGACGGATAGTTTTTGCTCTGCATTTCCAATGTAAGACGACTGAGATCCTGCTCCCGGCACCACTGCCTTGCGCTGGCTAGCAGCCGGGATGCAATACCTTCCCGTCTGTGTGGAGCATCCGTCACAAGGTCCGTGACCCAGCCCGTTTCGGGTGCTGTTCCGGACTCGATGATCAGGTATCCAAGGGTTGTTTGCTCGGAAGTTGCGATGAGAATTTCGGAGGAATTTGTCCATTCGTCGGCGAGCCTGCCAGGATCCCTGGGATAGTCAACTCGCATCAGGCGCGGCAGTCTCGCCTCTCGGAACGCAATAGTGGTTTCGATTGCAGAGGGGCTGAGCGCCATCTGCCATACATGGTCGGTTTGATAGCTGTGATCCATGGCCATGAGCGCGGCGATGTCGGTTGAAACAGCGTGACGAATTTCCATACTATCTATCTTTCCTCCGGGAGCACAACAATTTCTACTGTGCACGGAAGCGGCGCGTTCCCCACGGTATCCGTGACCACCAACTGTAGCAAGTACACCCCATTCTCGACAAGGTTCGTATCCCACAACCCAAGCACCTCTTCTGACAGGATTTCCGTTCCGGCAGTTATCACCTGCCACACCGAGTTGGGCTCGCGGGGCCTGATTTCAATCTTGTAAAAAGCGAAATTTGGGATGTCGGCGGTCCCGCGCACTTCCACCAAGCCGCGAAGTTCCTCGCCCGGAATTGGCGAAATGATCGTAGCGCCCTCATTTAGGCACCCCGCTCCGTTTGGGGTGACTGGTAGCCCGGCAGAAGATCCCGGAGCAGTTTCCGGATCAAGCAATGAAATGGTCGGGATCGCGGTCGCTTGGAGGCTAGCGGGAAATTGGGGAACCAGAAAGGTCGATATCACGAATGTTGCGACTGCCGCTGCCAGGATGAGAATTAGCATGCCGGCTGCTCGCGATCGCTTGCTGCCGGCCCTCTCCCGCTCGAGGCCAAATTGCGAACTGCGAACTTCGCTTTGCCACTTGAGCGCCAGCCGCAGATACACCAAACCGGTCAGCAGCAATAAGAGAAAGAGCCAACCCTGGAGGGATGCAATAAGGAGCAGAGCCTCTTCCATCTGTCCTAGAGCCTGGCAACAACACCCTTGATGAGTCGGACCAGTTTAGGAGCAATGAGGCTGCTCACCGACAGGGTCTCTTCGTGGGTGGCTGCGTGGCTGCCATCCAGGCTGGTCATGTTGGTAATCCCAGATAGACCTAACACCCGCAACCCCGCGTGGCGAGCTGCTGTAACCTCTGGAACGGTTGACATTCCCACAGAATCCGCCCCGTTGGCCTTGAGAAATTGCAGCTCTGCGGGAGTCTCAAACAGCGGACCTGCCAGGAAAAAGTACACACCCGTCCGAAGCTCAATTCCCTGTTCAGCTGCGACCTCTCGGGCAACCTTTTGAAGTTCTCGGTCGTAAGCCTGGCTCATATCTGGAAACCGAGGCCCTAGATCATCCAGATTCGGCCCACGCAATGGAGAATGTCCCGCCATCCCCGGAAAATTAATGTGGTCTGTGATGAGCATCAAATCGCCGGCCTCAAAATTTTGATTCACGCCGCCTGCGGCGTTAGTCACGATGAGCACTTCGGCGCCCAGCCGCTTGAGGACCCTGACGGGGACTACCACGCTAGCCATCGAGTGCCCTTCGTAGAAATGCACCCTGCCATCAACGACACACACGTTTTGCCCCTCCAGCTCGCCAATTATTAGCTTGCCGGCATGACCTTCGACGGTTGACTTTGGCCATCCTTCGAGTTCATCTGTGGAAATCTCGTTGGGCGAATCGACCGCATCTGCTACAGCGCCCAGGCCCGACCCGAGCACAAGCCCAATCTTTGGCTCTACCTCAATCTTGTGTTGGATTGCGGCGACGATGGAATCGATTTGTTCCAAGCTGGACTCTTGGTTGCTCACCGGGCGGTCACCCGAATGGCGTTGGGGCTGCTGAGACCCAGCATTTGCTGTATATCGCGCTTGCTCTTGCCATCGTCCAGCAGGTGTCGAATTAATGAATGCCTGAGTGTGTGTGGGGAGATGTCCGATCCAAATCCTTCCGCTGCCGCCCACCGTTTGACCACTAACCAAAGCCCTTGTCGGCTCAAGCGTTTGCCCCGCAAATTGAGAAAAAGCGCCTGCTCCTTCTCGTCCTTGACCAGATACGGGCGGCCGGCTCTGAGATACAGCTGCATTGGATCCAAGGCTATTCCTAGATTCACAGCCACGGGATCACCAGCATCCCGAAGGTATTTTCCATCGGCGAGATCGATGTTCTGCATGTTGGATTCGACTGCCTCTGATGCTCGAAGTCCGCCGACATAGAGCAATCCTAAAATGGCCGCGTCCCTGAGACCACGCGGCGTTCCGGTCTGAGCTGGTGCCTCCAACAGGCTATGCACCTGCTCACGTGAGAGCGTACGGGGTCGGGTTCTCGGAGCCGGGGGTGGATGGAGCACTGCGTAGGTGCTTGAACTGACGGCACCCTCTTGTTGTTCCAAGAAAATCAGAAACGCCCGTGAGGCGGCCATTTTGCGCGATACCGTGGCCGGTCGATACCCTTGCCCGTCCAGCCACCGCGCATAGTTAGCCACCATTGTGGGTTTTAGCTCCTCGGGTTTCACCAGCGATCCGGCGCTTGCGCTGAGAACCTGCTCAAACTGGCGAACATCTGTCGAGTACGCCAGCAGCGTGTTTTCAGCAGCACCTTTCTCGTGCTTCAAATAGGACAAGAATCGATCGATCGCGGCTCTCATTTCGGGTCTGCTCGCTGAGCCCGCATATTATACATCTCGGGCGATTACTTGTCATAAGTACCTATGTGGGACTCTGGTTATAAAAAAACCTCGACCTTGTGGCCGAGGAAATCTGGTCAGGATCTAATAATAAGACTATTCGATTATTTGGGAGAAGCGTCACGCTGTGACGATATTGCCTTGAGGATCGTAGTGCCTTATCGCTTGGACTGGCGATATTTCTTCATCGTTACGCGGTTCTCGTCGCCAGGCAGCCGCTCAAATTCGAGTTCGTCCATCGTTCCCCGCATCAGCCGCAACCCAGCACCCCGTGGACCTAATTCTTGCAACGGTACCTCGAAGTCCTTGTCGGGAACGTCGCTTGCGTCAAATGGAGTTCCCCAATCTCGGAGTACTACAGTAATGACTTTGGCCTCCACTTCAACAGAGCATTCGATCTTTCCGTCAGGATTCTCCGCGTAACCGTGCTCAATGATGTTCGTACAGGCCTCGTTGGTTGCAAGCTCTACGTCGTAAACCTGTGCATCATTAAATCCCACTTGTCTGGCGGCGGTTGTGACAAACTTGCAGATCCGCGCCAAATTCTCGAAACGAGCGTCGAACGTCTCGCTTGGCATCGTTGGATGCTAGAAGCTGCCGACCGCTGAATCAACATCCTCATACATTTTCATGAAATGCATTAGACCGGCGAGATCGAGGGTTTTTTGGATGTTTTCGTTAGCGCTGGCTATAACGAGATCCCCGCGGTTACGGCGACGGCATCGCTTCTGAGTTTCAAGCAAGACCCAAACCCCGCTGCTTGAAAGGAACTCAATTTCACTCATATCGAATACCAGGTTATATCGGCTTTGATCCAGCAGGCCGTCAAAGGCCTCTTTGAGCTCAGGCGAGGTGTGGCTGTCGATTCTGCCGGCCGCCTTTACTACATCCACCTTGTCTAGTTGGGTTGTTTCAACCATTTCTTCGCTCCATTCCTTCTGACTCTAAAAAGTCTAACACCTATCCAATGAACAGGGCCTCGGCCATGAGGGCCACCATGATGCCAGCCAGGTAAAGGCTGGAGAAGCGATACATTCGCCACGCAGTTCGATTTTGACCGCGTTGTCGGAGCTTGTGAGCGTGGTGGATCAGGCCAATCCCGAGAACGATGGCTACCGCGATGTATAGCACACCCCCTAGCCCGACCAGAGGCATTAGCAACGTCAGCGCCACCACCTGCACGCTGTACAGCAAGATCTGCCAGCGCGTATGTTCGCTGCCACGGATGACCGGCAGCATTGGAATATTTGCCCGCTGATAGTCTGATCGCTTGAGAAGCGCCAGCGCCCAGAAATGTGGCGGCGTCCAGAAGAAAATCAGGGCGAATAAAAATAGCGCCGGCATCGTTAGAGAGCCGGTTACCGCCGCCCACCCCACCAGCGGTGGTATGGCTCCCGCCGCGCCTCCGATCACGATATTCGAAGGGGTGGATTTCTTCAAAATCATCGTGTAGAAGACTACGTAATAAACAAGCCCAATTGCAGCCAACAGGGCACTCAGAGCATTGACTCCCAGCGCAAGAATAATGATTCCTGCTGCGGAGAGTGCGAGCCCGACAATCAGAGCATCTCGAGGTGGAATTCGCTCGTCGGCAACCGGTCTTCCTCGCGTTCGAACCATCTTGCGATCGATGCCCCGGTCAATGTATTGATTCAACGCGCCGGCTCCGCCCGCTGTGAGCGCACCCGCAAGCAAGGTTAGGAGCAGAATGCTGATCGGTGGGAATCCCGAGGCGCCCACAATCATCCCGCACAACGTCGTGACCAGCAGCAGCACCACAATGGCGGGCTTCGTTAGCGCCAAATAGTCGCGAAAAACCCGGGTTTGAGAGATCCCGCTGCGGATTTGCTCAGCCAAGATCGCTCTCGCTCATGGGCTGGAACGACCATCCGATTTTGGACCGATCTTGCTCCACCGAATCTCCGCGCAAGATGCTGAAGAACATGTTGTAAAGGAACAACATTACGGTGCTTGCGAGCATCAGCGCTCCCGCCGTAATGCCGAGCTGATAGATTTCAATATCCAGGCCGGCTGGGTAGTCGAACACACGTCTGCGAAGCCCGATCAGCCCCAGTATGAACATCGGTGAATAGGTCAGAAATACGGCCCCCGTGTGACCTAAGGCATGCAATATGCCCAGCACTTCATCATATTCCTTGCCTGACAGTCGCGGGAACCAATAGTAAATTCCTGCAAACAAACCGGATATCGCCCCGCCAAGCAACGCGATGTGAAAGTGCCCGAGCACAAAATAGCTGGAGTGCAGCTGAAGATTGATGGGCACGGAGGCAAGGATCAAGCCGCTCAACCCGCCAATGATGAATAGTGCGATAAACCCGAGCGCAAACAGCATAGGTGTCTCGAATCGAACCTTCCCCTGCCATATGGTGGCGATCCATACAAACACGATATATGTCAGTGGAATGGCAACTGCCATCGAAGCCGCCATGAAAGGAATTCGCAGCCAGGCGATCAGACCGCTTGCGAACATATGCTGTCCCCAGGCGACCAGCCCGAGTCCGGCGACAACCACTATGGCGATGGCCGACGAACGGTGGGCCACGATGGGTCTACCCGAGTAGGAAGGCACGACTTCACTGATGACCCCAATCATCGGCAGCATCAAGATGAGCGTCAGGGGGTGCGCAAAAAACCAGAAGAAATTTTGCCAAACCGTGACCCCGACCGCGCTGTCCATCAAGGCAAGCTGAGGGCCGCCAATCCGCTGGACAAGCAGCAGCACAAGCGCCAGCAACAGCACCGGCGAGGCGATCAAAGCCATCACCGAGCTAGCCCTTACAGACCAGGCGAATAGCGGAGTCTCCCAACGGTCTTCCATTTGATGATCGCGAATTGTGAACAGGAAATTGAGTGCGCTAAGAGCCAGCGAGCTGACCAGCAAGATCAGGCTGATCGCCCAAATGGTCTGCCCCACGCCAGGAACTTGGACCGAGAGCGGTGTGTAGGACGTCCATCCGGCGGAAGAGCCTCCTACGAAGAAACTTGCCAGCATGAGCATGCCGGCCAAGGGGATCAACCAGAACGAAATCGCGCCCAATCTGGGAAAGGCTGCCTTGGCCGCGCCAACTGTTGCCGGCAGCACCGCATGAATTAAACCGAGAACCGCTGGCATCAGCGCCAGGAAGATCATGATTGAGCCATGATTGGTGAAGAGGCGGTTATAGACGTCCCCACCAAGAAAGTTAAATCCAGGCAATGCCTGCTCGGCTCGGATCACCAGTGCCAATAGCCCGCCGATCAGCAGGAACGCGAAACCTGTCACCAGGAATTGGGCGCCGACCACTTCGTGGTCCGCGCTGATTCTTAGATAGCGTCTCGCGCCAGTCAACGGAACTGCTTGAGAACTCACTGGGAGCCCAGCCATGTGTTGAATGCTGTGAGTTCTTGGATCCTGACCTCAGCCTGCATCACTGTATGGCCCTCCCCACAGAGCTCCGCACATACGCCTTGGTAGAACCCCACTTTGAGGGGGGTAATCGTGATTGAGGTCACGATACCCGGCACGGCATCAACCTTCTCGCCAAAGGCCGGTACCCAAAACGAGTGGATGACGTCGTCGGATGTGAAAACAAGCTCAACCGGTCTGCCAACCGGTAGTACGAGGGTGTCTGACGAGACTGCCGATTCGACGTAGAAAAACTCCCACTCAAACTGGCTTGCTGTTACTCTGACACGCATGGGATTTTTAGCAGGGGTCTCGATATCTGACAGGACGTTAACGGAATAAATCACGATCACGGCAACTAAGAGCGCAGGAAGTGCGATCCACAGCATCTCGAGTCCGCTCCCGATTTTCCCTTTACTCTCGCCGAGCAGGTGCCCTCTTACGGCAGCAAATACAAGCAGACCTTCCATACCGACAAATACTGCCGCGGAAATTCCGAAGAAGACCTTGAGAGCCTGCGAGACACTCTGGGCTTCGGTAGTCGCAATTTGAGGAAGCGGTTGAGCCAATACCCCAGCCGCAACACCGGCCGCGACGATCCCCAGCCCCAGCAGTGTAATTAGAAGAATGGTTCGCTCGCGCATTTAGCGAGCCTCGCTTATGAATTGGTTCATGGAAAGTTAGATCACGTGGCTCAAACTGAGTTGGTTATTCGATTGGTGCTCGATCGGGATTCCCCAGGCTTCCAGCGGCCATGTATATTATCATCACCCTTCATTGTTGAGCCAAGCAATCACGAACTGCTATAGTCTGGTTCCTGTCGAAGTGCGCGCAATCCCCAAATAAACAAAGCTACTCCCGGAATGAGCGCCACCAGAGCTAACCCGCTAAATATGCCCGCGAAGTAGGTGTTTTCAGCCGCCGAAATTCCTGTTTCGATATCTGGGAATATCAAGGCTGCTCCGCCGGCAGCCGCCATGATTCCGTTGAAGCAGCCACACGGAAAGCACAGGAGTAAGCTGCCGCCGATAGCAAGCCAAGCAAGCGTTCTCCTATCGAACATCAATTCTTCCCATCAACCCCTGGTGGTGTTCAGCAGGCGCGGGCACCTCGCCTGTCTTTGTTGACACGGAGACCGAAACCGCGTTCAGAATTGTCCCAGCGGCAGGGATTTCGCTTTTTCTATATCGTCTACCGCAATCGCGAGTTCTGTAAATCCGGAGGCGGTATCGATCACAAAAATGGTCTCGATGTTAACGTCAGCCTCGCCTAGCATTTCCGCGAAATCGCCAAGCTGGCCAGGCCGATCGGGCATGGTTACGGTAAGAATCTCTTGCTCCTCAAATGGAATTCCAAGTTCATCAAGCTTGCCTCGAGTGGACGCTTCGTCACTGGTAAGCAATTTAAGAATCCCTTTTCCATCACAGACCATGCCAGAAAGTGCTCGAATATTAACCTCTGCTTCGCCAAGAGACTTGGATAGGCTGGCTAGCTGGCCGGGTCGATGCTCGAGCGTTACGGTGAATTCAGTTGCGATTTTGCGCCTCCTCTCAAATAATGCAAATCTGGCTTTTGCAGCCTCATATGCCACGCCAGATTAGTTTACACTATCCCCCTTATGCGGCTGAGGAGCCGATTATTTGCGAGAAGTCCTGGCAACAATCAGCCCGATTAGCATCCGGTATTCTTACGTGAAGTGAGGTTCGTTAATTGAGCAATCGCGCCATGGGCAGAGTACTTCTGGGGATAGCGGCCGGCTTCGCGA
>CBDTZL010000020.1:0-22174 GCA_965364895.1 uncultured bacterium
TCTCCTCCTTTTCACCGCGGTTCTGCCCGCTAAGATGGCTTCCAGGCGGCCGAGGGGGTCTCGGCCGCACAAAGGTAGATGTCACATTCTAATGTTGTGTTAAGCTGGCTGTCAACCGATTGATTCTTTGCAGAATGGGGCCAAATCGCCCATGACGCCTCAACTTACGCCGCAAGAGCTCGGAATTCACGGCGAGAAGGTGGCAGAAAAGCACCTTATGAGCCTGGGCTACCGCATCCTGAACCGCAACTGGAGATGGCGAAAGGGCGAAATGGATCTGATCACGGAGCAAGGTGATGAGATCGTGTTTGTAGAAGTCAAAGCCCGCCGCAGCCAGACGTACGGACTGCCGGAGGAGTCGATCACTCGCTCAAAACGGCAAAAACTGATCCAAACCGCCTATGCCTATCTAAGCAGTGAAAATCGCGACGATGCTGAGTGGCGAATCGATGTGATCGCTATTGATATGGCGCAAGACGGCAGTGTGATTCGCCTGGAACACATTGTCTCTGCGGTGGAGGGTTAGCCGAGGTTACGATGATGGATCTGACAGCCTCGCTCGTCGCAATTGTAGGCCCTACCGCGGTTGGCAAGACAGAGATATCGATCGCGGTTGGTAAGGCGCTGGAGGCTGAGATCATCTCCGCCGACTCCCGGCTCATCTACTGTGGAATGGATATCGGAACTGCCAAGCCGAGCCCGGAAATGCTCGCCCAGGTTCCTCATCACTTAATTAATATCGCGGAGCCCGAGCAGAGCTGGAGCCTGGCGAGGTTCAAGAATGCTGCCGACGTGGCGATAGTCGATGTGCAGGAACGAAACAGGCTTCCGCTGCTTGTGGGAGGGACCGGGCAGTACGTGACGGCTATCCTGGAAGGCTGGGTCCCGCCGCCGAAAGCAGCCGACGATTCCATTCGGACCAGATACGAAGACTTTGCTGCTGAGCACGGCACCTCCGCGCTTCACGCTGAACTGGAAAAGGTTGATCCCGATTCGGCAGCCACGATCGATCCTGCAAACGTCCGTAGGGTTGCCCGCGCGCTTGAAGTCTACGAACTCACCGGAACTCCTCCAAGCGAGCAGCGCCGTGCCAGCCCGCCAGACTACCGGATCCTTCGACTCGGCCTCCATCTCCCGCGGACAGAGCTTTACTCCCGCATCGACGAGCGAATCGATCGCATGCTGAAGCACGGGCTGGTTGACGAAGTGCAGGCGCTGCTGGACCGCGGGATCGAGCTGGATCATCCGCCCATGTCAGGCATTGGCTACCGGCAGATTGGCGAATACTTGCTTGGCAATCAGACACTCGAGCAGGCCGTGGTGGAGATGCGCCGACTGACCAGGCAGTTCGTGCGCCGGCTGGCAAACTGGTTCAAGGCGGATGATCCCGATATCGAATGGAATGACAGCAGTGAGGGGCTGGCCGATCGGCTGATTGAGCGAATCCGATCCTGGTTGCAGATCGATTAACTGCGGATTGGTTGGCCGACCGGATTTGTGATTAGCTCAGCCTGATCAGAGGCTGAATTGGTTCAGAATCAGATACAAAATTCCTCCAATGACAACAGTGATGGGAATTGTCAACAACCAGGCGTAGACCATAGAGCGCAGGACATTCCAGCGTACTTTATTGACCCGCTCGCCGGCGCCGGCACCCACGATGGCCGAGCTCATCACCTGGGTGGTGCTGACCGGCCCACCCCATATCGACGCGCCGAGGATCACCCCCGCTCCCGAAACCTGTGAGGTGAAACCGTGGATCGGGCGCACCTTGTAGATTTTTCCTCCAAGGGTGCGGATCAGCCGCCAGCCGCCTAGCAACGTGCCCAGCGCGATCGCGGCGGCGCTTACGAAGATCACCCAGGTCGGAATAATAAACGAATCAGTGATTCCGGCGGTCAGGAGGCCAAGCGCGATGACGCCCATGGTCTTTTGTGCGTCGTTGGACCCGTGGCTGAGCCCCAGCCCGATCAACGTCGGAATCTGCATTTGTCGAAAACCAGTGTTCACGCCGGGCGTCGCGCCTCGCACGGCCCACAGCGTAAGGCGCATGAATAAGAATGCGGTCAGCAGCCCAAGCGGTGGAGAAAGCAAAAGCGCCAGGACGATCTTCATCAGGCCATCGAGTTTCACCACACCAACACCGGCCGCGACGATGGCGGCTCCTAATAGGCCGCCTATCAGCGCATGCGACGAGGAGGAAGGCAATCCAAAATACCAGGTGATCAAATTCCAAATGATGGCTGCTGCCAGGGCGGCTACTACGACGGTTTGGGTGATGGCTTCCGCTTCCAGAAGGTCATCACCGATCGTTGTAGCCACCGCCACGCCGAACAGGAACGGGCCGATAAATTCCGAGATGGCGGCTAACAGTAGTGCGACCCTCGGGCGGGCGGCCCGGGATGAAATCACGGTTGCCACGATGTTAGAGCTGTCGTGCATACCGTTAAGGAAATCGAAGACCAGGGCCAGGCCGACAAGAATGATGATCAACATTCGGAGGGAGCATACCAAAACGCGGCTTGCGCGCCAAATGAATGGGGTTTCCTGTGCACAACGCGCGGCTTGAAACAGTCTAGACGGTGGAAAAACTACAGCCGCGACTTGATTGTGCGCTAGCCGGGGAAAAAGTTCAGCGCAGGGGTTCTTTCCCTGCGATTGCGTGGACTGCCAGCACCGTGAGCGAAATCGCCAATGCAGGCGCGGCCGCAAGCCACGGAGCGGATTGGAGATGAGAACGGCTGCTGTTCAAGAGAGCACCCCATTCTGGGATCGACGGGTCTCCGGCGAGTCCAAGGAAGGTTAGCGTCGTAACCGCTAGAAATGTCCATGCAAAGTAGGTGCCCGCGTAAGAGGTAAGCTGCGGCAAGGAGTTGGGGAGCAAGTGCCGGGAGGTAATCCACAGATTGTTGCCGCCGCTGGCCTGGGCGGCCATGACATAGCCCTCCCCCAGAAGCTTATTGACGATAGTTCTTGTCACCCTTCCGAAGCTTGGTGCGAATCCAATTCCGACCGCCAAAATCACGGCCGCGATTCCGGGCCCCCATGCGGCCACAAACAACATGGCCAGCAGCAATCCGGGAATCGCGAGCAGTACGTTCGACAGCCAGTTGACAGCCGTCGCATAGCGTCCGCCAACGATAGCGGCAGAAAATCCAAGCAACCCTCCGAGAATCAACGTGACAGTTACCGCCAGCCCGGTGAGCAGCAAGCTTAGTCGAGCGCCGTACAACATCCTTGCCAGGAAGTCTCTGCCCAGCGCGTCTGCACCAAGCGGCAAGTCCTTCCCAGGCGGCGCCAGCGGCTCAAACAGTGACTGATCGGGAGGATGTGGGCTCAATAGAGGAGCCAGCAGCGCGATCCCGATAATTGCGGCCAGCCAGAGTATTGATAAGCGTCTGGCCATCAATTCATCCGTTCATCGAGCGACCGGGATCGGGCCACGCGTCCATGGGTCATTGCCTTCCAGCCCGTGAGATGCATCATCCCTCGTCCCGCAAGCGAGGATCCAGGATCCATCCGAGTCCGTCAGCCGCGACCTGGCTGCCCACATAAATCAGGGCTGCAAGCGCTACGATGCCCTGCGCGACAGGAAAATCTGCCTGGAGGATCGAGCGGACCAACGTCCGTCCCAACCCCGGTCGAGAGAATACGGTTTCGGTAACTACCGCTCCCGCAAATAGGAATGCGGCTTCGAGAGCGATCAATGCGATCGCGGCTGGCAGCGCGGGCCGTAAGGCGTGCCAGTAAATCCTCCGGCCTCGTCGCAGGCCGCGTGCCTTGGCAGCAAGAATGTAGGGTGAGCTCAGGCTGGATTCGAGCCCAGAGTGCACCGCGCGGGCAAATGGGCCGGAAGCCGCAAACCCCAACACCAGGGCTGGGAGCCATAGTTGAACTCCACGCGCCTGTCCTCCGGCCAAGAGACCCACAATCAGCAGGCTGATAACACCGGTGGTGGCGACCGGAAGCGAAGTGGCCAATCCCGAAAGGGTAGACGCGGTGCGTTGGGCAGAAGGCCGCGTTTTCCAGCTGCTAGCAGATCCGAGAAGAATCCCAAGCGGCAGCGCGATCGCCAGACTCAGCGCCGCGAGCTGCAGGGTGCTCGCCAGCTGAGAACTGATGATGTCAGACACGGCTTGTCCGGAATAAAGCGAAACACCAAGATCTCCGCGGGCCAGATTGCCGAGGAATAGCAGATACTGTTGAAGAAGCGGGAGGTGGTATCCGAGACTGCGGCGCAGGGCCTCAGCCCGTTCAGGAGTCGTGAGGCCCTGAGAGAGCAGGCTGGCAACCGGATCTCCCGCCGCGAGCCGCAGCGCGAAGAAAGTCAACGTGACAGCCGCGACTGCGGTCAGCAACCCTCCAGTCAGACGGCGTCCAAGCGTGACTAAGGCTGTAATTCGAGGTCGTTCAGGTAGGGAAACCATCCCTGAGGAGAAAAGCGAAGTCCTTCCACTCTTTGGCTGGATCCAACCAAATTCACATAGTCTCGCACCGGGAGGATCAGCCATAGGTCGCGAACCCGTTGAGCAAACTCCCGGTAGAGCTGCTCGC
Organism: uncultured bacterium; assembly: GCA_965364895.1. Taxonomy (GTDB): domain Bacteria; phylum Chloroflexota; class Anaerolineae; order Anaerolineales; family E44-bin32; genus JADFRG01. The sequence goes on from CBDTZL010000020.1 coordinate 4,555, forward strand.
GTTGCTCGGGAGACTCGAACGATTCTGCGGCTGCCTTTAAGAGCGTATCAAGCTCTGGATCTCGATGCCCGCTCCAGTTGAAGAAACCGTTAGAGTCGTAAAAAGGCCGCAGCAAATCCGGATCGGTGCCGAACGAGTTCATTCCGATAGCGTTGTAAGCGCCCTCCGCGCGCGCCTCATTGAGCGGTCCAAATCCCGGCGCCACCGCCAACGTTACCTCGGCGCCAAGATTTTCCCACGCTGCCGCTACCAGCTGACCGACTTCTGGGTTCGAGCCCCAAGGCGGTACAACAAGATCCAGCATCAGTTTGTCATTTTCCCTTCGGCGGGTATTGCCGCCTTCAGGAAAGACCCAACCCGCAGCCTCTAATAATTCGGCTGCTAACTCTGGATCATAATCGGGGAACGCGGCGTCGGGCGCAGAGCCGAACGTATCTGCCGACAATGGGCCATCCGCAACTGGCGAATACTCCCCGAACACGGTGTCAGCTATTCTGGCTCGATCGACTCCCAGCACCAGCGCCCGGCGAATACTGACATCGCTGGTGGGAGGGCGCTCAGTATTGAAGATCAATTGAAGCGGCTGACCTGGGATATGCACCGGATCAACCGTAAACTCAGCGTTTTCAGCCAACCGATTGGCTTGGTGGTGAGGCAGTTCGCCAATAATATCTACCTGCCCACTCTCCAATGCCAATGCTCGCGTGGCGGGGTCTTCAAAGAAGCGGAAGGTGATTCGATCAATGCCTGGCGTATCCCGCCGGTAGATTTCCGGCGCCCACGCATAATCCGGGTTGCGCTCCAGGACCAGCTGATCGTTGGGTAGGTATTCAACGAAACGGAATGGGCCGGTGCCCACCTGGTTGAATTGATAGTCGACCGGCCCCCAGGTCTCCAGCGCGCTCGGTGATGCCATGCCAAGATAGACCTGAGAGAGAGAATCGAGAAGAGGCGCGTAGGGACGATCCAGGCGGAAAGCAACCTCATGCGGGCCGAGAACTTCAACCGCCATAAGCGGCCCGAGCATCGAGGCTGCCTTCTGGGACCGGTGGTCTGGATCCAGCACATAGTTGATATTGGCTTTTACGGCCTCGGCATCAAACCGAGTGCCGTCGTGGAACAGTACGTCCTCGCGCAGCGTAAATGTATAGGTCAGCCCATCGGGTGAGACGGACCACTCGGATGCTAGTCCTGGCACAAACTCGCCGGTGTCTGGGTTTTGGAAGATGAGCGTGTCATAGACCGAGCTGAGAGGGATCCCGAGCTCCACCGAGGCGTTGATATGAGGGTCGATCCCGGTTGGAGAGAGCGTGAGGCCGTAGGTCAGCTCGCGCGCACCGCTCGGATCGGTAGCGCAGGCTCCCAGAATAAGAAGCGCGCAGGTGAGAATCCAATGCCGGGCGGCAAGTCGTTTTCGGTATTTCATTGATAAGGGGAGGTTGTGATCGAGCGGGAAGGTGGCGCCTCCGCGGGCCCGGCGAATCTTATCATGATCGATTCGGAGAGCACGGTGAGTCTTGTTCCGGCCGCGAAGCAGAATCCCGTGAATCGTATCCAGACCCTCCCTAGAGATTAGAATGCTGAATGATGAAAGTGTCACCGGTTCGAAAGCAGTACCTGGATATCAAGCGTCAATATCCCGACGCGATTCTGTTCTTCCGCCTGGGGGACTTCTACGAGACGTTTGACCACGACGCGGAAGTCACCTCTCGGGAGCTGGACATCGTGCTCACCTCCCGCAACGTGGCAAAAGGCGATCGCGTCCCCATGGCGGGAATCCCACATCATGCGGCTGAAAACTATCTAATGCGGCTGATCGACAAGGGCTACCACGTGGCGATCTGCGAGCAAATCGGAGATGGACCCGTGGAGGGCTTATTCCCCAGGGAGGTCGTTCGAGTGGTCACGCCCGGCACCGTGCTGGAACCCGGCTTGCTGCCCAGCGATGCAAACAATTTCCTGGCGGCGGTGGTGACGGATCGGACCGAAGTGGGAGTGGCGTATGTAGATGTCAGCACCGGTGAATTCGCGGCCACTCAAATCAAAACACAGGACCCCATCAGCGCAATCCGGCAGGAATTGCACCGGTTGGCGCCTGCCGAGATCATTTATCCAGAATCTCTTTCGCTGGGGGACTCGATCACAAGCCACCTCACGCCGCTCTCCGAATGGCACTTTTCTCCCGACTCCACTGAGGAGGACCTCAAAGCGCATCTGGGGGTCAGCCACCTCGATGGATATGGCTTGAACGGCATGCCGCTTGCGGTCAGAGCGGCTGGCGGAATCGTGCACTACTTAAAGGAAACCCAGGCTGCAGCGCTTTCCCTTCTGGCTGGTCTCTCGACTTACTCGACCGCGGATTTCATGGTGATGGACCCGGCGACCCGCAGGAATCTTGAATTGACCCGCACTATTCGAACCGGCCAGGTGGAAGGCTCGCTGTTGGGCGTGCTTGATGCCTCCGTTTCCCCGATGGGTCGCCGGACGATCGGCCGCTGGGTCAATCGACCGTTGATCGATCACTCCCGTATCCTCTCCCGATTAGCGCTGGTTCAGGCGCTCTTCGAAGATGGGCTTCTACGATCCGAGCTGCAGAGTGAACTCAAGCGATTGCCGGATCTTGAGCGGATCACTAACCGAGCTGCGGCTGGTGTCGCCACCCCACGGGATTTGGACGCGCTGCGGCAAGCGCTGAAAGCGATCCCGAATCTCAAGCAACGATTGGACAGCGAGCAGCTCGGTGAGCTCGGAAACCAGATCGACCTTTGCCACGAGGTGCTGGGCGAACTGGAAGCCGCATTGGTGGATGAACCACCCGCCACGCTCAACCAGATCGGGGTGTTCAAGACCGGCTACTCGGATGAGCTGGATGCCGTGCTCGAGGCTTCGCAAGCTGCGCGCGATTGGATCGCGGATCTCGAAACCAACGAGCGCGAGCGCACCGAAATAGGCAGCCTCAAAGTTGGCTACAACAAGGTCTTCGGCTATTACATCGAGGTCACCAAAGCCAACGCAGAACGAGTGCCTGAAAGCTACATCCGCAAACAAACGCTGGTCAATGCGGAGCGCTACATCACGCCCGAAATGAAGGATTACGAAAGCCGCGTGTTATCGGCAGAAGAAGAAATACGCGGCCTTGAACGCGCTCTATTCAGCACGCTCTCTGCCAGAGTCGGTGAGAGTGCAGCACGGCTATTGGGAACCGCCCGGACGATCGGTGAGCTCGATGCACTCGTCGGCCTGGCAGAAAATGCTGCTACGCAGGATTGGGTGCGGCCGGAAGTCGTGGAAGGACACGATCTGGAGATTCGAGACGGCCGGCATCCGGTTGTGGAGAAATTCACGCCGCGCTTTGTGTCAAACGACTCCGTGCTGGAGGAGGGCGAGCGCGTGCGAGTCATCACCGGCCCCAATATGTCCGGGAAGTCCACTTATCTTCGTCAGGTTGCGCTAATCGTGCTAATGGCTCAGATCGGGAGCTTCGTGCCTGCGAAGTCGGCGAAAATCGGCGTGGCAGACCGCATCTTTTCTCGTATTGGCGCACAGGATGAAATCCACGCTGGCCAGTCGACCTTCATGGTCGAAATGCTCGAGACTGCCAACCTGCTGCACAATGCCACCGATCGAAGCCTGCTGATCCTAGACGAGATCGGCCGCGGAACAAGCACCTACGACGGGCTGTCGATCGCATGGGCGGTGGTCGAGTTCATCCACAGCCATCCGCGCTTGCGTTCCCGCGCCTTCGTAGCAACTCACTACAACGAGCTGACCAAGTTGTCCGACAGCCTACCGGGCGTACGCAATTACAACGTCGCGGTGAGCGAGGAACGGGGAAAGGTCGTGTTCCTGCACAAAATCGTTCCGGGCGGCGCAGATAAATCGTACGGAATTCACGTTGCGGAGTTGGCAGGCTTGCCACGGGGCGTCATCCAGCGCGCTCAGGAAATGCTGCTTGAACTTGAGCAGCAGGGAGATGGTGGTCGTGGATCGCCTTCGTCACAGCTGCCGCTTTTCGCCGGCGGCAATCCAATACTCGACGATCTCGAGTCGCTTTCGATCGATGAGCTCACGCCCTTAGAAGCGCTTAATTTCCTGTATGAGTGGCAGCAGCGATTGAGGAATTCGGACGAATAGCTTCCGGCTGCAGCTCGAAAATTGAAAGGGCCCTTCGTGGGGCGCCTTCGATATTATGAGTAAGTGGATCGGACCTTACTGCGCGATCTCGTAGACGAGATCCGGGTACTCCTCCCTAACTTCTTCCGCATCCTGAAGGCCAAGGGTTTCGAGCAATTCAAGAATCAACCCGGCTTTCTCCTCCGCATCTTTTCGGGACCAGGTACGGGCCTTGATTTCGAGAAAATGACCATCGGTCGCAGGTTGAATGAGCTTATCAATATTGATGAAAAACTCATTGTCCTTAAAGCGAACCAACCAGCGCAGACGATCCTTGTGAATATGGAACTCATGGCTGGGGTCAAAGTATTCGCGGTAGAAGCGTTCACTATGCGTCGCGGGTGCGATGAACCGAGAGCGCGAGAGCAGAACCGACCCCGGGTATTCGTGCTCAGCCGCGGGACCTATCAGGGTCAACCGCTCGCGCACGCTAGAGACTTCCGCATTTAAATCGACGAATTCATCTTCTCTGTATCTCAAACGTCCCTGGCTCGGATCATAGAAGGTGTAATAGGTATCGAATTCCCAATAGCGAACGGAACGCTCAATTTCGATGGGTTCGGATTGGATTCTTTCAATCAGAGTCTCAGGATCTGATATACGAACCTTGATCTGCACTTCATAGCTTTCCTCTTGCTCCGCTCCGCCGATTGCAACGAGCTTAGACAGGACCGAATCCTCGCGCTCTATCAAGAAAGCCGAGATTAGCGCAGCAATTTCAGATGACGATTTCATCAGCGTTTGAGGATCGAGGGTCAAAAGCGAACCTTCCTCCAGCAACCATTTTCCCTCCACCATGACATCGGTGACATCGGTCGATTTCGCGGCATACACGATTCGCGAGTAGATCTCCAACGGGTCATGTGTGAACTGCGGCGTCGCATGAATGGTATTGAGATCGACCAGAACGATATCCGCGCGCTTTCCCACTTCCAGAGAGCCAATCAAGTGATCAACATGGAGTGCCTTAGCACCCATTCTGGTAGCCATGGCAAGGGTTTGCCAGGCTGGAATGGCTGTCGGATCCTCCGAGACCGATTTGGGTGCAAAACTCGCCATCCTCATCTCTTCGAACATGTCCAGATCATTGTTGGAGGCCGGGCCATCCGTCCCAATCCCGACATGAAGCCCACCATCCAGCATCTCTTTCACAGGAGCAAAGCCAGAAGCGAGTTTCTGATTGCTGGATGGATTATGTGATACCCCAGCACCTGCATTTTGCAGCGAGTGAATTTCTCCCTCATCAATGTGTGTGCAGTGTGCGGCCAGAACTTTGGCCTCCAATAACCCGAGCTTCTTGATCCAGGGAACAACGGGCATGCCATAAGCTTTACGCCAGTTTTCCACTTCCTGGCGGGTCTCCGAAATGTGGATTTGCAGGGGGGCATCGAATTCGATCGCTAACTCGGTGCATGCCTGAAGGATTTCCTCCGTGCAGCTGTACGGAGCATGCGGAGCGATGGACGGAACAACAAGTGGATGATCCTGCCATCGCTGGAGGAAGTCGCGGGAATACGCAAGTGAGTCCTCGAAGGATGCGGCATCGGGCGAAGGGAATTTAAGCACCGATTGGCCGAGAATTCCGCGCATCCCGGCCTCCTCCACCGCCTCTGCCACCGTGTCTTCAAAATAGTACATATCTGCGAAACATGTAGTGCCGCCGCGAATCATTTCGGCGCAAGCGATCAGCGTGCCGAGATGACAAAAGTCAGGAGTGACGTATTCGCGTTCGACAGGCATCACGTAACCCAACAGCCAAACGTCCAGGCGCCGATCGTTAGCTAAGCCTCGAAGCAGCGTCATGGCTGCGTGTGTGTGGGAATTGATAATGCCTGGAATCATGGTTTTGCCGCTGCAATCGCGGACGGTTTTTGCTTCGTATTCCGCCAGAATGTCTTCTGTAGGACCGACGGCAATGATTTCGCCGTCACGAACAGCTACTGCCCCATCAGGGAACAGCCCGAAGGAATCGTCCATAGTGACGACATATGCGTTCTTGAGAAGTAAATCGGCTTTTGTCATTGGGGTGATTATAGCAAGCCGGAGCTTCAATCCGATCTGATCGCGAAGGCTATCGCGTGTTGTCTCCAAATCTCCTTGGTGGATCCGGCCCCGACTGTATAATCGCCTTATCATGCGTGCGGTAGACGTAATTACCAAGAAGCGCGATGGGGGCGAACTCACCAAGGAAGAGATTGAGTTCTTCATATCCGGATTTGCCCGCAGTGAGATCCCAGACTACCAGGCGGCGGCGTGGGCCATGGCGGTGCTGCTCAATGGGATGAGCTCGCGCGAAAGCACGGATCTGACCTTGGCCATGGTGGCCTCAGGTGAGCAGTTGGATGTGACGGGAGTGGTTCCGCTGACCGTCGACAAACACTCCACGGGCGGGGTGGGGGACAAGACTACGCTGGTGGTCGAGCCTATCGTGGCTGCTATCGGTGTTCCGGTGGGGAAGATGTCGGGCCGCGGCCTGGGATTTTCCGGAGGTACGCTCGACAAGATGGAATCCATTCCGGGATTTCGAGTGGATCTCACCACAGAGCAGTTCATGCGCCAGCTAGGAGATATCGGTCTGGTGCTGAGTGGCCAAACCGTGGATCTCGCGCCCGCGGACGGGAAACTATACGCCCTGCGGGACGTCTCGGGTACGGTTCCATCCATTCCATTGATTGCCTCTTCTGTAATGAGCAAGAAGATTGCCTCCGGCGCTCAAGCGGTCGTGCTCGATGTTAAGGTCGGGATGGGAGCATTCATGAAGACCCTCGAGCAGGCGGAGGAACTTGCCGAGCTGATGGTTGAAATCGGGGATCGAGCAGATCGGCGCGTCGTAGCACTGATAGCCGACATGAATCAGCCGCTCGGGAACGCGGTGGGAAACGCGCTGGAAGTCCGAGAAGCAATAGATACCTTGAACGGGGCAGGGCCACCGGATTTCAAGGAGCACTGCCTGGAGGTCGCGGGCCACATGTTGCGGCTGGCCGGCAAGGCCGAGGATCTACTCTCTGCAAAAGAGCTCGCTTCGGCAGCGCTTATCGACGGATCCGGGCTTTCCAAGTTCCGGGCCCTGGTTGAGGCGCAGGGTGGAGACGTCAATTTTGTGGATGAGCCGGACCGATTTCAAAAGGCAGAATACATCAATACGGCCTCGGCCCCGGCCTCCGGTTACCTTACCAGTATCAATGCTGCGGAGATCGGACGCGCGGCTGTCGATCTAGGAAGCGGCCGCGCCACGAAGGGCGACGCGATTGACCATTCGGTAGGCCTGGTGATTCACCGCAAGGTGGGGGATGAGATCGCGGAGGGCGATGCGCTCTTCACCGTGCACGCTAATAATGAGGCCGGTGGAGCGCAAGCTGAGGGCCGAGCCCTTGAAGCGCATGTCATCGAGCCCGAACATATCGACCCGCTTCCGCTTTTCTACAAGACCTTCGAAAACGAACGCTAGCTGCGGCGCGAGCGCGTCCAACTCAATCAGCTAAGCGTTATCGGCAAGGCTCTCAAGGTTCTTGATCGGCACCGGCTCCACTGCTTCCCCCATTTCAAATCCAAACACTTTGGAATAGAAATACATTTCCGCCTCAAGCGCGCGTTTGATGTTCTCTGAATCTCGGAAACCGTGTGCTTCACCTTCAAACTCCAGGTAGGCATATGGCAGGCCCTTTTCTTCGAGCGCGGCAACCATGAGTTCGGCCTGGGCTGGAGGTACGACCTTGTCCTCCCGGCCTTGCAGCAGGATTAGCGGGGACGAGATCTGATCGACGAAGTGAATCGGAGAGCGCTCACGATATTTTTCGATCTGCTCTGGATACGGGCCGATCATGCTGTCCAGGTAACGTGCCTCAAATTTATGAGTGTCAAGCGCCAGGGCTTCTATATCAGCAATTCCGTAATAACTCGCGCCAAGAGCGAAGACATCGTGAAATACCAGTGCGGAAAGTGTCGTATACCCGCCGGCGCTGCCACCTCGGATAATTAGCCGATCGCCATCGATATCGCCCCGGTCTGCCAGGTAGCGTGCTGCGTGGATGCAGTCCTCGACATCCGCAACTCCCCACTCACCGTTCAGCATTTGGCGATAGGCTCGTCCATAGCCTGTGCTGCCTCGGTAGTTCACGTCCACGACGGCGAACCCGCGGGAGGTCATATATTGGTGTGCGAGCGAAAATTCTGAATCAGTTTGGCTTGTTGGACCACCGTGAATTGCCACGACTAAGGGTGGCAATTCACCATCGGGCCCAGTGAACAACCTGTTTCTTGGCGCATAGTAGAACGCATGCGCTTCCCGGCCGCCTGCGGTGGGGAACGATATGGGCGAGGCGTGAGAGATATTGCCCGCATCCGGAAGATCTTCGTCGGCGCGGCTCAACGGCTCAAGATCGCCGCTGTCGATTGCGAAAGCATAGGCTCGGCCAGGAAGATTGGGGCTCCCTCCGACGAAAACCAGCCGGTCTGATCTCGGTTCGTAATGAAGGCTGCGCGGCCTGAAAGCCGTTAGTTCAAGATCCAACGGCTTGAGCTCCTGGCCCTGAATCACCGCGAGCGTATCCAGGCCGTCATGACTGTAGATACAGGCGATCTGCCCATCTGCTAGAAAAACGTACTGGGAGAGGCCAAAAACCCACATGGGCCACCCAAACTCGGCTTCCATTGGCGCCAGGGGTTGCGCTTCACCCTCTTGCCAGCGATAGAGGTTCCACCACCCGCTTCGATCGCTGACGAAATGCAGGGTGTCCGCAGGCCCCCATTCCGGCTGGAAGATAGATTCATCGACACCACCGGCAATCTTTTCCGGTTTCTGCAGAGTTCCATCTGCTCCGATTGCGGCCATCCATAGCTCGGTTCCATCCCACGGCATGTTGGGCTGATCCCACTCCAGCCAGGCCAGTCTCCTCCCATCCGAGCTGGGTCGAGGGGCGGCATAGAAGTCGCGACCGCTGGCAATAACCCTGGGTTCAGTCTCACCATCAGGCGAGAGCTCAACCAGTTCGTTCACGACCGTGCCATCTGCATCGTGCCGTTCTCTAACGCAGGTTATGCGACTGCGATCAGGTGACAGACGGCCATCCGCGTATCGGAGGCTGGCCTGAACTCCGGGTTCGGGCGTGATGCCGACCGGATCTTTTCCGGGCTCAATTTTGTACAGGCGTTGATCGGCAAAGCTGGAGCCGTACAGGGTTGTGCCATCGGCGAAGAAGGCGCCACCGCCGTATTCATGCACTCGGGTCCGGCAGTTGAAATCCGAGGGGGTGGCCTCAGCCAATTCCCCATTCTGCAGCAGGCGCATAATAGCTACACGGCCGGCTTCCTTCGGTCTGGACTCCGACCAGTACACGATACCGTCCGACACAATAATCTGCCCTGCTCTGCTCGATCCGGCCGCAACATCGGCGGCCGAGATTGGTGAAGTCCAGGTTCCGTAAGGGCGGATTTCTCTTTCGGTCACGCTTTCACCTCCCAGTGCTTGGCCGATCCGATATCGTGCTACACGCTAGCTGATTCCGATTAGAGTCGGTTGCGCATAGCCAAATAGACGCTTCGACAATATACGGCTGTTTATCGCAAATGAGTCTAGAGCCCTTGGGTCATATTGAGCCCTCGGGTCAAATTGTCGTATAAATCTTCTGAAATTGTATCGTTGGAACATACTGTCGCACATCGGTCTGTTAGACTCGCCAAGATCTTGGGTTACACCGGAGATATGAATGCCGAAGAAAACTCCCACGAAACGCCGTGGGCACAAGCAACCAGGCTCAAAGCCGCGACCATATCCAGTCGAGCGCGATCCGGACGACACGCTTGGGATGTACCTCATGGAGGTCGGGAGCCTTCCGCTGCTCACGGCAGAGCAGGAAGTTTCTCTCTCGAAGCGCATCGAACGTGGAATCAAAGCGCGTGAGGAACTCGCCAAAGGTGGGCTAAGCCCCAAGCAAATTGTGGACCACCAGGCTGTGATTGAGGATGGGTGGGCTGCTCGAGAGCACCTGCTAACCGCCAACTCGCGACTGGTAATAAGCGTGGCGAAGAAGTATTTGGGCCGGGGCGTCCCATTTGGAGACCTCATCCAGGAGGGAAATATCGGATTGATCCGCGCAACCAAGAAATTTGAGTACCGACGCGGCCTGAAGTTTTCGACCTATGCTACCTGGTGGATTCGGCAAGCCGTGACGCGCGCCATTGCGGATCAGGGACGTACTATTCGACTCCCGGTTCACATGGGCGACCAGATCAATCGATTGCTTCGAACCACTCACATTCTCACTCAAGATTTGGGACGTTCACCGACCAACGCCGAGCTGGCCGATGCGCTTGAACTGCCCCGCGATAAGATCGAGGATATGAAGAAAGTTTCCCAACTTCCGCTCTCGCTCGAGACCCCAACGAGTGAGGAAGAGGATTCGGTCTTGGGCGACTTCATTGAAGATGAAGATGCTGAAGCACCGGCTGAAGCGGCGAACGAGGCGTTGATGTTTCAAGGCCTGATGGAAGCCCTTGAAGGGCTCCCTCCTCGAGAGAGCATGGTACTTCAGCTGCGATACGGCCTGGTGGATGGGAAGACGTATACGCTAGAACAAATCGGGCAGAAGCTCGGAGTAACTCGCGAGCGAGCACGCCAGATCGAGGCGCAGGGCATCGGCCGATTGCAGAATCCCGAGATTCGCAGAAAACTCGGCGACTTTGTCATCGACTAGTTCTCTGATTCAGGGACAGGCGTTCCGCAGGTGCTGATCGAAGGTCTCGGCAAACTCATGGCGGCCTGAGCCGTCGCACGCTGCCCGAAAATACAAAAAATTGGTCTCAATTGAAGTTCCCACAGCCTCAAGTGAGGACAGTCCCGGGGCGGCGATTGGGGCGGGGGGGAGACCGTCGTTCCGATACGTGTTGAATGGGGAATCCACCTCGAGATCCAGCAAGGTTAGCGGAGATTTCCACCACGATCCATCCGGCTGCCAGCCCAATGGGTACTGAACGGTAGGATCGGCTTCCAGCGGAAGCCCACTTCTCAATCGTTTTAAGAAAACAGCCGCGATCATGGGTCGTTCTTCAGGCACGATCGCTTCCCGCTCAACGATTGAAGCAAGCGTCACAGCCTGGCTCAAGGTTAGACCCTGTAATTCGAAGCTTTGCCGCAGCGTTAGATCGACCTGCCGCTGAAAATTATCCATGGCCGTCTTGATAAATGCATCCGGCGAACTATCTGGCTCTAATCGATAGGTATCCGGGAATAAGAATCCCTCGAGCGAATCGGTGACCGAGGCTAGCTCATGGTCCGCGCTGGGGGCACGGGCTGCAGCTAAAAATTCCTGCCCAGTGAAATTCAAGCCGGCTGCGTCGATCGCTTCTGCGATCTGCTCCAGCCTCCAGCCTTCCACGATGGTCACAACAATGTCAGACGGCCGGGCGGTCTGAAGGGTCAACGCCAGTTCCCTGATCGTCATCGCTCCGGTCACTTCATAGGACCCGGCCTGGATTCCGAGGTCCAATCCTCGGTAGCGCATGTAGTTGCGCAGGAGTGTTCCGTTGTCGAGTACTCCGGCACCTACCAGTTGATCGACGACCGATTGGGCGCTTGCACCGCTCTCGACTGCTAGGTCGGTTCCTGCCTCGGGGTCGCCGGCTGCCGAATCTATGGCGGAAGCCTGGGAAAGCAGATAAGCCCCGAGTGTGAAGCGCTCGGTCGTGCTCAGGTCGTCCGCGGGAGAGCCTAGTTCTCCGAGGACCGCAGAGACTGCGAGAAGCGAAGCTCCGGCAAATCCGATGAAGCCACAGATCAGTGCGACAAGCAGCAAGCCGCCAATAAGGCGACCGATGGGACTGCGCCTCTTGTCCGATTCAGTCATTGGGCAAGCTCAACGCGCCATCCCAGATGGTCCCAAGGTGTTCCTGCCAGGCTATCGTAGATTTCCTTAAGGCTAAGGTCACGTCGCCCCGGCCTGCGTATCCAGGTAATCCTGTAGGATGTAGGCGGCTGCGCGAGCATCGACCATATCATCCTTCCTACCAGCCTTCTTGGTTGAACCACTTTCGTCCCAGGTCTCAATTGCCACCCGGGTAGCTTTCCTCAGTTCATCTGCGAGCCGTAGCGATCGTCTGGCCTGATGACCGATTTCACCTTCATCGTCCAAGGGTAACCCGATCAAGATTAGATTCGCACCGCGCGCCGAGGCTACTTCGGCAATGGTGGCCGCATTTTGTTGCCGGGATATGTGGTCAATCACCTGAAGTGGACGAGCGATGGTGCCAGTCGGATCGCTCACGGCTAATCCGATCCGAACCTCTCCTGGATCGACAGCTAGAACTACGCGCTCTCCCATGCCCACTTGAAATCGATGCGCATTCCCAGCCAGGGTAGCCATGGCATCCAGCTCGGGGAGGTCTTTATCAGGGGAGCTTGTTCGAGGCCTAGCAGCTGTTCCAATCTCGCCGCGGCATCCGCCTTGGGGTCTCCTAGAACCGACTGACGTAATTGGTCTCGATTGACGGTCTTTGCTAGGGCGCCTTCAACCGCAAACAGAACCTCCATCGACGGCCAGTCTTCCAAGGCATCTACCGCTTCGAGCGATAAGCTGCCGGGTATCAGCATGCGATTCTTGGGAAGTGTAGAGAGCAGCTCCTGCTCAGCGGCTTCCCTGATGAGCGGAAGAGAATACCCTAAGCCCTCGATTTTTAAAACCAATGCTAATCCTAGCGACTCGGCAGCCTCGCCCAGCCCGATGTCATAGCGCTCATCTACCACCTGGGTGACGCGCAGGCTGTCAGGGATGAGCTCATATCCGCGATCGAGCTGAGTCACCAGATCGTTCTTTGCTATCTCGAGCAGCTGCGCCTCCAAATCCGTCCGCAGGATCTCCATATCCTCGGCGCTCACCGCGCCCGCCACTTGATCTCTTCCACCCTGCGTGCGTTCAAGGTTGCTCGCGGTGACGAGAAAGCCGAGCGGCCCCTCCACGGAATCGATCGCACCTGCTGCTACATTGCCCGAAATTCCTGGCTCGACTGCCTCGATCGCCAAAATGATCGATGACTCTTCGCCCGAATCCAAATCTGCACCTTCAGTCGTAAGAAATCGAACATCCCCTGCGCGCAACCCAGTTCCGACTGGGATCGAGATTGCGCCGTCGGTCAGATTGATAAATTCAACTTCCCCGGCAGCACTTGCTTGAGGAAGCCGTACGCGACCGGTCGTCTCACCTCGTATCGTGCCGGAAATCTCGGCCGTGACTGACTGACCCTGAACCATGGTGGATGACGAGCCAGGCAATGGGTCAATCCAAATCGACAGATTTTGCTCAATCGGGATAGAGGTAGGGTCCAGGACGATTTCCGCGCTAGGGAAAATGGAAATGGCGAGTGCGAGAACGGCAACGATTGACGCCCCGACCGCAATTTGTCTACCCCGCTCCCCCAAATGCAGCAGAGCTCCGCGATCCGCCTCGCGCGCCTCGCGCAGATCCTCGAGAGAACGTCGTTGCTCGGGGGCTGGTGTCGCTTTGGGTTTCTCAGCCCAGGTTCCTGCCGGCAACCGCTCCAGCGATTCGAACACCGGAATGCTAAGGCGATCAGCATTGGCGATGATCGCTGGGTCGAAGGTTACCAAACCAAGTTCGAGACCAAGCTGGCTAGCGTGCCTCTGGACCACTGCCAGATCGAGCCGCCGCTCCAGCGGCCGTCCACGACGCGGCCATACCAGAACGACTTTCGGGCTGCGCGCCCAAGAGATCTTGTCTCGGGCAGAGACATGATCGTCTTCTGGATCCAGATTGATGATGTGAACTTTCACTTAATGGTATGCAGCCTAAGTTAGATGTGCCTGCACCCAGGCCGATACCTGGGCCAGTGCTTCAGGCAGCTTGCTGGCATCCTTGCCGCCCGCCTGCGCAAGGGTCGGCTTGCCGCCTCCACTCCCACCAACTACTTCGGCCACGCTTTTGACCAACTCCCCTGCGTGCAGGCCGCGCGCTACCAGGTCCTCCGTAACTGCGGCCACCATGATCGGCTGACCATTCTGCGTGCTGGCCAGCACCGCAACTCCGCTTGGATTGCTCGATCGAAAGCGGTCAATTAGCTGGCGCAAGGAATCCGCGTCCAGATCATCTAGCAGATCGGCCAACACTGGTATTCCGTCGACTTGTTCGGGAGTCAGACGATCTAGCTGTTCAAAGGCGATGGTTTGGCGCAGTTTCGCCTGACGACCCTCAAGCTGATGCTGGTCTTCGAGCACTTTGGCAACCCGTTCATGAGCCTGATCCACACCCACGCCTAGCTCCCCTGCGATCGAATCGAGGGTCGCCAGCCTAGCCCGAATAAGCTCGAGTGCGCCTCGACCCGTCACGGCTTCAATGCGCCGAATTCCGGAGGCGACACTGCCCTCACTAGTGATTACAAATGGTCCGATCACGGAAGTGTTTTCTACGTGTGTACCGCCGCAAAGCTCGTATGAGAAGCATGAAGGTTCGCCGATGCAGATTGTTCGAACTGTATCCCCATAGGTTTCGCCGAAGAGCGCCATGGCGCCAGCCTGAATCGCTTCCTCGCGACCCTGATGGCGGATTAGCAACGGGTGGTTGGACAGGATGTCGTCATTGACCTTTTGCTCAATGCGGTCGATCTCATCCGCGGCGACCGCTTCTGGGTGAGTAAAGTCGAAACGCAGCCTGTTGGGAGCCACCAATGATCCAGCTTGACGCGCGTGGGATCCGAGCACGTCTCTCAGCGCGGCGTGAAGCAAGTGTGTGGCGGTATGGTTTCGCATGATATCCAGGCGCCGCTCTCTTTCCACACTTGCAGTAGCGGGATCTCCTACCTTCGGTTTCCCAGTGGCGACCGTGCCGTCGTGCACCACGAGTCCCTCGACTGGGCTGCGGGTGTTCTCAATCTCGATTCGCCAGGCCGATCCCGCGATCGAGCCTGTGTCGGCAACCTGCCCGCCTGCTTCAACGTAGAAAGGGGTCTCGGCCATGACAACAGAAACACTGTCTCCCCCTTTCACGGAATCGATCGGCTCACCATCGCGCAGCAATGCGAGCACGGGAGTTTCCATCTCAAATGATTTGTATGGGTCGTAACGAACACCATCGGTTAACTTGCCACTCTTTTTTAGGCTCTCAAGAAGCTCTCGGTACCGATCGGGGTCTTCCTGCTCCCCGCTGGTCTTA
This sequence comes from uncultured bacterium, assembly GCA_965364895.1. Classification (GTDB taxonomy): domain Bacteria; phylum Chloroflexota; class Anaerolineae; order Anaerolineales; family E44-bin32; genus JADFRG01. The sequence continues at coordinate 19,884 of CBDTZL010000020.1, forward strand.
AGGCCCTCGCCGGTTGAAACGAGCCGGTGGAGATCCATGGCCTCGAAGAATCCTTGCTCCTCGACCTGCTTGCCACTCTCGCGAGCGATATCGCGTGAAATCTCTAATGGCAACCCATAGGTTGCATAAAGTTCGAAGGCTGCTTCACCGGGTAGGACTTTGCCATCCAGCTGTTCCAGGCGCTCGTTCAATCTGGAAATCCCGCCCTCGACGGTGCGGGCAAAACGCTGTTCCTCATCTGTAATGAGGCGCTCGATGGAATGCTGATTTTGGACCAGCTCCGGGTATGCATCACCGTACTGTTCGATCACTGTCCGTGCTACCTCCGCGAGGAAGGGGCCATCGAAACCAAGCTTGCTGCCGAACAAGCTGGCTCGCCGAATGATCATGCGAGTGACGTAGTTGCGGCCCAGATTCCCGGGCACGACGCCATCCCCGATCAAGAAGGCAGCCGCGCGCGAGTGATCCGCGATGACGCGGTAGGGGGTCCAGAATCGCTCCAGTTCCTGCTCACCGTGTCCCGCAAGTTTCTGCGTCGCTTCGATAATCGGTACAAACAGGTCGGTCTTGTAATTAGACTGAGTGCCTTGAAGCACGGAAACGATCCGTTCAAAACCCAGGCCGGTGTCAACGTGTTTCTTCGGCAACGAATCCAATTGCTTGGGTCCGGTTCGGTTGTATTGGATGAAAACCAGATTCCAGAGTTCTAAGAAGCGTGTGCAATCGCCATTGACCGCGCACTGGTGGCCCTTCACATCTTGCAAGTTGCAATGCTCCAGACCCAGATCCAGGTGAATCTCACTGTCTGGACCGCTGGGACCGGTATCCGCCATCTCCCAGAAATTCTCTTCGCGGCCAAAGAAGACGATGTGTGACGAATCTATTCCCGGCTGCTTAGCCCAGGCCTCAGCAGCCTCATCGTCACGTGGTATATCGCCAAATTCGTCTTCAAAGCATGTCGTCCACAGTCGATCCTTGGGGAGTCCCCAGACCTCGGTGAAAAGCTCCCAGGCCCAAGATATCGCTTCTTCCTTGTAGTAGTCGCCGAACGACCAGTTTCCGAGCATTTCAAAAAAGGTGTGGTGAGTATCGTCCCGCCCGACGTCGTCAAGATCGTTGTGCTTGCCGGCCACTCTCATGCATTTCTGTGAGTCGACCGCGCGGGAATAGGGCCGCGTGCCTTTACCTAAAAAAACGTCTTTAAACTGAACCATGCCGGCGTTTGTAAACAGCAAGGTATCGTCCCCACCCGGAACAAGCGAGGCGGAGGGCACAATGGTGTGCGTTTTAGCCGCGAAGAAATCCAGGAAAGATTGCCGGATTTCGGCGCTTGGCATTCCGTTTGGAGTTTGCATCGAATCGTCGGCGATTATACGTCAGGGCCCGCCTTCTGGCCCTACAACACTGGGATGCAGCAACGATCCGTGGTGCCATTTTCTGTTAGCACCACTCCGGCACCTGGCTGGACTTATGTTTAGTCCGCGGGGCATCTGCCTTTAGAAAGGTGGGTGTAAGGCCCATGGCAAGGCGCCTGTAAGGTCGCTAGGGAGAGAAACCCCTACAATGTTGAAAGGACCTGATCCGATTGCGAGACCTAAGGGGAAGAGGTCTTTTCTATGCTTAAGCCAGTGATACTCATCGTGGATGACGAGCGACCCTACGTCGATCTCTTGGGCGAGCTGTTGGAGAAATACGGCCTTGAGGCTCATACGGCGTATGATGCAGGGGATGCGCTCTTTCGAATGCGCGCCACAACGCCCGACCTGATCCTCATGGATCTGAAAATGCCGCAGATGGACGGGCTGTCCCTGATCGATCGGCTACGGTCTAATCAGGAGTGGCAAAAGATCCCCATCGTGGTCGTCAGCGCAAGAACTGGCAGGGAAGACCAGCAGGCCGCACTCGAAGCGGGCGCGAACAAGTTCCTCAGCAAGCCCTTCTCCTCCGCAGATTTACTCGAGGTGCTGGCGGAGTTCGTGGCGACGACTGCGTAGCCGGCCGGTATCTGAGGAGGCTTTTTGGGAAGCGTTCTCAAACAAGGCGCTGCTGCTTGCGTGCTTCGATGATCATTAAAATGAAGATCAATGCCGCGACCGCTAGGTAGATTGCTAACCACGGACCATAGTTCCCCGGAAGAAAACCTACCGCAACAAGAACAACAAATGTCACAGCTACCATTGGAAAGCCTGTCCAGAGGGCCAGTAGTTCAATGCGCTTATAGGGTCGTTTTCTCTCCGGCATGCCTGAAACCGCCACCATCAACATGACCAGGCCAATGAAGGCGAATACAA
>CBDTZL010000021.1:0-21904 GCA_965364895.1 uncultured bacterium
GCGAACATGAATGTCTACTGCAATTGCCATAACCACTCCTCCAAAGGTATTTGATATTCCTCACCTTTGTCACATTACGCTCTTGCTACGGTTAGCCCGGTGACAGATCGGGCACCTGAGGCCCGAATTGCTACGGCGCAAGCCGACAAGGTAGCGCCGGTCGTGAACAGGTCGTCTACGATAAGCACATCCATATCCTTTAAGGATTGAGATTTAGCTTTGAAGACGTGCTCGACGTTTTCCCAGCGTTCGTGCGGATCCAACCCAACCTGCGAACGAGTGTCTTCAATTCGCAGTAGGCTGCTAGAGTCGACCGGTATATCGATGCGAGAGCTCAGCGCATCGGCAAGCAAAGCCGCCTGATTGAATCCGCGCTTCTGCGCCCTGTGTTTGCTCAACGGAACCGGAACAAGTACTTCCACGCCCCAACCTTCCCTTGAGTAAAGTTCCTCCAGCCAGGCACCCATGACTGCGGCCAGCTGGCGGTCGGGATGATACTTGAGATGCAGCAGCGCATGCGTGACCCGTCCTGAATATCGGGCAAATGATCGCACCTTTAATTCGGGCCTTCTAGAGCGACAAGAGGGACAGGCTCTTCGCTCCCCCAGCGGGTACCCACACACCTGGCATAGCGGTTCCACCAGCCGGACGAGGGATGTATCACACACATCACACCAGATGGTGTCGGCCTCGCCGCACCCTGCACACTGAATCGGAAAGAGCAGGTCAAGACCTGCTCCTATCCATCTTTGTAGTTCGAGAATTCGATTTTTCAGCGTCTTAGCAATAGTGCGGCTGCCCTTTGCTATAGGGCCTCCGACTAATTATCCTCCGAGGATGCCTCCAAGTGGGGAGGCGAGCAACAGCATCGCAGCTGGCCCCAACAAAATAATCATAATTGAAGGAAATATCAGCAGAGCGATGGGAAACACCATTTTGATGGGAGCCTTGTGTGCTTCTTCCTCCGCCATCTGCCTCCGTCGAACGCGCATTTGATCCGATTGGATCCGAAGTACTTTTGCCATGCTCACACCAAGCTGTTCCGACTGGATCACGGCGGCCACAAAGCTAGTCATCTCCGCCACTCCCAGTCGATCAGCCATATCTCGCAGCGCATCCCGCCTCAGCTTCCCAAGCCGAATCTCCTGAATGACGCGTCCAAATTCCAGGGCAAGTTCATTGATCCACTTCTCATGGACCTTCGCCATGGCTGCATCAAATCCTAGCCCTGCTTCCACCGAAATGGTAAGGAGATCGAGCGCGTCAGGCATGGCTCTGAAAACCGCTTTTTGTCGGGCAGAGATTCGACCGCTCAGCCACAGGTTGGGGAACGCAAAGCCGATCAGCATAAATATGACTGAAATTCCCAATCCCTGGATCCAATTTCCGCCCGTCCTTGCAAAAATAAGAAACAGGAGGCCACCGAACAAGAACGCAAATACGAATCGCAGCATCAGGAAAAAGGCTGGATTCATCTGCATGGGATTGCCGGCCATCTCAAGCCGCTGGCGGGCATTTTCAAGGGTGGCCTGCGGCGTGAATCGCTGCGCCATCTCTCCGATCTGATTGAAGAATGGCAACAGTATGCGCTCGCCAAAATCTTGAGAGAGCTCCAGCTCCTCGAGCGACATCACCTCGTCGCTGACGGTGAGATCTGAAAGCCGCTCTTGAATCGGGTCGTCGCTTTGAGGCGCTCTGATGCCTACAACGACCAGGACTATCGCCAGCAGTACTATGACTCCAATAATTAGCCAGATCATCGATGTGTTTGCCTCATATGTCGATATCCACAATCTTCTGGGTGATCAAAAATCCGCTCACAATCATCAATCCCGCTAGAGTGATCAAGGGAATGCCGCACGAGCGGGTCTCGGGGTTGAAGAATTGCATAATATATGGCCGGTTGACAAGAAAGAGCAATACTACGAGGGCAATAGGCAACGCAGAGATTACCCAGGCCGTGGCTCGACCTTGCGCAGTCAGCGCAGAGATTTCGCCTTTGATCCGCACGCGCTCTCGGATGGTAAATGAAATCACATCCAGGATTTCAGCCAGGTTGCCGCCCACCTCACGTTGAACATTGATCGCGGTGATAACCAGGTCTAAGTCGTCACTTTGAATTCGCCGCATCAAGTGCTCCAGGGCTTCCTCCATGGGAATACCCAGCTGCATCTCCTGAACCACCCTGCGAAACTCGTCCGATATGGGAGTCGGCATTTCGTGGCTTACAGCTTCCATCGCCTGCAGGGTCGAGAACCCGGCTCGAAGTCCGTTGACAACCAGGTTGAGCATGTCCGCAAGCTGATGGTCAAATGCCTTCAATCGACCCTTTTTAGCCCGCCCTACGTAGATGGGCGGAATGAAAAAGCCAATTAGCCCTGCAACTATCGCCACGACCATTCCGCTGAGCAAGAGGCCAGCAGCGCCCGCCGCAAACATTGCAATCACTCTGGCGGCAAGGTACTCGGCCGGGCGAAGTTTGATATCCGCCTGCGCAAGGTTGGTCGAGATCTTCGCGAAGAGATCCGTGCCCTCTCCAAGGTTGTTGAGGAAGTCTGACAGCGCGGTGGATTGATCTTCACCCTCGAATTGCTCCTCGCTACCAGTGGTGACCAGGCCGCCTGTTTCGGCGTAGCGACCCAGTCGCTCTTCGACAACCGAGCCACCTCCCACGAAGGAAAGCACGATACCGACCACGAGAAAGAGCAGCGCCAGCCCTCCGCCAACGATAAGGATCAGTGTGGGGTCCATGGCTATCTGTAAGAGCCTCGCTCGCCAACTCCGAAGATGGAAGCTGGCAATTGAATACCCGACTGTTCGATCTTCTCCATAAATTTCGGACGCAGCCCAGTCGGCCGCAAGCGGCCAATCACCTTGCCGTCTTCCAGGCCGGTTTGCTCGAACACAAACAGGTCGGTCATCGTAATGACATCCCCTTCCATGCCCTGGATTTCAGAAATGTGGGTCAATTTTCGTGTTCCGTCACGCATCCGCTCCAGATGAACCACAAGCTCCAGCGCCGAGGCGATCTGCTCTCGGATGGCGCGGGTAGGAAGATCCATGCCGGCCATCATGGTCATCGTTTCGATGCGTGAAATGGTGTCGCGCGGGCTGTTGGAGTGAGCGGTAGTCATCGATCCTTCGTGACCGGTGTTCATAGCCTGCAACATGTCCAGAGCCGCCTCATCACGAATCTCACCGACAATGATCCGGTCCGGGCGCATTCGAAGCGAATTAATTACAAGATCCTGGATCGTTACCTCGCCCCGGCCCTCAATGTTAGGCGGCCGCGACTCGAGCGTCACCACGTGTTCCTGCCTGAGTTGGAGCTCGGCCGCGTTTTCGATGGTCAAGATGCGCTCATCGGATGGGATGTACTGGGATATGACATTCAGCATCGTTGTCTTGCCCGAGCCGGTGCCGCCGGAGATCACCATGTTGATACGGGCGATTACACAGGCCTTTAGGAATTCAATCGATTCCGGTGTAATGGTTCCATATTCGGTCAGCTGCTCCACCGTGATGGGATTCTTAGCAAACTTACGAATCGTCAGCGTAGGACCTCCCAAGGATATGGGAGGTATCACCGCGTTTACACGCGATCCATCCTGCAGCCTGGCGTCAACATAAGGGCTCGATTCATCGATGCGCCTACCCAGGGGAGCAACGATGCGATCGATAATCCGCATCAAATGATCGTTGGACTCAAACGACGTCGGTTCACGAATGATCTTGCCGGCGCGCTCGATGTAAATATTCTTTGCGCCGTTTACCATTACCTCAGTGATGCTCTCGTCAGCTAGTAGCGGCTCGATCGGCCCGAGCCCGAGGATTTCAGCGACGATTTGCTCGAACAGGCGCCTTCGCTCTGGACGCGAAAGTACGATATTCATTTCTGCCAGAATGCTCTCAAACAGCTCCTCAATTTGCCTCCGCACATCGGCCGTCTGAGTAACATCCATCGACGGATCCAATTCTTGCAGCAACCGATTCTGGACTTCATTTTTGATGTCGTGAATGCGGCCACCCGGAGCCTGATCAGGTGGAGCTGTTCGTCTCGCGCTGAGACCGCTTAACCGAGAAGTGCCGCCGCTTTCGCCTGAAGCGAAAGGCTGCTCCTCCGCGGCTGGCGGCGTGGGGCTTTCGTCGGTTTGGCCCTGCTCGATTCTCTTAAGTAGCGACACTACCTAGTCCTCCTGGTTCTCCAGGAATCAGCGGCCCAACAGACGCGGCCGCTCCTTCACTTCTTCCTCTTCTTTTTGATCTTCTGCATCTGCCAGGCGCTGTTTGATCGTCCCCATCAGCTGCATGAGTGCTCTCGATTGTGGGCTGCTGCGATCGCTCACAATAAGCGGGATCCCCTTGTTAATGGACGCAGTAACGGTTCTTTCGTCTACCGGGATGACGGCCTCAACTTCCCGCTTAAGATTCTCTCCGACCGCTTCGGCTGAGATTCCACCTTTGCGATCCATCTTATTGACCACGAAGCAGACATTCTGCGTCGGGAACTCCAGGATATGAAGCAGATCAAAAAGATGGCGCGCGTCTTTGATAGAAGGAATGTCGGGGGTGCAGATTGCAATCAGCAAATCGGTCGTGTCGAGAATAGCCAGAGTGGTGTCGTCCATCGTCGAAGCAGTATCAACCACAACATATGCAAAATGTTGGCGGAGAAACTGGATTATTGTTCGTATTTGATCCGCGTTGACTTCGTCCGCCATTTCGGGTCTTGGAGGAGCCGCCAGCACCCGCAAGCCATTCTCGTGTAGAAGCAACACATCTTCCAGAATTTCCGGATCGAGTTCGTCCATGCGCGAGGTGAGATCGTTGATGGAGTATTTAGACTGGAGATTCAAGAAGACCGAGACGTCTCCAAATTGGAGATTTCCGTCAACCAGCACCGTGGGGGTTTCTTCCGTATCGAGTCCGAGCGCGATATTGGTCGCGATGGTCGTGCAGCCCACACCGCCCTTCGGACTGTAGAAGGTGAGCACCTTACCTGTCGGGCGATGGGAGGGTGCGGATCCTGGGGGCGCCTCCGCAGCAACAGAAGCGGTTGGCCGCTCAAACTCTTCGCGCTTCTCATGGGCGAACACCGAGAGACGCCGAATGGTCGCAATCAACTCCTCGCTAGAGGGAGGCTTGACCATGAAATCTCGGGCGCCGGCCATCATGGCCCGGCGCATGTAATCCTGTTCACTCTGGACCGACAGAATGATGACCTGAGTGAATGGAACCTCTCTCAGGATCGATTCAGTGGCAGTGATCCCATCCATGTCCTCCATATTGATGTCCATGAGGACGATGTCGGGTTTGGTTTCGGTGGCGATCTCAATCGCCTCCTGGCCCGAGCGGGCCGCACCAACCACGACAATATCGGACTCAAATTGGAGAAGCTTGCGGATGTTCTCTCGTGTTTCCGCAAAGTCGTCAACGATCAGTACGCGGATACTTGCTTCCGCGACTTCAGTCATTTATCGCGTCTCCCGTCGCATGTGCTGAAATCCTCTTACTATTGAGGTGCCTCAACTGCCGGTTCAAGGTCCGGCGGGAATTCGAAATCCTTGGTTGTGAGCTTGGGCTCTGTGCCATATGGAAGCTTGGAAGGAATCGCGATGTCGTAATTGTCGATTAGGAACTGCAAAGTCACGCTGTCTGTATCTAGCTCTGGAGTCGGGTCATTAGGACTTCGCAGGGTCAGAGTCAGATCAAGGCCACCATTTATGGCCCAATTGAGCGCAAGTGCATCCTGAGGGGTCACGATCAAGGTAATGATATCAGGCGGTTCGATGGTCGGCTGTTCCACCTCTCCATCTTGGGCCTGGCCCCCTGCCGGTGCGCCAACACCCTCTTCTTCGGCAACTGCGACAACCGTTACCAGTCGCTCCAACTGTTCGAGCGGAAAATCACCCACTCCCAAGACCGTAGCGCTGGATATCAAGCGCTGGGTCACCAGGCGCGGCCGCTGCGGGCCGGACGGTCCGGCGTAAAAGTCTTGCCCGGAGAATTCATCAAACTGGAGCAAGCCAATGGTTGGCGGGATTTCGCCGGCCGCGCAGACCAGCTCTCCTGCTTCATTAGTTTCAACCGCGCGGCAGCTTACCGCGTTGAGCAACTCGCCATCAGAGCTGAAAAGGAACATCCCTTGATTGGGAAGCTCGGATTGAAACTCGGTGTCCAGATCGATCAATAGCATGCTGACCAGAACGTCCACCTGGTCTCCTTCGCGGATTGCGAAGGCAACTCCAGAAAAGCGGTCCATAGGCATAGCAATGGCGGTAAATCCCTCGGGAATAGCGATCGAAGCGTCTGAGCCAACCGGCAGCAAATCCCCCGCTTTGTCAGTGATCATGTTTTCAGTGATTGGCACCCCGCGTGCGATGTCCATGCGCGCCCGCTTGCCAATGACCTGGCCCGGGTCGTCCAGCATAGTCTCGACCTTGTAATCCGCAGGGAACGGTGAAGTGATCACCGCCTCGGGCGGGATGAGCTTACCTCTGGCGATATTCTGGGCGGCGATAACGATCTCAGCTTCGCCAATCGGGGTTGGAGCAGCTACCGCTTCTGGTTCGCCGGAGCCTGTGCCTCCAAGCACCAAGAACGCTGCTACGGCGCCCACCAATAAGATTAGAGCAAACAGGATAAAAACGCGACCACGGCGCATTATGCCTCCTTATTTTGCGGTGAGACGCACGGCCGGCCGGCGTGTGCGTATGATACCGCTAGGGGTTGAGTTGTCAAGTCAGGCAACTTTCGGAGCTAAATTTGGATAATTCCAATGATTTCTCAATTCTATGTCGCAACAGCGCCCAAAAAAGAAGCCCTATCAGAGATAGGGCTTCCTCGTCTCTGGCAGGTGGTCGAGAGACCACTCGAGACCTACCCACTGGGAGTCTAAATGTTAGTGACGATGTTACTGAACACGTTCCCAATGGCGGGTCCGAGCAGCGCCAAAATAACAATTACAACTACGGCTACTAAAACAAGAATCAACGCGTACTCGACCAAGCCCTGCCCTTTTTCTTTCGGTGCATAAAGCAATGTTCTCACCACCTTTCCGTTTCAATTTTGCCCCGTTTTTGCTCCAAGGCCCCCAAATTATAAGAAGGGGCCCCTTTGCCTACAATAGGACGAATCTCCGATACTTTGACTACTCCTCGACCGGTACGGAGAATGTAACACGAGTACCTTCGCCCAGCTGACTTTCAATCTCAAAACTACCGCCTACCTGCTCGAGGCGATCCTTATTCACTCGGAGACCGTGTGCGGCTCCTTCTTCCTCCATCAGAGCTTCGACATCAAATCCCTTGCCATTATCTTCCACTGTAGCTCTCACCTGGGTGTCATCGAGATCTACCATGATCTTGACCTGCGTTGCCTGCGCATAGTCGCGCACATTCTGCAGCAGGGCCTGTACGGAGCGGAAGATCAATACCTCGCGATGCGCCTCGAGCCGGCGCTCCGTGCCAGTCACCACAACGTTGAGCTCTAGCCCGGTTTTCTCTTTGAAGGCTTCTGAGTAGCGACGGATGGTCGGAACGATACCCAAATCATCCAGCATCATCGGCCTGAGATCGAAAATGTAATCTCGGATTTTCGAGAAGGTTGAATTGGCAGAGGCCTTCAGATTGTTGAGCTCTTCGCGCGCCTTATCTTGATCGGTATCGAACAAGCGCATAGCAATTTCGGTTTGCAAGATGAAGTTCGAGAGCGACTGCGCTGGGCCATCGTGGATCTGGCGCGAGATTTTCCGCCGCTCTTCTTCTTGCGCATCGATAATCTGCTCGATTACCGTTCCCATACCGGAATCCATTTCGGCGACTTCGTCGTGGGAGCGTCCCTCGAGCAAATTTGTCGTGCTTTGAATAAATTCCGCATAGCGCTGCAGGGTTTCTTGATCGCTCTCGAGCTTTTCGAGCTGGCCACGCATTGTGAACAGCCGCTGCTGCGCATCCTGCGCAGCCTCATAGGTGTTCCGGATGTCTTCACGCGGGACGGTATCAAAATTCGATTCGATCTGTTTGAGGGTTGCGGCGATTGAGGCGTTTCGCTGAGCCAGTTTTTCGACTTCTCCCTGGCTCTGCTCCACAAGCATCCCAATCTCTTTGTGCTCCTTGCGCACTTGCTCGAGCTCTTCTCGAGCAACCTCAAGGAATACCTCGATTGGGCTGAGCTCTTCTTGATTGAGCTCCTCTTGGGTTTCGGCTTCTGTCATGCGTTACTTGCGGGTGTCCTGCAGTCGAACCCATCCGTGTCGTAGTGCGTAGACTGCCGCCTGTGTTCGATCCTCAACGTCCAGCTTGTGCAGAATAGCGGTCATGTGATTCTTGACTGTCTGGTGGCTGATTCCAAGCTGGACCGCAATTTCCTTGTTGCTGAGTCCACGGGTGACATATTGCAGGATCTCCATTTCGCGAGGAGAGAGCGGCGTAAATGCTTCGACGTCTCCATCAAGATGGGGTCGGCGGACGGTTTCGACGCCGCGTGAAAGCCATTGGTCAAGACCTGCCTGGTCGTAGACTTGATCGCCAACCACAAAGAAGCCTCTTGCCACGTTGCGGATCACGTCGACCAGCTTACCCGGCTCAACGTCTTTTGAGCAATAGGCTGCCGCGCCTGCCTTAAATGCATGAAGAACTTGCTCGACGTCATCATACGCGGTCAACAGAACGATCGCGGTACTGATGCGTTCCGCGACGATTTGCCTCGTTACTTGAATCCCATTCATGCTGGGGAGATTCACGTCGATTAAGGCAACCATAGGGAGCAGATCTCGGACGAGCTCTAACCCCTCGTCGCCATTTGTGGTCTCTGCGACGACCTCGATGTCCTTTTCGGAGTCGAGCACATTGCGAATGCCCTCCCGAAAAAGCGGATGATCGTCCACGATAAGAACGGTGACCTCTTTCATGGACTACCCTTCCCCTGCGAGAATGGCGGCGAGTATAGCACAGCGTGGTTTTTTAGACAGTCGAAGAAATCAGGATTGGATTCGGCGGCTACCGAGTAGCACAATCCGTGAGCCAGGTACTTGGCCGCAGCAAGCGTTATCGGCTCCAGCTATAGGCAGCCATGTTTTCGCCGCCGGCTGCGAGGCTGTATGGGGCGCCCGTTACAAACAGCGGCAGACGTCCTGCGGTAAGCGCAGGATACCAGCCAGGAAAGGTAACCAAATATTCGGCGCCGACCAGGTCGAGGTATCTGGCCAGAGCCTGCTCGTCCCGGATGAACGGAATGACCTCCGGCGAGATCAGCCCTGCAAGGTCGATTAATTTCCTGCTAGAAAAATATCCGATGGCCCCAATATCGTGAGCTGCTACGATGGCGTTCTCCGGGGTGTTGCCTTGGATCCAGCGCGCAGTCGCCACCATTTCGCTCTCAATTATGGCAACATCGCGGCCATATGCCCCTGCCCCGATCAACCAGAAGGCTACGCTTGAGATCGCAACCACGAGGATCCACGCGCGCGAGGCAACCCGCTTTGCAACTACGCGCGATCGGGGTTCAATCCAGCGCAGCATGCCTTCGAGTGAAAGCACAAGCAGGACCGGGATTACCGGGATGGCATATCGTCCATGCTGATATGTGACCGGCAAGCGAATAGCATATAGTGCCAAATAGAGACCCGCCCACGTCAGCGGAATCAGCTGGGACCATTGCCTCGAGCGGAAAGACCTTCGAATGGAAATGAGCAGCCCGGGCACGAGCACGATCAGCACCCCGATGAGCGGCCCACCGGTTTGCAAGCCGGGTTCCCCAAGCCACTCGCCGGGAATTCCGATTTGGGTCAGCATTCGAACAACCAGAGGAAGCTCCCGCAATACTGCGTATTCAGCCTGTTTGGCGAAGAACGTGTTTGGTAAAAGCTCGCCCGACAGCCCTCGTTGAAATGCCAGATACGCTAGCAACGGAATCGTGATTCCCAGGCCCAGTCGCAGCCAGGGCTTGAATCGCTTTTCTCGATCCCGAATTGCCAGATAGGCGACCGGCGCCAGAGTTAGAGTCAGCGCGTCTGGACGAACCCACACCCCGACTCCGATCAGTAATCCGATGATGAAAATGCCGACCCGACGACCCTCAAGCCAGTAGAAACAAAGCAGGGCGATGGCCGCAAGGGCCAACGTCTCCATTCCTGACATGCTGGCCCACGCCAGGTGCCATTCCAGCGCGACAAGCACGGCCACGGTCCATGCCAGATCCGCTCGCGCGGGAAGCCGAACAGCAAACCAGCGAGCGGCGACCACGGCCGAAATTGCAAGGAGCGCGAGTCCGGCAAAGTAGGTCCAGAATAGGGGATCGAGCCGAATAAAGTAGCCGAGGGAGATTAGCGCCGACCACAGGGGAGCGGTCGAACCCGCGCTCGTAATTCCCGGGATGAACGCCCACTGTCGAAGATCTGCTAAATTTCGAGCGTAGGTTTGATGGATCCACGCGTCGTCAAGTGGAAAACCAAGCCCGAAGCTACTGTTAGCAACCGCCAGATATACAATGCCAGTAAGTAGCGTAGCGATTGTCGCAGCTGCGACGACGGTCCATCTCCGCACTATCGATCCACCCTGAGTATGAGTACCGGATTGCCACCAGCCGATTGAATGGCCTCGACCAACGTGAGCCATGTCGCTGAGCCGGGGTCAGCGTACAGCGAGTCCAAGCCTGACGGATGATTGGCTTCCAGAACCACCCAACCTACGTCGAAGGATTCCACTACCTTCCTGAGCGCCTGCTCCGAACCAGAGGGAATTACGACGGCGCTGATTTGGCTATGCGCAAAGAAACCGGGGGGATTGTTTACTGCCACAACGGAATTGTCACTTTCCGGGATGGTCGCTGCAACGGCCAGGTAGGTCTGCGCACTGGCATTCCAAGAGTCCCCCTCCCCGAAAAACCGGGCGATGTAGAGACCGAGGGTTAGCAGTACCGCCAGCACCACCGCGCTCGCACTAAATACGCGCCAGGCTTGCCTTCGGTCCCAGTTTCGCTTGGCGCCAAGCCAAAATACTCCCGTCCGAATCCCAAGTGGCGCTAACGCCCAGAGCAGGGGCATCACAGCCGACATGGAGTGAAAGAGCGCCCCTCGCGGCCCAACAAATGGGAAGATCAGAGTCATGATCACGAACAGCCCGCCGAGGTAGGCAATGCCGAGCCTAACAAACGGATGCCGCCATTTTCGAACTGCGCCTATGACCATGAAAGGCGCTAGAAGGATCAACCCACCTTCGGCAGTCAGCCGCTGAACATTCGTCGACAGTGCTGCCACCCGAGCTTGTACAGCTGCGAGCAGCCCGGCTTCCCACCAACGCTCAAAGGTGAGATCGGATGCCGGGAAAGCGAAAAGATCGTCATATTCCAGCATCCAAAGCAAACGTTGGCTGCCTGGGTTCAGAAACGTTCCGGTTTCAGTTAGATTTCGAGCCCACCATGGCCCCATTACAGCAATAACCCCGAATACAAGGGCCAGGCTGCCAGAAATTCGCCGCTGCCGTGACCAAATAACGGCCAGCAAGCCAACGCCCAGCAGGAGCAAGCCGTCTGCACGCGCTAACGCGCCAATCCCAATCAGCAATCCGGAAATGAACCATCTGACGATGGTCGGCTTCTTAACTGAGCGCCCCAGTATCCAAAGGGATACGCTGCCGACGATCGCAAAGACTGCAAACGAGTCGATCGTGACCAGGAATGGAAGGAAAAAACCTGGAAAGGCAGCAAACAGGCCGGCCATCCAGGCCAACCTTCCGTCCCGCGTGAGTCGGTGAGAATAGGCTGCAGATAGAGGCGGCAAAAGCGCGGCGAGTAAAACAAACGGCAGCTGGGCAAAGCGGAAGGACGAATCTCCGAGCAGCATGCCTCCCGCCGCAATCATCGACGGAAGGGGCATCCAGTAGAGGTGTGAGGTATGTGGAAGGCCGGCCGGATCATCAAGGTAATTCCACAGAAACGGCTCTGTCAGTCCTTGCCCGTCTATCAGTTCAAGCGCAGTGGCATAGTAATAATCCGCGTCCATGTATCCGGGGGTCTCAACGCGAAGCGCAGCCGCACCATAGACAAGCAGACCAATCGCGTAGAGCATTAGTAGCCTTCTCCGCTCTTTCATCGGACGAAGTGGTACGCCTCCAGTTCCCCGAATTGAGTGACTGAATCCAGAGTGAAGTGTGCTGACAACCACGCAAGTGAGGGGTGCGCTTGATAGCCTTCCGCCAAATACTCAAGCTCTTCCTGAGGGAAGACGATGAACCAAACGCTGGTCGCCTCCCCCGCCGCTGCTGTTATCTCGGGCTCCGCCATGAATCCCAAAACCTGCTGAGTGGCGGGGGCCAAAGTGTCGGATCCGGATCCCGGCGCGTCAGCCAGGTAGTGGTGCTCCAGCACGGGTTTACTGATCCCGTCCGCCGCTTGTCCGGTTTCAGCGATGCGCTTTGCGTAGTAGTGGGAAGGCAGAGCGGTAATCTTGTTGCTATGCAGCACGATTTCCTGATCCTGCACCTCGGCGCTTAGAGCCTCGTTGAGCGAAGTCCAGGGTGCATATGGGAACCCTTGGTAGGTGTAGAAACCAAAGAGCCCTAGTGCAAAAGTGCCGAACAGCGCGATGCGACCTGTCCACGCCAAGAGCTTGGAGAGTCTCGGGGTGCTGAGAGCCCAGACCAACCAGAGTAGGAATATGGCCCCAGAAGTCAGCAGCGCGCGCTCTAAGTAAACCGGCTGCCAGGTTGAAAGCACGAACATCAGCAAAACCGGGGCAATCGCTAGATACAGCAACCAAACCCCATTTCGGAGGCTTGTATCCTGCATGCGCCAACCTTGGAAGGTTCCCGAAACCCCGAGTGTGGTCGACAGGACAGTGCCGAACAAGATGAATGCCAGCAAAGTTTGCGGAACTGGGAGGCCAGCCGCAAATACCAGCCAAGTTCGAACCAGCTCTGCGATCCCAGGCTCAGGTATCCAGTAAGCCCATCGAACGCGAGAAAGCTGACTTGGCAGGTAAATCAGCCATGGAAGGTACAGCAAAATGGCGAAAAGCCCAGCTAAGACGGTTTTCCCCAGATTCGACCATTGGCGACGCCAGAGCGGCGTCAATCCGAGCGGAATCAAATAGAGGCCCGCGAGCGTATGCGTGTATTGGGCTGCCGCTGCAAGAACGGCAAATGCTATCCAGGATCGGAGAGATCCGCCCTCGAGCGCCTTCCAGTACACGAGGGTGGCTCCCAGGAGCAGTACAGCCAACAGCGCGTACATCCGCACTTCCTGAGAGTAGTGGACTTGAAATGGCGACAGCGCCAGGGCCAGGGCGGCTACCGTTGCAATACGTTCATCGAAAAGCTGTCGAGCCAGACGGTATCCCAAATAAACCAACAGCAGCCCAAGTACGACTGAAAGCGCACGGACCGCGAACGGGCTTCCTCCGGCAACGGCCTGCCATGCCCAAAGCAGTGTGTAATATCCCAGAGGGTGCACGTCGGCTGCGATCCCTTGATCGACTATCAGAGTGCCATAGGACATCGCACGCGGGCCTTCCGCTGAAAATAGAACGGCGAAGGCTTCGTCATACCATAGGGGGCGAGAAATGATCGTCGGGAGCCGTGCAAGCAGGGCCACGAACAGCACCACCATAAGGGCATGCGCAGATAACCACTCCAGCGCACGGGTCCAACCAGATGTTTCCCGGGCTGCTTTCATGGCTGCTCTTGCCTGGCGAGATTCTCCCCAAGTGGGACCAACTGCTGTTCTTGTCCTGATTTTGTTATGGCTATGCGCAGATTGCACCGTGGTCGGCGCGGTTTATGGCTGTAGCTCATAAAGGACGTAGGCCTCTCCGAAGGCACTCAAAGGAATGAGGCTCTCTTTGAGAAATCGATCGAGGGCCTCCCAGTCTCCATCATCCAGCGGGTCGAAATTGGCAGTGCGAACGGTCTGCGCCCCTGTCCGATAATAGAGCACATGCGTCACCCCCTCCTCCAACCACCGTTTCGTAATCTCTTGGGCCGTTGAAAAGTGCTGTCGATCGTGCCACCAGCGATCCAGCAGCGCATCCGGTTCGCAGGTCACAGCCTCCGAGCAATAGTAGCTGCGCGGTTCCCAAAGGAACCGGACCGTTGAGCCTTCATCCAGGCGATTGATCGCTTGCATCGTTTCATAGTGGTAGCCGAGACGGCGCTCAAGGTAAGCCTCCTCCGATTCCGTTCCGAGAGTCACGCTAAGATAATCAGCCTGCATCGTATCGAAAATCATGCTGGTTGCAGTCAGCGCAAGAACAAATGCCACCAAGCCTCCTAGAACGAAACGAACCGAGACGCCCCAGCGGCCGACCTGGCCCACCGTATCGAATCCCACCACTGCAAGCGCTACAAAGAACGGCAGTGCAGGGAACAGCAGGCGAGATTGAACGAGCAAAATTGAAAACGAGAGCTGGGCAATCCAGCCGAGGTATGCCGCACCTGCAATGACCACGAGATCCCTGACGTTGCCTTGCCTTGCCGATCGATCCAGGAGTAGACGGAGCGTGACCAGTGGGATCAACGCCAGCAGCAGCGGACCCACCGTCGCCCCATAGGTCGCACGTCCTTCGTAGTAGCCGCCCTCAAGGCCCCAAATCGTGGCATCCCAGGGGGCGGTAGCAAGCCCAGAATAGCCTAGGCCGGTCCCCACGCGGCTGTACCAGAATGCACGATGGCTATCCCAGAACACTCCATCAAAGACGAAGGGATATACGGGATTGCCCGTAAGCAGCAGATTTGAAAGCAAGAAGGGAGCGACGAAAAATGCTGCACCGAGCAGAAATGCGCCCCACCGACGGAGAGCGCGGCCGCGCAGTAGCACAACCAAACTCAATCCGAAGACGATCCAGATGGCGGTGTACTTCGAGTTTAAGGCTAGAGCGGCAAAGAACGCGGCAATGATCAAGGCTCGATCAACCTTCTCCGAATCCGAGGCACGGATCAGCGTATAGCTGGCCAGTGCTCCAAAGGCCGCGATCCACTCCACGTACGCCCAGCCTGCCAGCAGCGCTGCCGACGGGACCGCTACCAGAATGGCAATCGACAGCCATCCACGACCAGGGGCCGATTGCCGAACCAGGCCCGGAGTCAATACCAGGGTCATCCCGAAGAAGGTCAGATGGAGCAGCTGCGCCAGCCCCGGCCCAACAAGCTGCAGCCCTAGCAGATAGATCATTGATCCGGCCTTTGGGAATCCAAGATAGGCAAGATCTATGTCGTGGTGGATCCGACCGGCCTCTTGATAGAGCTTTGGGCCTGTCAGATGGTAGACGAGTGAATCCCAGGCGGTCGGGGGCGAGAGCGCGCGGATCAGGATGAGCAGGAGAACCAGAGCGACAAAAATGAAGAGCGCTCGCGTCGACGGACGACGGAGTTCGCGTGCGTCTTTGTACAGACGGTACAGTGAAAGCGGTAGCGGGAGCAGAACCAGCAACCAGAGCAGCAGCTGAGAGGTCACTCCCACCATGCCCAGGGCCAGTAAGACGAGCGCAATCACCCCCAGACCGAAGCCCAGCTGCAGCACCAGGCGATCGGCACGCTCGAGATTAGAAAGCCTGCGGATGGCGCCCCATCCGATCAGGTTGGCCAGCGATAAGACACTTACCCATCCGGCCGCTGTCACAGCCAGATCCCTCATTGCGTCAATCTGAGAGCCGCTTACTGGCTTGTGGACCGCATAATAGGCCACGATCACTGCAACGAACCAAAGCAGTCCCAGGGTCACCGCGGCCCTGCTCCAGAGGCTATTAGGTTTCATCCTCATTGGATTACCGTCAGAGTCGGACGGCGCGAATCGCCCACCATCGCGCCCACCATAGCCCGAGAAGGGTCAGGATCGGGAGGGGAAGATACATGACCGGGTGCTCAACGTTTCCTTCAATGGTGGCCAGAAACAGCGCCCACGTTCCAAACAGAATGGCTGCCATCGCGATCAGAATTACCACATCGCCTCTCCTCCCCCACCGATCCGCCAAAACAGCGAAGACGAGACAAAGCGCGGGCAGCAGCACGACGTAGTTGGTTGTAGCCGTTCGAAATGCGACCAGGTTTGTGATCACGATCGTCAGCGCCGCCGTCCATTGAAACCAGCGATCCGGCTTGCCAGCGGCCTTTGCCCACTCCCAGAACAAATACAGCAACAGAGCTCCACCCAGTACGAGAGCAATCACCCCTGACATGCTCGGGAATGCATCGGCGAGGATTTCAACCGGCGGTCCAATCACGGTGTAGGTCGGGTGCTCGATCAGCTGCTGCAACCACATGATGGGCCAATCCGGAAGCAGCAGTACTGAAATCACTAGCAGCGCTGCGATTGTGCCAATCCCCCAGGTCACAATCGTCCAGCGTCGAGCATAGGCCGCCCACAGAAATACGAATGGGATGAGAAGCACCGCCATCTGCGGCTTGGCAATCGAGAGGCCGAGCAGGATCCCGGCCAGCGGATCGCGCCCGCGTTTGACCGCCAATAGCGCGCCAGCCATAAGCAAAGCCTCGATGACCGCAAACTGACCTATGATGACCGCCCGTGTTCCGTGATACCAGAGCAGCGAGAATAGCAGCAGGGAGATCAGCACTGCTCGGCGCGGCTTCCAATCCGCAATTGCGATTCCGATCAAAGCCAGAATCGGTAGGCTGATTTCCAAAATCGTCATCCAGAGCGCACGCGCTAAGGTATATGGGAGCGCTCCAAACGGAGCAAAGAAAATCATGGCGGGAAACGGATAGAGGAAATCCTGGATGTCCTCCCCAGCTTCTCGATCCACGGCTCTCCCGTAAATCAATTGCTGGCTCGCACGGCCTACCAGTGGATCATACGGACTGATTCCCTCCTGCACCCAGTAGCGTGCACCCATCCAGCGACCAAGGAAATCATTGCCACCCGGGAGTTCTTCCGAAAAACGGAAATTGGCAATGGTCAACGCGATCAGGATGATCAGCACCGCAAGAATGGTGACGAGCTGGGTCCAAAGCGGACGCTCCCCCATCAGGCCGTTTCCCCTCTCCTGGAGGCCGCGCTATAGAGTTCGAACGCCAGCAGGATCATGATCAGCGTCCGCAGCAGAACGGGCAGGGCGAGCAGGTCGAAGCGCCCTCGTGAAAGCAGGATCGGCCACTCAAGTAGCGCCACCAGGGCCAGACTGATTGAAAACAGTGCCGCGCGACGCATTGGCAGGCTCAGCAATACCACTGGAATCAGATATGCCAGCCACTGTGGGCTCCATCCCGGCGAGGCAAGAAAAACAAGGCATAAAAGCATCCCGAGCAACGCAGCAGGAGCACGCGGGTCCTCATCTTTTGCCCGCAGTACGGCCCATCCGCCGATTCCAAGGGCTGCCAAAACCGGGATCCAGGTCGGCACGATGGCCGGAGCCGCTCTGGGCTTAGATGCCGCTTGAGGATCCAGGCGCTCCTCCAGTCCTCCAAATGTGCCGGTACCTTCATTTCCATCGATCAGCGCCCACACGGTTTCCCAGGATCCCTTCGAGGCTTGAGAGCGCAGCGAAGCACCAGCCATCTCAGGCTCGGCCACCAGGAAGGGGGCAAGTGATAAAACAAGAATTGCAACGGTCAGGCCGGAGGAAATGAGAATCTCTCTGGAAGGTTTGAACCTCCAATATAGAACCAGCGGGAGCAATGGAAATACCTTGACCAGCGCTCCCACTCCGGCAGCAACACCCGAGAGGTAGGGCCTTGATTGGTAAAAGGCGGATAGTGCAAGCAGCATGAAAAAGACTGCTATCGGATCAAAGGTCCACCAGCCGAAGGCCGGAATGGCGAGAAAACCCATGTAGACCCAGGCGACCATCGCTGCATTCTGAGGGCTCCAGAATTTCTTCGCCAGCGACCCGACCAGCCAGAGGTTTCCCAGGTCGAACGCAAGCATGGTGAGCGCCAGCAAATAAGCGTAAACGTGCAGTGACCCGCCCGCGGCACCGTGGATCCCCAGGGAAAGGTATGGAAATAGCGGAGGAAACTCGACCCAGTGGCCGAGCCACGGCAACCCGGCTCCGAGAGATGAAAATTCTGCCAGGTTAAAGAAATGAAGATAGTCGCCGTATCCGAGGACTGCGTCGATTGGCAGCGCAGCAAGGGTGAGAAATCGAATCGCTGCCAGGATTCCTAGCCGAAGGAACTGTTCTTGACGGGCCTCCGATTTGGTCACGCCCAAATCAGCGCTTCGCTTTCGCCCATGCTGATCCTAGTTTGGGCCTGTGAATACCGTAGCTTGATCGTCTTCATGCACTACCATCCATCCTTCACGCAGGAGCTCACGTGCGAGAGGCGAATCCGTCTCAATGAGAACGGTCTGAATTTCCCATTTGCTAAGAGCCTTTTGCCAGCCATTGTTGCCGCGCCAGACATCAAGGTACTCCTCGAGGATTGCGTCGTCAAAGAGATCGGTCCTCCCATCAACAAAGCTGAGATACTGCGGGTACAAATCCCAGAGGACATAGCCGCCCCAGTTGTAAGAGTTGAAGAGCGGACCCTCCGGCTGCTTGTCGCGCAAATACAAAACAGCCTCTGAAGGCATTTGATCCGCAATCGTGTCCCTGTTGAATTGCCTGGAGAGCGGAAGCGCGCCCTTGATCACCGCCACGAAGGCGATCAGTACGAGCAGTAACACATTTAACGGCCGCGTGAGTCGGGAGGACAATTCTTTTCCTCCAACTCGGCGCGGAATCCAGTCCTCCATAATCGCGCCGAGATGGCGACTGAGCACCGGCGCCGCGACGAGTGCAAAGATCGCGATGTTGCGTGCAGCCAGGAATCCGAGGTACGCGAAGACGCCGATATGAATCAGCTCTATTGATGTCGGACGTTTGGGTGAAATTGCCATCGCGAACAACACCATCAGGAGCAGCCACAAGAAGGGTTGGACCTCAATCTGGTGGAAATTCGGGGACTGCCACTCTTGAATGAAATCCTGCAGCACACTGATAGACACTGTGCGGAACGGGTACACCAGCATGTCCAACCCAAATGGGTTCAGGATAATCGCGGCGACACTAGCCAACCCTACCCCAATCAGAACTTTCAGCTTACCGGTACTCAGATTCCCCAGACGCGCGGCTTCGGCGGGGATTTCATCGTTTGCATCCCCGACTGCAGTCGCCCTATCCTCTTCGCGCTCGGATGTTGCTCCAAGTGACGCTTCCCCGCCTCCCGGCTCCGCCGCACTTCCCCCTTCCGACTTTGCTGCACCCCCTCTTTTCTCGATGGCTATGCGCAATTTAGGCAACAGAACGTCGATCGAAATGGCCAGAATCTCGAGACCGATCAGGAGGATTGGCAGCACGAATCCCCCGTGCGTATTAGCCCAAACTGCGGTGAGAACTGGGATCACCCAGATTATCCGCGTTCTCTTCCGCCGAAATCTGGACAACGCCCACAGCGTCACCGCGGTAAACAAGAACGTGAAAATATGCGGACGGGCCGACCAGTAGACCGCCGATGCAGTAGCGGCAAACAGCAGCACGAACGCACGCAGAAGCGGCCCCTCCCGCATGGTCATCCAAACGAAACCGAAAGTAGCGGTCACCGCAAGCGCGGTCAGCAGATTGAGCCCGGGAAACCCCATGATTCGATAGCTTAAAGTCATAGCAATTTGAGCCAGCCAGCCTGGGTAAATCCACTCACTGCCCAGCCGCGTGAGCGAAAATGGGTCCACCTTCAAAATGGTCCCTTCGGAGAGCATCCAGTCCCCTGCTCGCAGGTGCCAATATGTGTCCGGTCCAATCGAAAAACGCATGGCCATCGTGAAGATGGCCAGCATCGCGACCAGCGGAACGAGTCTACGAAAGCTCATCGATACCATCCGAGCTGGTCTGGATCAATGGGCTCAGAAAGGCCGTGGAAGATGGTATACGGGCCGATTTCCGTAACCACGAAATCAATTCCGCGCTGATCAAGGCTATCGCCCAGGATCTGATTGAGTTCAGGAAAGTGAGTGGTAATGAGTGCCTTCGAGAGGCTTTGCGCGACGTGCTCACCATATGGCGAATATCGGTCGTCTCGATCGGTATATCGAAAATCTTGATGATAGGGCAGCCTGGGTGTGAAGATCAGCCGCTCTCCGGAAAGAAATGCGAGCGGGTATGCCACCCAATAATTGGTGTATCCGGTCGTCTCTCCTTCAGCTTCCAAAAACTGGATCAATTCTGGGAGATAGGTGTGATCTACCTGCGCGATCGGGTCGAATTGCGTGGTAATTCCTGGCGGGTTGCGGCTCGCGGCCTGCGCGATCCCCCAGAGATTGAAGAGCAGCAATAAGCCCAGGGCTGCATAAGCCCACCTGCCGATTCGTGGGGTGAGCAGCGTGGTAAACATTTCCCCAGCCATTAGCGCCAGAGGGACCGCAAGTGGAAGAAAGTAGCGACCAGAAGGATCCGCTCCGAAAGGCGTCAGTAGAAATCCGGCCACCAGCGTGGCCATGACACCAAATAGCAGCCATCGCCCGGCGCGAGCTTCATCTCGCACCTTGAGCCTGCTCGCTCCGTACGCCACCACCGTCAGCCAGAAAATCAAGGCGACGGGGACCAGCGGTAAGGCGATGAGTTCGGCAGACCATGGCGGTCTCAACCCAAATACCACAGTTGGCCCAAAGAGAAGCAAATTGATGAAGTGCTGCAGAATGGACGAGAGGCCGCCGGCTGAGGCTCCGGAGATTGCGCCTCCGAGCAGCTCGGTTAGGAATGGCTCGAAACCTTGCCCAACTGCTTCTAGTATCCAGGGCAGCGCGCCTACCAGGAAGGCACCGATCGTAATGACAAGCTTAGACTTTGTATGCCACAGCCTGCGGAACACCAAAAAGCCAGTCGGGATCGTGAAAACCAAAGTGAGACCGAACGCCCAAAACCCCAGCCCTGCTAGTAGTCCCCACAGGGCAAATCCCTTTTCCTGGCGCCTCACCCACAGCGCCAGCAACATTAGCAAATTTCCGATGAGCAGCGCCTCGCCGTATCCTCCAAGCGAAACCGTCGTGTAAAGCATGACGTTGACCGTCGGAATCGCCAAAAGAGCTGCTGAAACCCAAGCGACCCATGCACTGCGGTAGATGGACCATCCGAGCGCAGCAGTGGTCATGATTGTCGCAACGTAGAGCAGCGCCTGAAGCAGCCGGATCACCCATACTGCCTCACCAAGAACTCCGAATCCCAGCGCCGCCAGGCTCGCGTCGAGACTTCCCATGTAGGCCTGTCCGTAGAAGAAAGCCGGCCACTGGCCATTCAAGATATGGCGCGCCATGAGTCCGACAATCGCTTCGTCTGAGTTGAAGGGAAATGCGTCAGAGGCTACAAGAGCCAGCTTCAGCGCCAGCCCGACCATCGCGATCATGATCGCGCCGATCCAGTACTTTTCCGTCAGCTTTTGGGCTAGTCCTGGCAACTGTATAATCCGCCCGTGTTGCGCAATCCAATGCGTTGGGCCGAGATCCTCATTCCGCTGCTTGCTTTCGGAGTCCGATTGATTCCAGGTCCCCGCACTATTGATGACGCCTACATCACCTTCCGTTACGCTCGGAACCTGCTTGACGGTCATGGGCTTGTATTCAACTCGGGCCAAGCTGTTCTTGGAACCACCACCCCTCTCTATGCCCTGCTGCTAAGCGCTCTCGGGTTGCCGCTCGGCGGTCCTGAAGCGCCGTTTCCCGTAATGGCATTGCTGGTAAGCGCAGCCGCCGACGCGACTACCGCCTTGATCCTGATCCTCCTCGGGCGCAGGCTCGGTTCAACGGCAGCGGGAGTGGCGACCGCGTTGATATGGGCCATCCACCCCTGGTCGGTAACCTTCGCCATTGGAGGAATGGAAACCAGCCTGTTCATCGCCTTATTAAGCGCCACATTCTACTTACATTTGACCGGGCAACCAATCTTGGCTGCTGGTACGGGCGGCCTAGCGCTCATCACACGCCC
>CBDTZL010000022.1:0-21733 GCA_965364895.1 uncultured bacterium
GATCATCCGGATGAAGGACCTGCAGGTGCTCGATTCGATGCCGCCTTTGGGGAAGACCTTGCGCAACCTCAAACTTCCGGAGCAGGCTGTACGCGTTCAGGACTTCATGATTTGCGCGGTCGCCGATAGCGTGAACGGTCATTCCGAACCCCGATCGTGCCGCCTCTTCAAAAATCTCCACCAGCGCTTCACCGTCCAGCAGCAGCATTCCGCGGTTTCCCGGTTCACTTTCATAGGGCTGCAGCATGGCAGCCGTTCGAGGCCCCAGGGCGCCATCGGCAAAAACCTTGATGTTGCCGAGTCGAATCCATGCGTCCCCAAAGCCGCTCTGGAGCCCAAGCTGGCGCGCTGACGCCAGTTGGGATACAGGGATGTTCTTCAAGATTCGCAGCTGCAAATCGCCACGTTCGCGAACAATCTGAAGCGCACGCAGGCATGCAGATCCATCAAAATCGTGCGCGCCGGTGAGGCCGTACCGGGCAAGCTTTGTCTGAGCGAATGTGAGTTCCTTCGCCAACTGCTCATTGGTTGAGGTAGGAACGTGTTTCGCGATCAGGCGCATCGCGCCTTCGAGCAGAATGCCAGTGGCCTTTCCATCTTCATCTCGCTGGATCGCACCATCCTCTGGATCCGGTGTCGACTCGTTGATGCCAGATTTCTGAAGTGCATTCGAATTCACCCATGCTGCGTGAAGCGATTTGGCCGTGAGATATACGGGATGGTCTGGAGCCGCTGCATCAAGCTCGGAGAGTGTCCCAAAATCTCCCCAAGTATTTTGATTCCACCCGTGGCCAAGGATCCACGAATCCTTCGGGGCGTCAGCCGCCTTCAAGTTGATGAGGGCCAGGCAGGCGGCGGAGGTTGGCTGTTCACAATCGACCATGGAGAGCCGGCGAGCATATTTTGCAAGATGAATGTGAGCATCAACCAGGCCCGGGACAACAGTCTTGCCGCCGAGATCGACCGGTAGTGCGCCTGAGACTGCTTTCGCAGCAACATCCTCCTCGGATCCATAGGCTTGTACGTGACCATTCTGAATCAGGAGCGAATTTACCGTATCCGGGGAATGCGGATCGACGTGGATTCGACCATTGCGAAAGATTGTGGGAGTACTCGGCATCTGTTGATTGACCTATTGAGGCTGGGTAGGCGCATCCGCTCGACGCGCAGCATCAAGATCGCGCACATACTCCTGAGAGGTGCTTGATTGCACGTACTCCAGGAATGAGAAGAAAGCGAGCGCCTCAGTTCTCACTACATCAGCGCGCAGCACCAGTGTGCCGCGTTCCCCCTGCGTAGCCCATGTTTCCGCGGCCGTCATCAGCAAACGACCCACTCCTTGCCTACGCAATTCGACGGCGACGATGATATTGAGTAATTCGACTGTATTTTCGCCCGCCAGGTCGTGTATGACCCTCAAATGCGCATAGCCAATAAGGATTTCGCCATCCAGGGCAAGGAAGAATCGATCATCTGCAGGCAGGTTCTCCAACCTGCGCCTCAGGTCATCAGGCGTGATTTCCGGCACCTCAATCCGAAGAATGGTCGCAAGCTGTTCTAGATAAGCATCTGGGGGATAGCGAGTCCGAACGATTTGGAGATCCATAGTCATTGGGTGGGCAGCTGGGCGCCGATGAAATCGGGCGCACCGCGGACGAAGGCCTCACCCGACATTTCTCGCTTTCCGGCCGGCTGAATCACATCCAGTACGAGTACACCTTCGCGAGTGGCAACCGCAGGGATATTCTCGACCACCGTAACCGTTCCGGTTGCTGTGCCGTTGAGCGAAGCGGTGTGGGCACGCTTGACAACCAGCCTGCGATCTCCCCACATGATGAACGAGCCAGGCCACGGGTCGAACGCCCGTATCTGGCGAACCAGTTGCTCTGCCGTTGCTT
Organism: uncultured bacterium; assembly: GCA_965364895.1. Taxonomy (GTDB): domain Bacteria; phylum Chloroflexota; class Anaerolineae; order Anaerolineales; family E44-bin32; genus JADFRG01. The sequence goes on from CBDTZL010000022.1 coordinate 1,899, forward strand.
CAAGATCTAGCTCCCCATCACTCTTCTTTAGCATTGGAGCATGGGTGGCAAATGATTCGTCCTGAAGTTCTGGTGCAATTTCACCTGAGAGAAGCTGTAAGATTGTTTCCGCAAGCAGGTCTGCCCCGATTTGTGACAGGCGTTGCGAGAGCGAGCCGCCAGTCTCATCGCCCGCGATTTTGGTGCTTTGCCGGCTCAGGATAGGCCCGGTGTCGAGCCCAGCATCCATCTGCATGATAGTGACTCCGGATTCCTTATCTCCATGTAGGATCGCGGACTGGATCGGTGCCGCGCCTCTCCAGCGTGGCAGGAGAGAAGCGTGAACATTCAAGCTTCCGTTCTTCGGAATATCAAGCAAAGCTTGAGGCAGAATTTGGCCATAGGCAGCTACGACGAGCATGTCTGGTTCAAGAGCTTCAATCCGGGCGATTGCATCAGTTTCTCGGAGTCGTTCCGGTTGAAAAACGGGAATGCCGGCTTCATTTGCGAAGATTTTTGTTGCAGGCGCAGTCTGCTCTCTGCCGCGGCCGGCGGGTCGGTCGGGTTGGCTGACCAGAGTGACGATCGAATGGATCGCGGCCAGCGCCTTCAGGCTCGGCAATGCAAACGGGGACGATCCCAAGAACACTACGCGCATTGTTCAATGCTAGCACACAGGGGCTGGCCGAACTCCAAGCAACCTCCTTCGGATATAGGGGTTGTAGTAGGCAGTGAATTAGCTTGCCCGTTCAATAATCTAAGCGACCAGGAGGTCAATAATGAGTGAAGAAGCGAAAAATGATACTGGAATAACCGGTGACGATAAGTTAGTGGCGCTGCTAGCGTATGTGCTCACGCCACTAGCCCCAATAATCATCTTGCTCATGAAGGATAAGAAAAGCAGGCCGTTCATCCGCGCGCATAATGCTCAAGCCCTGGTCTGGGGAATTCTCATTGTGCTGATTTCAATCGTTGGCGTTGTCTGCCTGTTCGCACCATCTTTCATCATGTGGGCTATCGGTGTCTACTGGGGCATCAAGGCCTATCAAGGAGAGTACGTCAACATCCCGGTGATTACGGATCTCGTCAAGAATCAAGGTTGGGCTTAGGGTGCCCGAAACTCGCAGAACGGCGGCCCGCCACAGTGCGGGCCGCTTTGCGTTCGCTATGACGCTTCTCCGCATCCGAGCAAGATAGATGCCTGCAAAACGCTGGATTCATCCAGGCCCTTTTAGCGGCGAGGCTATCGCCGGCCTCACCTCTACACAAACTGCGATTCTTTCTCAACGAGACCTAACAAGCGAGCAAGAGATTGCAGCATTTCTGGATAAGCGGTACGGAGACAGCACTGACCCATTTCAACTGAGGGATATGGATCGAGCCGTCGATCGATTGCAATCTGCTCGACGGGCAGACGAGCGGGTGGTGGTCTTCGGAGACTACGATGCTGATGGGACGACTGCTACAGCCTTACTGACGGGTGTACTTCGGTCTCTGGGCTTTGATACCGGATGGTACGTGCCCAATCGCTTCACCGAAGGATATGGGCTAAACGAATCCGCGCTCACCGAAATCAGGGGAGCAGGGACTGCGGTGGTCATCAGCGTAGATTGCGGGATCCGGTCCAACGCGATCGTTGAATCGGCCGGTAGGGAGGGATTGGAGGTCATTATTACGGACCACCATTTGCCGGGCCCCGAGCTGCCCTCCGCGCTGGCCGTAATCGATCCCAATCGAGATGACGATCAATACCCCTATAAAGGGCTGGCTGGCGTAGGATTGGCGTACAAGTTAGCCGAAGGGCTTATCCAAAGCTCGGGAGGTGGAAGCCTCACCGAGCAGCTGGATCTGCTCGCGGTAGGAACCATCGCAGATTTGGCTCCGCTCACAGATGAGAACCGCCAGCTTGTAGCTGCGGGAATTGAGCAGCTGAACGCCGCCACGCGGCCCGGACTCCGAGCACTCTCCGAATTCGCTGGGCACAAGCAGGGCTCAATCTCCTCCTCCTCGGTCGGGTTCGGATTGGGGCCTCGGCTCAATGCGGCCGGCAGACTTGCAGATGCAAGCCTGGCGGTGGAACTTCTGCTTGCTAAGGACGGGACAGCGGCCTGGGAGCGTGCCGGTGAGTTGGATCGCTTGAACCGTGAGAGACAGGATCTGACCATTGAGACCCTCGAGCGCGCTCGAGCAAGTGCGCTGGATAACCGCCAGTCTGAGCATCTGCTGCTGGCCGCGGCCCCCGATTTTCACGAAGGTGTTCTCGGCCTGGCGGCAGGAAGATTGGTGGAGGAGTTCTACCGACCCGCACTCGTAGCCCGAATCGAGGGAGAAGAGATGCGCGGATCGGCCCGCAGTATTCCCGAATTCCACATCACCGAAGCCTTGCAAGCATGCAGCGATCTCTTGCTCAGATTTGGCGGACATGCGCAGGCTGCCGGATTCTCCCTGCTGACTAAAAATCGGGAACCGTTCATGTCTCGCCTTACAGTGCTTGCAGCAGACAAGCTCAGCGGACTCGACTTGATGCCCAGCCTTGCGATTGATGCTAGCCTGGAATTCGGCGAGTTGGATGATGAGCTAATGGCGTTCATTGATCGTCTGCAGCCTTGCGGCCAGGCAAATCCCTACCCGGTGTTTTCTACATCCGGAGTCGAAATTTTGTCAAAGCGAGTGGTTGGGAAGGGTGGGAGTCACCTGAAATTGACGGTACGGCAATCGGGAAAGGTGTTCGACGCGATTGCGTTTGGATTCGGGAGGCAAATTGGCGAGCTGTCAAACAGGCTGGAAATGGCCTACCGACTGGAGCGAAACGAATTCCGAGGAGTGGTGAGCCTACAACTCAACGTTCAGGATCTTCGTTCGGGCTAATTCTCAATCGACGAAGCGAAACTTCAGCAGCGCCCATACAGCGGCAAATGCATCTTTGAGGCCGATTTTCTTTCCCTCCGAGTATTCGCGCGGATTGAAAGTAATCGGGACTTCGAAAATCCGAACTTTTTTCTTTAGCAGCTTGGCCGTAATCTCCGGCTCGAAATCAAAACGATTGGACCGGATCGTAAAGCTTTGGATCACTTCTCGTCGGAAGAGCTTGTATCCGGTTTCCATGTCAGTCAGGATGGTGTTGTAGAGCACATTGGTCATCAATGTGAGCAGCTTATTCGCTACCATATGCCAGAACATGGTAGGGCGACGGGACGCTCCAAGGAACCGGGAGCCGTACACGACATCCGCCTTGTTCTCGTCAATGGGCACAAGCAGCGCAGGCACATCTCGAGGGTCGTATTCGAGATCGGCATCCTGAACCAGCACAAGATCGGTTTCTACCTTGCTAAATCCGGTGCGTAACGCTGCGCCCTTGCCTCGATTGCGATCGTGCAGGTGCAGCGCTAAGCGAGAATCGCGAGCGGCTATCTCCTCGAGCAGCTCGCGGGTGCCGTCGGTGGAGGCGTCATCGACGACGATAATGCGATCCGCCAAGCCAGTATCCCGGACTTGCTGAAGAATTTGCTCGACGGTAGCACGTTCGTTGAAGACTGGAAGAAGAAAAGTTAGGCTCATGATTGATATTTTACAGATCAGAGCGACTAGGAACAACCGATGATTTGCTCCGGTCACTTGCGGCGTATATAATCTCACACATGACGCTTCCTCGAACCTCGCCTCGTGTAATTCGAACGGCCGACATGCCGACCACTGGCAGTCTACGTTACGTTCCGCCTGCTATCAATAAGATAGAAGATACCGGCCTCTCCCAACTTTGGTTGCAGGACCTGGCACTCAAGGTGCTGTATTTCAGAGGCTTTCTCACGGGCTTCAAAGTATCTGAAGCAATGGCGCTTCCTTACGCGGGAATTACCGACGTAATCCTAGAAGCTCTGAAGCGCGAGAAATTTGTTGAGGTAAAGGCACAGGTCGGCATCGGAGAGGGAGCCTACCAGTACGCAATTACGGATGCCGGGATTGCGCGTGCACGGGAGGCGCTGGAGCGGAGCCAGTATGCTGGGCCCGCCCCAGTTCCAGTCGATGTCTACAACGAGGCAATTGATAAACAAAGTCGAAGCAGGCCCACCGTCAATCCCAGGGGAATGAAACGGGCGCTAGAAGATCTCATCCTCTCCGAGACGACCTTCAATCAAATTGGCCCGGCTGTAAATTCCGGAGCCTCCATCTTCCTGTACGGTCCTCCAGGAAATGGAAAAACCACCATTGCGCGCGCTATCGGACGCCTGCTGCTGCTAGAAGATATGACGATTCCCTATGCCATCGATATCGATGGACAGGTCGTAAAGCTCTACGATTCAGTGAACCATGAGCTCTCGCCGGATCAAGAGAACGCCGTACCAGGCTCTGCTACCGGCGCCTTGAAGGGCGATCCGCGGTGGGTGAAGATTCGCAGGCCATTCATTGTGGTGGGCGGTGAGCTAACCATGGACGGGCTCGATTTGGTATTCGACGATGTCAATAAGTTTTATGAGGCCCCATTCCAGGTGAAGGCGAATGGTGGTGTATTTCTCATCGACGACTTTGGCAGGCAACAAGTTCGGCCTCGCGATTTGCTCAACCGCTGGATCGTACCGCTGGAAAACCGGATTGACTTCCTCACACTGCACACTGGGCGCAAGGTCGAAGTCCCATTCGACGTACTGGTGGTGTTTTCAACCAATTTACCTCCGAAGGATCTTGTGGACGAAGCATTTCTCAGAAGGTTGCGTCACAAGATTGAGGTCGCTGATCCCTCCTACGAGGCATACAGAGAAATCTTTAAGCGCACTGCTGAAAAGAAAGGCATTCCATACTCAGATCGAGGCCTGGCCTATATGCTTCAGGAGTGGTATATCAAGCGAAATCGGAAGCTTAGAGCTTCTCATCCGCGGGACATCTGTGATCAAATCCTGGACATCTCGCGCTACTTGAATGTAGAGCCGAAGATGAGCAAGGAGCTGCTCGACCGCGCTTCTGAGGCCTATTTCGTGGAGCTGTAGGCACCACAGCACGCAACAGCCATGCCCCGCGTAAGGCGGGGCATCTTAATTTCTGCCATGGGAACGCTTACAAAGGATCTGGAAGTCAATACGGAGACGGAATACTCCGCAGGCGAATTGATCTGCTCGTGCCTCGCGCGCAGAATCCACGATGGCGAAGTCGTTGCATTAGGACTGGCAACTCCGCTGGGAGCAGCCGCGGCGCTTCTTGCTCGCAAGCTGCATGCACCCAATATCTTTATCGCCTCCGCGATTGCCACCTCGATAACCATTGATCCACCACAAATGAGCCTAACGGATGCGGAAGGGCGGTGGATTGAAGCGGCGCTCATCAGTTCCAGCTTTGTACAGGGTGCTTCGGACTATCTACCTACCGTGATGCCGAAAGAATTCTTCCGGCCCGGCCAGGTCGATCAACATGGCAACACCAACAATATCTCCATTGGTAAGGACTATCGCCGCCCTCGCCTTCGCATGCCGGGCGTCGGCGGCGTACCGGACGTTTCGGTTTTCATGAGCGAGATGCACTTATACGTGCCGCGCCATTCACGGGTTGCGTTTCCGAAGAAGCTCGACTTTATTTCCGGACTCGGCCACAGTAGCAAACGGAGAGCCGGGGCAGGTCCCCAGTATCTTGTATCGGATATGGGCCAATTTGATTTTCTGGACGGCATCATGCGTCTTACTCACCTCCATCCGGGAGTGAGTCTCGATCGCATTGTGGCCAAGACGGGATTCGATTTGGCCATCGCAGATGGTCTCCAGACTACCGAGGCGCCTAGCGATCAAGAGTTGGAGTTGCTGAGAACTGAGATTGATCCATTGGGTCTGCGGGAGCTTGAGATGCTGTCCGGATCGCGGCGGCGTCAAGCGCTACGAACGATCATTCAACAGGATGTTAAGACCTAGCGTTGATCCGTATTTGCGGGCAAACGCTCTCGATCTGGCTAAGACATGAGAGCCGCCGCGTCCATTTCGATTCTGCTGCTGGCAATGCTGACGAGCAGCACGCGCGTCGCGGCATTTTCGCCACTGCCTCAGGGCGACCAAGCCGAAGCACTGCTGGCGCAGATGACGCCGGAAGAGCGAATCGGTCAGCTATTTCTCCTAACATTTGAAGGTTCCCGCCTCCAACCTGACGATCCAATCCTGACACTAATTCGCGATAACCATATTTCTGGTGTTGTGTTTCGGTCCGGCAACAACAACATTGTTGGCCCGGAGTCGACGCTCCCCGAGCTCCGCGAGCTCATAGAAACCCTCCAATCTGCCGAGTACGAAGCTTCGCTCCCAGGCGCAGATGGCCAGGAAGAGATTGAACCAGGAGTCTACGTGCCGCTTCTTCTGGGAGCGATTCAGGAGGGCAATGGGCCGGAATTCTCGGAGATCATGACCGGCCTGTCGCCCACGCCTTCCCAGATGGCACTCGGAGCGACATGGGACCCGGCGCTTGCCCGCTTGACGGGGGAGATCATGGGATCGGAATTGAGCTCAATCGGCATCAACATGCTGCTTGGCCCCTCGCTCGATGTTCTCGAAGAGCCACAGCAGCTGGATCTCGCCGATATTGGCGTTCGGTCCTTCGGTGGGGACCCATATTGGGTCGGGGAATTGGGCAAGGCATTTATTGAGGGCGTTCACCAGGGATCTGACGGCCGCATCGGAGTCATCGCAAAGCACTTCCCAGGATTAGGCGGCAGCGACCGACCTATTGAGGAGGAAGCCTCCACGGTCCGCAAATCATTGGTGCAGCTTCAGCAAATTGAGCTGGCTCCGTTCTTCGCGGTGACCGATTCCGCACCGGGCGAAGATCCGAGCATAGCGGATGGCCTCCTTTCTGGGCACATTCGATTCCAAGGATTCCAGGGGAACATCAGGGATACCACCCGCCCAATCGGCCTCGATCCAGATGCGTTTGGGCAGCTCATGGCGTCGGACCCCATTGCCGCCTGGCGCGAGGGAGGCGGCGTGACGATCAGTGGTGCGCTCGGTTCCGGAGCGGTCCGGCGCTTTTATGATTCGTTGGGCCAAAGCTATCGCGGACACCTGGTAGCGAGGGACGCATTCTTGGCCGGGAATGACTTGCTGTATCTGTCTGATTTTGTATCGGATGGAGACCCGGATCAGCTAACAACCGTGCACAACACACTGACCTTCTTTGCGGAAAAATATCGGGATGATGAAATCTTCGCTCAGAGGGTGGATGAGGCAGTACTGAGGATCTTGCGCTTCAAACTGCGATTGAATGGCGGTGAATTTGATGCTGATAGCCGATTGCCGCCCGAAGAAGCGCTTGCAGGTGTCGGCGAATCCAATATCGCCCTACAGGTCGCACGAGAAGGCGCTACCCTGCTAAGCCCATCGGCAGAAGAGCTCTCAAGCTTGATCGGGGGGCCGCCTCTTATTGGCGAGCGCATGGTGTTCATCACGGATGTTCGTGAACATGCTCAGTGCGCAAACTGCGAGCCATTTCAAAGGATTGGGCAAACAGAATTGGAAGACACCATCCTTGCTCTGTATGGAACCAGCGCAGCGGGACAGGTCGGAGCCTGGAATTCAACCTCGCTAACGATGGCCGATCTAGCATTGTTCCTAGGAGAGGACCCTCAGGCGGTACCTACGATACCGTTGCTTCCGCCCGATGATGTCGAAACGATTCTCCGACCCGCAGATTGGTTGGTGTTTGTTACGCTCAAGGAGGACCCGGCGGTATTTGGATCGAGCGCGCTCAAGCTACTGCTCGATGACCGGCCAGATCTGGTCAGGAACAAACGGGTCGTGGTCTTCTCGATGGATGTTCCGTACGATCTAAGCGCAACCGACATAAGCAAAATTGATGTTTATTATTCGCTTTATGGAAAGACCCGCGCGTTTGTAGACGTAGCGGCCAGATTGCTCTTCCAGGAGCTCGCCGCGACAGGCTCTTCGCCGGTGAGTGTGCCGGGAATCAGCTACGATTTAATTGAGGCGACCTCCCCGGATCCAGAGCAACTGATCAGCCTTTCCATTCTCGGCGCGAGTGAAGAGGGGGAGATCCCCCAAGGATATTCTGTTGGGGATGTGGTCGAAATTAACACTGCTATTATTTTCGATCACAACGCGAATCCTGTGCCAGATGGTACGCCGGTCGAGTTCATGCTGTCGTATCAGGGTGAGGGAGCCGTCTCCATGCACAATGCTGTGACGGTTGGAGGTGCGGGTTCTGTTCGTGTGACGCTTGACAGGCTCGGCGTGCTAAACATTGAGGCAATGAGCGAGCCCGCGAGGCTCTCCGAGATATTGCAGCTGAATGTTCAGGAAGGGATCGTCACGGTGATTACGCCGACGACCGTGCCAACCGGAACGCCAGCTCCTACCAGCACCCCCGTGGAGCAGACCCCGACTCCGCAGGTGAACGCAGGAGCGGTCGCGGCCCCAGTACCTCCGACGCCCGCGATCGGCCTGGGAAATCTGGCTCTGGCCCTATCGGCAGTCCTGGTTGTGGCTGTGCTTGGATATGTGTTCATTGCGCCTGATGAGCCTGGCCGAACCCGAATCGGTCTCCTGATCGTTGCCGGTGGGCTTATTGGCTATAACTATGTTGCCTTGGGGCTGCCGGGAAGCCAAGAACTGATTGAAACTCTGGGCGTGCTTTCTGGAGCCGCAATGGCGGTGGCGCTTGCGGCCGCTGCAAGCCTTGTGGGGTTTGTGTGGTGGCGAAGATTAGCTCAATGAAGCAAGAATTGCGACCAGAAGCAGTGCGACCACCGCTCCAGCCAACCATCGATCCAGACTAGAATCGAATGCTAGTCCGGGCACTCCTGACGATCCCGAGGCGGGTGGTCGGCCGAGGGTCAGAGCCTCGCGAAAGGCGCCAACCTCCTCTGGGCGATCATCGGGATGAAGCGCCATGGCCCACAGAATTGCTTGTTCCAACTCCGGATTGACATCTGAATTGAGTTCTCTAGGCGGCTTCAGCCCATGGGGGCGCAGAAAACGCTGCTTGGCTTCCAAGGGAGGCTGATTGGTCAGGAGATGGTATAGAGTCGCGCCAAACGCGTATACATCGCTCCTGAGATCGGTGTGGCCGGTATCCCCTCCGTACTGTTCGAGCGGCGTGTAGGCAGCGGTCCCGCGGCCCTGAATAACTGTAACGGTCATCTCGTCCGGGACCATCTGCTTGACCAGGCCAAAATCCACCAGTTTAATGAGCCCATTGGGCGTGAGCTTGAGATTGCTGGGTTTGATGTCGCGGTGAATCACCGGAGGATCCTGGCTGTGCATATATTCAAGTGCGTCTGCGATCTGAAGGCCCCAGCCTAAAACGTCCTGGATTGGGAGAAATTCGGACTTCCGCCGAGCCTGATCCATCAGTGATTTAAGGTCATCGCCTGGCACATAGTCCATGACTAGGTAATCTCGCTCGTCTTCGGTGAAGAAATCTGATACCTTCGGCAGGTTCGGGTAATCCAATTGCGCCAAAACCGAAGCCTCTCGATAAAATTGGTCGCGTCCCTGTGCTCGAACCTCTTCCGGCAGGTCGCTCGCCTGATAAACTTCCTTGATAGCGCATATGCGGCCGGATAGTCGGTTGTCTTCTGCATGGTAAATCGACCCCATCCCGCCACGGCCAATTACCTTCGTGACGACATAGCGGTTGCGAAGTGTTTTACCGGACTTTACAGGTGCAACCATCGGTTTTAGAGCTCACTCACGGCGTCGAAATCTCCATCGATTCATTATAGGTTTCGGCTCCTTATAAGGCAATGAAAGACGAGATAAGCGAGTATCCGGTTCTTATAGCCCACACCGGCAAGCTGGATGGGGGCCGCTGGGCACTCGATTCGGAGCAGTTGATAATCGGTCGCGGTAAGGACAGCGGCCTGGTTGTACCGGACCGTCAGGTTTCAAGGCACCATGCACGAATCCGTCGCACGGATCGAGGGTATTTGCTAGAGGATCTCGGTAGCAAAAACGGTACTCACCTGAATGGCACCGAGGTGACTGATGCGGTCCTGCTCCAGGACGGTGACGAGATTCAAATTGCGCTTGCTTTGAAGCTAATCTTTGTAGGGATCGAGGCCACGATTCCTTTAGAATCTACTAACCTCTCGAAACTTGGGCTTGCGAGACTGCGCATGGATGAACAGGCACACCGGGTCTGGGTGGGGGAGGCTGAAGTTGAACCGCCGCTATCCCCACCACAATTCCGCTTGTTGGCTCTAATGTATGAGAATCCAGAGCGAGTAGTTACACGCGATCAAATTGTGGAAGGCGTATGGCCGGATTCAGAAGGTGAGGGGGTCTCTGAACAGGCCATCGATGCCCTGGTTAGAAGGTTGCGTGAGCGTCTCAGCGAAATCGATCCTGAGCAGAGTTACATTCTTACTGTTCGCGGGCATGGTTTTCGGTTGAACAACCCGATGTAGTTTTTTCCCAGAGCTCAGATTAGAGAAAAGGAGAGCGCCTGGGCGAAATTCTCAGGCGCTCTCCTTTTGTTCAGGTGGAGATGGCGGGAATCGAACCCGCGTCCGAAGGCTTAGGAAACCAGGCTTCTACAAGCTTGGCCGGTCTATTATGTTCTCGCCACCAGGAGCCCGGCCGGAAGGGCTCACCTTAGGCCAGCCGCTTGGACCCGAAGGCCCATCTTTCGCAGGTTTAGGGGCATCACCTGCGGCACCTCGGCTTTTTGCCGCCTACACCGCACCCGGTCGAGGTCGGTTACGGGAGGCGTGCCCTGTTTTCAAGGGCGGGCTCTAAGCGCTAACTACTCTAGGCAGCTAGCGGCAGAGCCGCATAGTTTGTGCGATTGGCACTTTTAAGTTGCGCTGATTTTACGAGCTCGGCGCGCTCTCGGCTTGCAACCAGGTTCTGTCTCCCTTCGTCGATACCGATCATCCCCAGAATTCGAGTATATCACTCAGGCGATATTTGGGCGCCGTCTGACAGCGGGGCAGGGCAGGACGCTGAATAAAAATTACGGACTAACTATATCTATTGCGCATAGCCATCGATAGATCTCCTCCAACCCAATTATTATTATATAAGCAGCAAACAAGGCTATACGCAATTTACATAACGTGCTGATAGTGGACGAATTCCTGAATCAATTTACAGGAATTGGATAAGATGAAATCGTACCAGGATCGGTGGGTCCACTGCACGCCCAAGCGAGTTTGGACTACCAGACCGAGTCGGGGAATGTGTTGATAGACGCGTTATCTCCGACGCGCTTATACATGATGACTCCCGAGTACGGTTCGTCTGCAACTCCGTCGTGAATTGCCCAGCTTCGGCCGCGAATGGATTTGGCATTTGCGATGACACGAAAGGGGGTAGAGCCAGCCCCGCCAACATGGCAGCCCGCTCGGCTTGAAGATTGCGTAATTCCAGCCCAAATTGTGTCTGACGGCCGTCTGGCATTCGATCGACGTCAAATCGTTCGGAGTGGGGGTCGTTCACGATGTACAGCAAGACATGGATCTGACCATTCATGGTGTCGGTCAGATGTGCAAAGAATAGGGGATCCTTCGCATCAAATTCATGTCGGAGGTCGATTACGAAATCAGTCGAACCCGCCCGATACTTGAATTTGGCAAGAGGCCGACCCTGTTCGTCTTCGAGAGATGAGCCAATTTCAAACTGTTCGAGCAATTGAGGCGGGATAAACTGGCTGTAGATTTCGCGCTTCTGAGACTCACGTAGCTGGTTAATGGCGGGAATGGAGCGAGGGTCAATTTTTCCGCCGAAGGGCCCGCTCTATCTCGCGCTGCGCATCTCGTTCCGCGATCTCCCGTCGCTTGTCATATTGTCGTTTTCCCTTGGCCAGCGCGATCTCCACTTTCGCTAGACCATGAACGAGATACATCTGAACGGGTATCAGCGTATACCCGCGCTGCTTCACTTTCGATGAGATTTTATCCAGTTCGCGCCGATGGAGAAGCAGCTTCCGAGGTCGACGCAGCTCATGGTTGCGCTGGCTTGCAGGCATATAAGCTGCGATATGCGCATTCAACAACCATGCTTCGCCGTACTCAATAGCAACATGCGCCTCGCTCAGGCTAACTTGCCCTGCGCGAACGGCCTTGATTTCTGAGCCGAGCAACGCAATTCCTGCTTCAAACCGATCCTCAAGTATGAAATCGCGACCGGCTTTGCGATTTTTTGCTACGATCCGTTTACTCACTAAATATGTCTCCGCGCAAGTTTTTGCGCCAGCAGATGTGAGTATAAACCTCCGAGATAGACCAGCGTAATATTGCGCCAAAACTCGGTCCTGACAATAATTGACCCTGCAACTCGCGCTTCAGGATCTGCAGTGGGGGTACCCTTGTGAAGACCGAAAATCATGCCAACGGCTCTACCTTGCTCGTCGTTGAGGATGATCCGGCCATGCTCATTGCTTTCCGAGACATCTTGGAAAGGTCCGGGTATTCGGTCAGCACCGCCTCGAATGGAAACGATGCACTGGTTGCGCTCCAGGAAGAAGTTCCGGATTTGATCATGTCGGATATCTCTATGCCTGGCATGGACGGTATTGAACTCTATAAGGCCGTGCGCCAGCGTCCAAGCGGAGCCGCTATCCCCTTTATCTTTGTAACCGCTCGGGGTACTCGCGAGGACATCTTCGCAGCCAAAGCGCTTGGGGTAGACGACTACATAACCAAGCCGGTAACCAGCCATGAGTTGCTATCTGCCGTTCGAGCTCGCCTCCAGCGCAGTGATGAGCTGATGCTGGTTCAGCTCAAGGCGGTCTTGAGGGCCATGGCCAATGCAATCGAAGCCCGCGCCGGAGAGTATACGCTACGGCATGTTGAAGCCGTGAATGCCTATGCCCAGGCGCTTGGCCTGGAACTCGAATGGCCTCAAGTCGACCTCGAATCGCTTGAGTTTGGCGCGATCCTGCACGATGTTGGCAAAATCGGAGTTCCTGAAAAAGTGCTCTCGAAGACGGGGCCGTTGAACGAAGCTGAGTGGGAAGAAATGCGCATGCATACGGTGTATGGAGCGCACATGATAGAAGGCAACCCATACCTGGACTCCGCGCTGCCAGTCGTGCGACATCACCACGAACGATGGGATGGCGGCGGCTATCCCGATAAACTCGCGGGCGCAGCCATTCCCATCGGCGCCAGGTTGCTTGCCGTTGCAGATACCTTTCACGCGATGACTTCCGATAGACCGTATCGGGCGGCTCTGTCCAATCAAGAAGCGTTTGAAGAGATTCTTTCCCAGTCCAGCCAGCAGTTTGATCCCGAAATGGTGGAGGCTTTCGAGCGCTGTTGGCATCGTGGCGATATCGCTAAGATTCACTCTAGCGTTCAATCCATTGCAGAAGACGACAGCATCGTCACCACCAGGCCCAAACCCCGCAGCTAGATCACCCCAATTACACAAGCCAAATTGCTCGCAGCTCGTCAAGATCCCCTCGGGCCTGAGGGGTAGGGGTGGTCACGATGAATCGAGCATGTCACGGCCGCTCTCACTAAGACTTAGCACAATTCGGGTCGCCACGAATTGGGATCGCAGCAATTCACTGCGAGCGGTGGGGTGGGGATTTGACTTCGGAGGGATTGTCCCTATACTTCTTTATGGTTATGATAAGTTATATTATCGCAAACTACATTTACACGTGGCGAGCCGCCGTTAGCAGGGAAAAGAACGCGCTCTACGTGCTTCGAAATGGGTAAGCGCCCGTCAGGTTGCATCTTCGATGTTCATCACATCAATTCTGTGTGTTCCGAGCCGCTTTCGCGAAATCAATCTAATGGTTAATATGCGCGCACAATGAGTGAAGCGAGCGTCCAGGATACGCTTGAAGCCTATCTGGAAGGTGTTGCGATCTCCCGCAGCCCGAATACTGCACGTACCTATACGAATGCGGTGAATGCCTTCAGCGCCAGTATGCGGGATCGGGATCGAGATCCTGAATCCATGGATGCCCACATGGTCACGGAAAACTGGATCGTAGACTTCGTACGCTATTTATCTTCCTATGCTCCCGCCAGCGAAAGACTGTACCTGACGGCACTGACCGGCTGGTATGAATATCTTGCCGCCGAAAAACAGGCCGAGATCAATCTGCCGAGACTGCGCCTGCTGATTCGCCGGCGAGCGCGGCGCCCAGGTCAGCGCTTGCCCCAATTCCCCCGCAGCGACATCGAAACCATTTTGGACCACGCAAGTACTTTGAGCCCGCGTGACGAGACTGACGAAAAGGATTGGTTGCGTGCCTTACGGGATCGCGCCCTGCTGTTCACGCTTGCAGACACCGGGCTGCGTGTTCACGAGGCAGTCGGCTTGCGCCGTGGAGATATCGACTGGAATGAAGGTCGGGCAATATTGATCGGAAAAGGAGACCGAGAAGCGGTGGTGCGCTTCTCCAGTCGAACATTGCGATACTTGAAGGCCTATCTTAGCCGCCGAGCGGCTCTCGATGGTGGCTCTGGACGCCCCATGAGATCGCTGCCGATGTTTGCCCGCCACGACAAAGGCGCTGGGAAGCGAGTGGAGGCCATTTCTACGACCACCGCTCGATCGATCGTCCACGCTCGAGCCAGCGAAGCGCTTGGCGAAAGCCAAAGCGCAGTGATCACACCGCATTCATTTCGACACTATTTTGTCACCGCCGTGCTCCGTGGATCTGGCGGCAATTTAAAACTGGCCCAGGAGCTTGCTCGACACCGAAGCATCGCCGTCACCCAGCGCTATGCCCATCTCTCCGACAATGAGTTGGATCGCGGTTATCACGAAATCTTCGAAGAAGACTAGTAGTCCGCCTGCCAAATTACCATTTGGCGGTTCGTGGACTGATCAGTCCCCTCTCTCAGCCTCATAGGTCAAAAATATAGGCTTTCTCAACCGCAAATAGTTGGTAAACCATATTGGCTATGCGCATGATGCGACTGCAATGGCACCTAATGGGCCGGTTCGCGAGCCAGTAGGTCGGCCAGAAGCTGGATAGGGTGCTGCGCTACGACTGCCGTGCCGTCCCGTATTTGCGCTCTACACGACGTTCCTGGCGCCACGACATGCTTCTTACCCTCCCGCATGGTTGCTTCTCGCACGGCAGGGAACAGCTCCAACTCCCCAATTTGCATTGAAATGTCGTAGTGTTCGGCTTCATATCCGAAGGAGCCCGCCATTCCGCAGCAGCCCGATGGGATTTCCTCAACCGGCCTGCCCGTAGCGCCCAACATTTCTAATGTGGCCATGCTCCCACGAAGCGATTTGGTATGGCAGTGATTGTGGAGCACGATTGGCTCATTTCCCGGGACAAACTGCACCTCATCGAGCCGATTCTCGGCTACCAGAAATTCCTCAATCAGAATTGCGGCATCTGCAACGAGTGTTGCATCCTGCTTGTCAGGAAGCAGATCAGGGTATTCGTCCTGAAGAGCCGATACACAGGATGGTTCCAGCCCCACAATCTTCACTCCCTCCCGTGCGTACGGGGCAAGCGCGGCTACGTTTCGCAACGCATTCTCTTTCGCCCGCGTCAGCATTCCCTTAGAGATCAGCGGGCGCCCGCAGCAAACCTGGCCTGGAACAAGCGCGACTTCAAATCCTGCTGCGCTCAGCACGCCAACCGCCGCTTCGCCGATTTCTGGGCTGTTGAACTCCGTAAATGTATCCAGAAACAGCACAACATGCTTACCGGTAGAGGCTCCGGTCGGCGGCTTGAACATCCTGCTAAAGCGACGCGTAGCCAGTTCCGGCAGTATGCGCTGGGGTGCGATGTCTACGGTCTGGCCAAGTATCCAGCGGAATAGCCTGGTCCTCGCCACAAGGTTGGTGAGCGGCGCAAGGGGCTGCAACAACCCGAAGAACACCGCGATCTCGCCAAACAACCGGCTGCGAATAGGAAGCCCGTGGACGGCCTGATATTGACCCAGGAATTCCGCCTTCAATCGCGCCATATCCACCTGAGTCGGACATTCCGATTTGCAGCCTTTACACTCGATGCAAAGGTCTAAGATCTCGTAGATCTCCCGGCTGCTCATCGCGTCGGCCGGCAGCCTTCCCGAAATCGCAGCCCTGAGCGCATTGGCACGGCCCCGTGTGGAGTGGGTCTCATCCTTCGTGGCCTGAAATGAGGGACACATCACGCCGTCTGCCTTCCTGCAGATGCCTACACCTGTGCATGCCTCCACCGCGCCCACGAATCCGCCCTGCTCTCGGAATGCGAATACCGTCTCGGGCTCGATCGTCACATAATCTGGACCAAAGCGGAGGTCCGCATCGAGCTGAGTTCCCCCATCGACGACCTTTCCGGGATTCAGGATTCCTGCAGGATCAAACGCCTGCTTGATCTCCTTGAAAGCGCGCATGATCTCGGGGCCAAACAACCGTTCGTTGTATTCGGTATGAGATAAGCCGTCGCCATGCTCACCAGAAATACTGCCGCCCATGCTGATCGCCAATTCCACCACCGCCTCCGCAATCGATCGCATTTGCTCGACGCCTTCGGCTCGCCTTAGGTTGATCAGTGGCCGCATGTGAAGGCAGCCCGCGGAGGCATGTGCGTACCACTCCCCGTGTGTTCCGTTAGCTTCCAGAATTCGATCCACTTCTCGGACGTATCGGCTGAGCTGCTCAACCGGCACCGCGACATCCTCCATGAACGTGATCGGCTTGGAATCGCCCGGCACCGACATCAACAGCCCAAGGCCTGCTTTGCGCACCGCCCAGAGATCGGCCTGTTCTTCAGGCTGAGACAGTATCCTTCCTCGGCGCCCGAGTTCCTCTGCCGCCGCTTGCGCTTCCGAGGCGGTATCTCCCGCGTACTCAACTACCAACAACGCCGTGGGATCACCTTCCACAAAGCCCAAACGTCTTGCATATGCAGGTACGGTACGCGCGCGTTCGATTAGCATCCTGGGGATCAGCTCCACCGCCGCCGGTTCAGTTTCGAGGATCGCGGGGGTGGCTTCGCAGGCCAGAGCCACGCTCTCGAATCCCAGAACCACCAGCGTCGTGAACTTCGGTCTGGCTACCAGCCGCACTTCGGCCCTGCGAAGGATCGCGAGCGTGCCCTCCGATCCGCATAACACTGGAGCCAGATTGAATTGCGATTGCGGCGGGTATTCGTCCTGATACCAAGCCGCAGGACGATCGGGCGTGTATTGGGTCAAGTAATTCAGGCTGTAGCCAGAGGATCTGCGCCAGGTATGGGGCCACCGGTCGATCACCGCTTCCGCGTAATTGCTCCTTACCGTAAGCGCCGAGGCATATATATGAGCCTCCAAACTCCCACCATTGGCTTTCAGCCTCGCTCCTTCGATGCTCATATCCTCAAAGCGAGCGGCTGTGCCATCCGACAGCACCGAATCTACTGCGATCACGTGATCGGCCGTCATTCCATAGCGAATGGAGTGTGCGCCGGTGGCATTGGTGCCGATCATGCCTCCGAAGGTCGCCCGGTCCGCCGATGCGGGATCCGGACCATACATGAGGCCATGCTTCGCAGCCGCGACATTAAGCTGGGTGCAGACCACACCTGGGCCTACTTCTGCCGTCCGGGATTCGACGTCAATGTGGTGAATTTGTGCGAGGTGCTTGGAGCAATCCATGATCAAGGCTTCACCCACAGCAGCACCCGAAAGACTGGTGCCTCCACCCCTGGGCAGCAGCGGAACGCCAAGCTCGGCCGCGGTTTCCACGACCGCGAATAGATCCTCCTCGGTTTCTGGGAGGACTACGCCTAGCGGCGTAATTTGATGATTGGATGCGTCGGAGGAATACAGGGCGCGCGAATAATCGTCGAAGCGGGCTTCGCCGTGCAGTCGTTGTGCGAGAAGCTCCTGAAGTTCAGTTTGCGCTCGAGGATCAACCAAGCGCAGGTTCCTCTAAATCCTCTCCAAAGGGGGTCCCCTTCGGGTCACCATCTGAAACCTCTCCATAGGGCTGGAACGCCCATGCGAGGCGCTGAGGCACCCTGCCCTCCATCTTCACCACGCCGTCAATGTGCTGCTCGTCCTCAACCAGGCCGTGCTCATGAAAGAGGCTTATCAATCGCCCCTGCTCATAGGGCAGACGGACACTAACGGGCACCATGACGATGTACAGCTCGTATTCCACCGCTGCCAGAAGCTTTGTTATCCCGCGGCCTGTCCGAGCCGATATTGGAACCGCCTCCGGAAATTGAGCCAGCGGCGATGCATCATCTGGAAGTGCGTCTATCTTGTTAGCCGCTATCAAAATGGGATTTTCATCCGCCCCGATGTCTTTCAAAGTCTCATTTACGCTTTTCGCTTGCGCGACCACCTCGGGGTGCGTCACGTCGATCACGTGCAGCAGCAGGTCGGCCTCGGAGATCTCTTCCAATGTAGCCTGGAATGCGGCGACGAGCGTCGTTGGAAGCTTCTGAATAAAGCCCACAGTGTCGGTCACTAGAATGGCTTTACCGCCCGGCAGCTCAACTCGCCGTGTGGTCGGATCCAGCGTAGCAAACAGCTGATCAGCGACAAACACTTTTTCGTCTGCCAGCTGATTTAGCAGCGTGGATTTGCCGGCATTGGTATAACCAACCAGTGCTACGGTAGGGAGCTGTGAGTTCTGGCGCCTGGCTCGATGCCTGCCCCTATGAGCACGCACTTTCTCAATCTCTTGCTTTAGATGGTCTATCCTTCGGCTGATATCCCTGCGATCAACCTCAAGCTGAGTTTCACCCGGTCCACGCAAACCGACCCCACCGGCCGCTCCTGTACGACCTGCTCCACCACCGGCCTGCCTCGCAAGATGCGTCCAGGCTCTCGTTAATCTGGGAAGTCGGTATTCGTATTGTGCAAGCTCAACCTGTAGAGCGCCCTCTCGAGTTCGTGCGTGCTGTGCAAACACATCGAGAATAAGCGCGGTCCGATCCAGGATCCGCACATCTTCTTCGACTTCCTTCTCCAGCTCGCGCTGGTGTCGAGGCGAGAGCTCTTCGTCAAAGAGTACGACATCGGCTAGAGTCTCTTCCGCAAGAGCACGGATCTCCTTCACCTTGCCAGAGCCAATAAAGGTCTTCGGGTGCGGACTCTGAAGCTTCTGCCTGGTTTCGCCAACTACCGCTAATCCAGCGGTGTCGGCAAGCAGCGCCAGCTCCTCAAGCGAAGCGTCCAAAGAGAGGATGTTGTCAGCTCCTCGTATTTCCACCCCAACCAGCAGCGCTCGTTCGCGCGGCGGTTCGGTAGGCAGTGCATACTTTCCCATGGCGCCATTATAGCTGGAGCATTGGAGGAGACTACTCTAGGTTGCCTGGGCTATCTCGTGGGAGGGCTGCCGATCATAAGCGACAGGAAGTATCCGCGAAAAGCGAAGAATTTACCTCAATTGCATCATTGTGATTTAGGTAATGGAACGGCAGCGCCCGCCAAGTCGCCAATAACATTGACCAAATCACTGTCAGAGGGAACAATGATTTTGGAATTGTCCCTCAATGCTTCACTTACCGTTTCTAGCTTCTTAAGTAGCTGCGCATTTCCAACAAAGTATTTTTCAGCGGCTTCGTTTACGATCTTTATCGCTTCTCCATCTGCTTCTGCCTTTAGCCTGATCGCCGCAGCAATACCTTCCGCCTTTTTAATCTCTGCTCGCCTCTCTCCATCCGCTTTAGTTTCAATTGCGGTTGCCAAATCAAGGGCTGCAATTTTTTCGTTTTCTGCCTTCACAACCTGATTCATTGCTGTTTGAACATCTGGCGGAGGCTCAATACGTTGTAATTCGACTCTTACGACATTAATTCCCCACTTGGAAACTTCTCGATCCAATATATTTTCCACTTCTTCGTTGATCGTGTCCCTATTCTCGTTAGCCTCGGTTAAAGTCATTTTTCCAATAACTGCTCTCAATGTTGTCTTGGCTAGAGAAGGGACCGACAACTCGAAATCATTTACTTCATAAATGGCTTTT
>CBDTZL010000023.1:0-20749 GCA_965364895.1 uncultured bacterium
CCTGGCAATCTATCACTCTATATCGATGACATCGAACCGGCCTTTTCGCTGAATCTGCTGCCAACTTCCTTGGGTGTGGGGATTACCCGCATTGCCCTGCCGATTACCGATCCGAACCTGGATGTTGCTCCCCTGCCCGAAAGGTTTCATCGTCACCAACTGGTCGTGGTCTGCCATCATGGGGCGGCAGGTGCCGTGCTGGAGCTTGATGCTCTCGGCGGTTTCCTGGGGCAGGTGCAATCCCTGGGCAATGTCGTTGGTCATGTGATCGCCCCCTACGGGAATGGCTGCCGTATGCCAGGAAGCGCCCTCGATGTAGATCGCGATGTCGCAGGTTCCCCCACCGATATCGCAAACTACAACGCCCATCTCTCGCTCAGTTTCTGAAAGCACAAGTTCGCCCGCGGCTAGCGAGGAAAGTACAAACCCATCGATGTCGATGCCTGCCGCTTCCACCGCCTTCTCCAAGTTACGGAGCGAGGTCTGGTTGGCAGTCACGATATGGGTTTCGACTTCCAAGCGATAGCCGTACATGCCAATGGCGGATCGAATACCGTCCTGACCATCCACAACAAAGCCGCGCGGTACCACATGAACCAGTTCCCGGTTGAATGGGATCGCTACTGAACGCGCCGCATCCAGCGCGCGGGCCACGTCGTCGTAGCCTATGGTGCGGCCGGTCACGCCGGCCATCCCGCGACTGTTCATCGATTCAATCTGATTGCCGGATAGGCTGACCAGCGCAGAGGTGATCTCGAAACCGGAAGTGCGCTCGGCTTTGTCTTTGGCGAGGGAGATCGCCTTGCTGAGCGCTTCCAGATTCACCACGCCGCCCTTGCGCATGCCCATGGAAGGAACGGTGCCCACTCCAATCACACGCAGCCGGTTCTCGGGATCCAGATGCCCGACCAGCATGCAGACTTTTGTGGTTCCGACGTCTAGTCCAACAAATACTGTTTCTTCAGGTCCGATGAGAGTAGCCACTGCTTACCTCGTCAACTTGTAATAGGGTGAGTCCGGATCTTCGACGCTCACCAAAACTGCCGCAAGGCCACGCTCGACCAGGGACAGGGCGATAGCTTCATATACTTTCACTTTGGTATCGATGTCGCCGCGATCGCCAAAAATCACTTTCCATCCGCGCGGATCATCAAATCCGAAGCCGTGATCCGCGTTATACGTCAAATTTTTGGCATATGGCAACTGTTCGCTAAGCATTACCGCGCTCCAGAGCACTTCCGGATTGATGGCCGGAACGAGTGCGTCCTGGCTGATTTCCAGAACCGGCTCTGATGACGAAACCTCGACCATCGCCTTGTAGGGCTGTCGTTGAATAAATGCCACGCCAGAGGCGCTCAGCCACCAGGTCTTGCCGCCATCGTGCCACTCGACGATGGGTCGCCGCTCTTCGACCTGGATCGTCACCTTGTTGCCGGGCCACTGTAGGCGGACCTCAGCGGCATCGATTTCCGGGTAGGAAACTAGGCGCTGCTCGGCCGTTCCGGGATCCATCGCAAAAACATGGCTTCCACGCACTCGAGCGATGGATTCAATCTGCGCCGCGCTCAGTAGGCCAGCGCCCTCGATCGACACGTCGTTGATCCGAAACTGATCACTGACCCAGGCGCGATGGGCGGTCATCAACCAGCCTAGAAGCAAGAGCACCGTGAGAGTTCGTCGACCCAAGCGCAGTCTAGGGAGCGCGGGCAGGCTAATTTCTGCTCCCAGCTCATCTGGTAATGGGATCGTATAGGTCCGCCGCCTGCGCACCGGGTTCCCAAGCGCTTGCGCGGCCTGTCGACCAATCGGATAGGCCATTGGTATGCGTGTGACGTTTCCTGGGGCCTTTGAGCGCTTGGCTGTTCGCCTGCGAGATCGACGCGGCGATCCACCCGAGAAACGGTCGAGTATGGAAAGACGCGGGCGTCGAATTGCCAGGCTCATTGGCGCAGCGGTTCCGTTCGCGGCGATCTGTGCTCAGCCGGCTGCATTAATTGCATCAAGAGACAGCTCCCTTGTAGGTACGAACCAGCTTGTCCTTTTGCTTGTGCCGCGCCTGTGCGAGCTCAATCAGGCGATCCATAAGCTCCGGGTAGGAAAGGCCGCTGGCTTCCCAGAGCTTTGGATACATGCTGATGCTGGTGAACCCAGGGACCGTATTCAGTTCATTCAGGTACAAGCGCCCGGTATCCTTTTCCAGCAGCATGTCGACCCTTGCCATCCCGGCTCCATCAATAGCCTTGTACGCTTCGACCGCGATCCGGCGCGCTTCCTCTGACGTCTCGGAATCGATCGGGGCCGGAATGAGCAGCTCTGATTGATCGTCAATATATTTCGCGCGGTAGCTGTAATACTCATCGCTGGGAATGACCTCTCCCGGCACAGATGCTTCCGGATTTTCATTGCCAAGCACGCTCAGCTCGATCTCACGTGCCTCAATTCCCCGCTCCACCAGAATGCGGCGATCGTATTGGGAGGCATCCATAAGGCCATCGACGAGATCTGCGCGATTTTGTACCTTGCTCACACCTACCGAAGAGCCCATGTTGGCCGGCTTGATAAAGAGCGGATATTCGGAGACCGCCTCAGCCTTGTCCAGCGCAGCCTCGATATGTCCTTCAAGCCCCGAGCCATCGATGATGGCAAATTCAAGAACCGGAATACCGTGGGCGCGCATCAGCCACTTGAAAAGGCCTTTGTCCATGGCCACTGCGGAGGCAAGCACTCCCGCGCCTACATAGGCCAGCTCTGCCATCTCGAACAAACCCTGGATTGTTCCATCTTCACCATAAGTCCCATGCAATATGGGTACCGCCACGTCCAAATCTGCGATCCTCGAGAAACCAGTCGAGCCATTTCGAACGTATAGGCTCCGATCTCCAGGTTCTGGAAGAACCGTGGCGGGGCTAAGGCTCGCCTCGTCTCCGCGCTCAAAGGCGCCGATCACGTCATCACCTGTCAGCCATGCCCCATCGTGCGTAATTCCCACCTGAAACACCTGGTATTTGTCCTTATCTAGAGCTTCGAGAACGGATCGTGCGGACATCAGCGAAACCTCATGCTCTCCAGATCGTCCTCCGAAGAGGACCGCTAGGGTGAGCTTAGGCATTCCCCTCCCAGTCACCCAGGAGCTCTACCTCAAGCTCCAGTTCCACATCAAATTTTTCGGCCACTCGCTGCTGGGCAAGCTCGATCAACGCGTACACATCCGCTGCGGTTGCCCCGCCGTGATTGACGAAAAAGTTGGCGTGCTTCGAGCTGATCTCGGCTTCGCCGCGCCGCTCTCCCTTTAGCCCGGCTGCCTCAATCAATCGACCGGCATGGTCGCCTTCTGGATTCTTGAACATGGATCCGATGCTGGCCCCGGTCGGTTGAGTCTGCTGCCGGTAATCGACATACTCTCCCACCGTGGATCTGACTGCGTCCGGATCGGATGGATCTAGGTCGAATTGTCCAGCCAGCACGATTGCCTGGCCCGGATTCCGCTTCAGCCAGCTGCTTCGATAGTCGAATTCCAGCCTTTTGACGTCCCATGCTCCGCGCCCTTCGTGGCGATGCAGGACCTCCGCGTGATCCAGGCTGCTGGCTATATCCCCACCGTGCGCGCCTGCATTGCCGACGATCGCGCCTCCGACGGTTCCCGGAACGGTGGCGGCCCACTCCAGTCCGCTGAGCCCCTTTTCGACTGCACGGCGCGCAATCGAGCCTATGGATGCGCCCGATTCGGCCCATGCATGCCGTTCTGCGAATTTCACTTCCTTTGCCTGATTCAAGATCACGACTCCTGATATCCCTCGATCGGCCACCAGCGCGTTCGATCCACTCCCCAGCAGTAGAAATTCAATTTTCAGCTCCCACAGTTTCTCGGCTGCACTCGCTAACTCGGCAGCCGAATGAACCGTCAGCAGAAATTCGGCGGGTCCGCCGATGCGGGCCGCGGTGTACCGGGCAAGCGATGCGTTTTCCTGCAGCAGTGAGTCCGGAAACGCGCCGCGCAGCTGCTCGTAATCCAAAGATCACAGTCGACGGACTGCGTCGATCACTTTGCCAAGCACTTCGGGCTCAGGGGTGCCGCCCTCTTCCAGGGTCAGTTCCCTGGAGGGCATCTCCCCATGGAGCCGCTTCAGCGCGATGCGCATTTTTAGCTCAACTTTGCGATCCTGCTGCAACGATCGTCTGGCGGTTTTTGACTTAAGCATGTGAACCTCCTGGTCCTGCTCCTTCTCCTGCTCCCTTGGACAATTCTTGCAACACAAGTTTTCCTATCTGATTGGCATCGCCCGCACTCATAGTCAGAACGACAGAGATCGGTTTCGCGCGCTCAACCAGTTCCTTGGCTGCTTGTTCAAACTCAGGAATAAATGCGACATCGGATGCGGCAATCTTGTCTGCCAGCTCACGACCGCTGACCCCGGGTACGGGTTCTTCGCGGGCGGCGTAGATATCGGTCACGATGACGTGGTCTGCATCCGTGAACGATTTGGTTAGCGGTTCGAATAAGGCCGCCGTACGGGAATAGGTATGTGGCTGGAACACCGCCCAGATCTCGGCAGAGCCATAGCGCTGACGAGCAGCCGCAAGAGTGGCCTGAATCTCGCTGGGATGGTGGGCATAGTCATCGATGACGGTCACGCCCTGAACCTCTCCCAGGATCTCAAATCTGCGCTCCACGCCGTGAAAGTCCGCAAGAGCCTCTCGAGCCGTCGCAAAATCCACTTTTAATGCGTTTACCGTGGCCATGGCGCCTAAAGCGTTTCGAATGTTGTGTTCGCCCGGCAGGCGCAGGCGCACCAACGCCGTAGTTCGGTCACCCCGGACCGCTACAAAGTCCATTCCACCGGCGTCGTTGGTTTGGATGTTCACCGCCCGCCAATCGGACGACTTGCCCATGCCGAATGTGACGCGAGTAAGTCCGTCGGACGGAATCTCCATGGCGACCGGGTCGTCGGCGTTGACGATGAGGGTCCCCTGAACACCCGAGACGAACGTTTCAAAGGCATCCTTATAGGCCTCGAAGCTCGGAAACTCGTCAGGATGATCGTGTTCCACGTTCGTAAGCACCGCGATGGCCGGATGCAGGCTGAGAAACGCTTGATCGTACTCGTCGGCCTCAATAACAAAATGATCTCCGCTACCTTGTCGAGAATTCGTGCCCAGATCCTTGGGAATTCCGCCCACGATGAAGCTTGGCTGAAGGCCGGCGCGATCCAGAATCCAGGCGATCATGGCGGTGGTGGTAGTCTTTCCATGTGTGCCGCTGATGGCCACCGTGCTGTAGCCTTCGACCAGCTCGGACAGGAAGGTCGGCCTTCGCAGCACCGGGATGCCGGCCGCGATTGCGGCTTCGAGTTCCACATTGGAATCAGGAATAGCGGAAGAGGCCAAGACCAAATCCGTTCCATTCACCGCTTCCGCCCGATGACCGATCGTGATCGGCATGCCAGATTCAGCCAGGCTCTCGGCAAACGGGGTCATCATCAGATCTGAGCCTGACACTTGTTCACCCCGCTCCATCAAGACCCTCGCAATAGCTGACATTCCTGCTCCGCCAACTCCCACTACATGCACCTTCCGACTCATACAAAAACGACGATGATAAAGACAAAGACCACCCCCACCGCGAAAAATACGTGTGGTATTGGGAGCAAACTGGGTGGCATGTACGCCATAAGATTTTCGATCTGATCAGCAAGCTCCCCTTCCGGCGCGATTACCAGCTCAGTCATTCCGTAGCCCGTCTGGTGAAGATAGAACCAAATCGAGCCCACGATCAAGAAACCATTCAGCAACCCCATAAATCCACCCAGCAGGATTTCCTCGAAGCGCTCGCGAACCAGCTTCGGCTGAAGCGCCTGGAGCTTTGGCGTCTGATATCCGAAAAACGCCAGCAGCAATATTGCACCCGCCTGCACCGCAAAAATGGTCATAATCGGCGCGGTCACCATAAGCGTCTGATATGGCTGGATATAGGTTGCCAAAATGCTGTTAAGGAACAATCCCAAAACGACGGCGCTGGTTACCAGGAGCTCTTTTGCCCAGCCCCGCATGGCGCCGATCACGCCAAAAAGGATCACAAACAGCCCAAAAAGGACCGTCAGGCTGATCACTGGGGCTCCCCCAGTGATCCATTTTTGGGGGAGCTGCGCCCCGCAGCCGGCCCAGATTTTGCGGCATTCGCCACTTCTAAAGCAATAGCCTCCGCGGCGTCCGGAGTTGCAGTTCCACTCATCGCCTCCGCCATGCCAAGCAAGCGAACGGGGTCCTGCAGCAGCCCCCGCACTGCAGGGAGCAAGTCTCGTGCCAAACCTTCGTCGCTCAGTACAATGGCACCGCCCTGGTCTGCCAAATAGCGGGCGTTCGTGGCCTGGTACTGCCACGCATGCGGGTAGGGCACCAAAATCGCAGGCAGCCCATAGAGCGGGTATTCCCCCATGGTGGCCGCACCTGCTCTGGAAACCACCAAATCTGCGGCCGCCAGTGCCTCCCCCATTTCCGAATGGAGGTAGCTGCGGGGGTGATATGCAGCTCGCAACCGCTCCGGCAACTCGGTTTGAATATCTTCAACTCGCGGCCAATCAAGGTCCCCTGTAATGTGGAGCACCTGTGCAATGCCCAAAATCCCCGGAAGCGCCAACCACAAGGCTTCATTAATAGACCGTGCACCCTGGCTACCCCCAAAGGCCAGCACAACGCTGCGATCCGGATCCAGCCCCAGCTTCCGCCGCGCCCCTTCCGCTGCAATCGGTGTGAGCTCGGGACGAGTGGGGTAGCCCGTAACGACCACTCGCCGATTCCCATACTCCTGACGGGAGGCTTCGCTGGTTACGGCAACGGTTTGCGACAGGCGAGTCGTCACCTTCAGCCCGAGCCCGGGCTGAAGATCCGGCACGTAGGAAACCTTCGGCACGCCGCTGCCAGCCATTGCAACCGGGACTCCGACATAGCCGCCTGTGAACAGCATCGCCTCGGGCTGGAACTCCCGTACGATGCTCCTTGCCGCACCATAGCCTTTTGCTAGCTGAACTACGTTTCCTGGCAATGCTCTCAACCCAACTCCATGAACTCCAGCGGCTGGAATGGCCTCAAAGCGCAATCCGGCACGGGGAACGAGCTGCTCCTCCATGCCGCCAATCCCCCCCACCCAGAGCACGTCAACCTGCTCGCTGAGGGCGGCGACGACGGCCAAGGCGGGATACACGCCCCCGGCGGTCCCTCCGGCCGACACCAGTAGGCGAAACATAAGCCTTCTTGGGCTTCGACTTGGCCTGGCGCGAGACATTGAGCAATAGTCCGACTCCTGCCATCGTGACCAACAAACTAGACCCGCCGAAGCTGAAAAATGGAAGCGCGTTGCCGGCGAAGGGCAGCATCCCCAGAAGCACCGACATGTTTACGAACGCTTCCACACCGATCCAAAACGTTATGCCTCCTGCCAACAGCGATGCCAATCGGTCGTCCGCTTTGGTGGCGACCTTGAAACCCTGCCGCAGGAATGCGAGGAACAGCAGCAGGACGAATAAGGCTCCTGCCAGGCCTAACTCCTCTCCCAGTACAGCGAATATGCTGTCCGTATGCGGCGCGGGCAGCAATCCAAATTTCTCGCGGCTGGCGCCCAAACCTCTCCCGATCAGGCCGCCAGAGAAAAACGCTTGTAGCGAATGCTGAACGTGGTAGCTGGCTCCTTCGATATCCACCAGTCCGGCCAGATAGTCGTCCCATCTTGCGCGACCGGTGTTCGTGAGCCGGATCAAGACGTAGCCCACGATGGCACTTCCGCCCGCGATGGAAAGCGTCTGCGAGGCTCGACTGCCCGCAAGATAAAACATCGTCAATGACACGACCGCGATGGTCAGCACCGCGCTCAGATCGGGCTGCAGCAGGATCAAGCCGCCCATGAGGCCGATGATCATCATGAGCGGGAGGAAGCCATAGCCCCACTCGGACAAACGCGACCCCTTGGATTCCATCCAGACCGCCAGGTAGATGATGAGACCCAGCTTGGCCATCTCCGACGGCTGAACCGATGCCCCCAGGATGGCTCGTCGTGGCCCGTCGCCGGTGTTGACAATCAGCACTACCACCAGCGCTAGAGCACAGAAACCGATGATCGGCAACGCCAGCTTCCGGAACCATTGGATAGGAAAAGCTATGGCCGCGAACAAGACCACAAACCCGTATGTCAGATTCACCAGTTGACGGCGGAACAGTTCATTCGGGTCGTCGTGCAATCGCCAGGACACATCCCAGCTGGCCGAATACACCATTACCAAGCCGATGACGATCATCGCTCCAACGAGCAATATGAGCCAGGGGTCAGTTCGCAAAAGCGTGCGGCGGATCATAGGGCTTGCACCAATTCCTTGAACCGCTCGCCCCTCACAGAAAAATCAACAAACTCGTCGAAGCTGGTACCGCCCGGAGCGAGCAGCACCACATCGCCGTGTTCCATTACATCTGCCGCGGCCTGGACGGCCTCATCCAGGCCGTCCATGACGGCCAGGGTGTAGGGTCGCTCGCCCTGCGCGGATTGAATCAGGCCCTCGATCATGTCTGCGCTCTCGCCAAAGAGCACCAGGTGGTCGACGCGCTGCGAAATCAATGTGATGAGCGCCTCCCAATCGAGATCCTTGTCTCGGCCTCCGGCTAGCAGCACGAGCGGCTCGCCGAACGCTCGAATCGCGGCCACCGTTCGCTCCGGCGCGGTGGCGATTGAATCGTTGTACCAATCGGCGCCTCTCACATTGCGAACGAATTCAAGGCGGTGCTCCACTCCCGTAAAGCCTTCCACTCCCGCCAGCATCGCTTCCGGCTCTATCCCGGCCGCGGCTCCGATGGCGCTTGCTGCGAGCACATTCAACAGGTTGTGCGGTCCACGAAGCGAGACCGCTTCCGCCGGAAACAGCTGTTTTTCCTCGCCGTTCATGTGAAGCCGAACCTGCCCGCCTTCTATATAAGTGCCCTCTCCGTTGAATGGGCGAACGCCAAAGCCGAGCACGCGACCCTGGGCGTAATTGCGCAGCCCCCACGCTCCGGGGTCTTCTCGACTGAGTACGGCGGTATCGCTCTCAAGTTGGAAATTGAGAATGTTGGCCTTGGCCGCCGAGTAGGCCTCCATGGTTCGATGTCTATCCAGGTGGTTGGGGGTCAGATTCAGCACGGCCGCGATATGCGGGCTGGCGGTCATCAGCTCCAGTTGAAAGGAAGAAAGCTCCATGACCACCAGATCGTTCTGCTTGATCTGATCCAAGTGCTGGATCAGCGGCTCGCCGATGTTGCCACCTACCCAGGCCATCCGCCCGTTGCCTTTTACCGCGGCGTTGGCCATGCGACCGAGAAGTTCGGTGGTCGTGGTCTTGCCCGCAGAGCCGGTAATCCCCATTACCGGTGCGGGGCTGCTGTCCAGAAAGATCTGAGAATCATTGGCCACTCGGATGCCCTGTAGGCGGGCCTGCTGCGCCAGCGGCAGATCGGCGGGAATACCGCCGGACAGGCACAACAGGTCCGCCTTCTCAAGGAGTTCCTGTGGATGCTCACCAAGCTCAAACTGGATTTCCAGATCGCTTAGCTCACCCAATGGGAGTTCGTCTCGTTGTTTCAAATCACTCGCTATCACTACTGCGCCGTGCTCGGCAAAATATCGGGCCAGGGCCTTCCCTTGTCGGGCGAGGCCCAGAATGATGACCCGCACACCTTTCCAACTCTCCACAACCGCTCACGAACGCTACGACTTGGCCTTTGACTTCGTTTTATTGGTCACCTTCACTCGTGACCCGCTATTCTTCTTCAGCAAGGCTTGCTCTCGTTTCTTTGGTTTCGCTGAGGCCGACTTTGGTTTCGCCGAGGGGGATTTGGCCTTGGCCTTTGGCTTGGCTGGGACGGCCTTCTTTGTTGCTGCCTTCGCCGAACCGGATTTGGCTTTTACCTTTGGCTTGGCTGCGACTGCCTTTGCCGATACGGGCTTTACTGCAGTCTTTGCGGTGGCGGTCTTAGCCTGTGCAGCGCCAGCTGATTTTGCTTTCGGAGCCTTCCCATTTCCATTCTTCTTTACCTGAGATTCGTCGACTCCGATCCAGAAATGGCCTGGCATGATTCCCTTGCCTTTGCGTATGACCACGCCCTTTGCCTTGCCTTCCTCAGTTTTAAGCATGTCTGGATGAACAAAGCACAGATTGGGCTGTCGACCATGTTTCTCGAGGTAATAGTCAGCCGCCCGATCGACCCGCTCTTTGAGTCCGATAGGGCTGTCGTCGTACCAGAGCATTCCAATGTCCATCGCAGTCTCCTTAGATCAATGCCAGAGCAATACCGATTCCAGCGGCCATCAGGCCCACGAGCCAGAATCGCTGCACAATCTGTGGTTCACTCCACCCGCTGAGCTCAAAGTGGTTGTGAATCGGCGCCATCTTGAACAGCCGCCTGCCCTTTGTGTATCGAAAGTACCCCACCTGAAGAATCACGCTCACCGTTACGGCAAACGGGATAATGGCGATGAGGGGAAGCAACGCCCACTGTCCGGTCATCAGCGAGACAACCGCCAGAGTTGCGCCTAATGAAAGCGCTCCGGTATCGCCCATAAATAACTCGGCGGGGTGGGCGTTGAACCACAGAAATGCGAACACCGCGCCGACCACCGTGAAGCTGAAACGCACCAGGAAAGTCTGTCCCTGCAGCAGCGCGATCGCGCTGTACGCCGCGAAGGCGGTAGCGGCGATCAAACCGGCCAACCCGTCCAGGCCATCGGTGAGATTGACTGCGTTGGTAGTCGCCACGATCACGAAGGTCGCGATCGGCACATAAAACACACCAAGTGAGATTTCTTCGGGGACGTTCGGAAGGAACAAATCGGGCGCGTCCAAGAGATACTTCAGTGCGATCGCAGCGCCCAAAGCCAGAACGACTTGGGCCAAAAACTTCCAGCGCCCCTTCAGGCCTTCGCCCCGTCGGCCGCCGCGCACCCCTATCCAATCGTCTATTGCTCCCAGGAGCGCAAATGCGAGCATGACCGCCATGGGC
This sequence comes from uncultured bacterium, assembly GCA_965364895.1. Classification (GTDB taxonomy): domain Bacteria; phylum Chloroflexota; class Anaerolineae; order Anaerolineales; family E44-bin32; genus JADFRG01. The sequence goes on from CBDTZL010000023.1 coordinate 11,014, forward strand.
AACAGCACCGAACGGCCGAGGACGGTCAGCTCGCTGGTAATCGAGACCAGGTTGAGTACGCCGGTGATCAACAGCACCGGGATGACGAACAACCAGCCACCCATGGTCGGCGTTCCGAGCTTCGTAAAGTGCCGCTGCGGACCCTCGATGCGGATCTGCTTGCCGATCTTGAAATTGCGCAGGACCTGAATGAACGGCCCGCCCCAGATCACTGTGAGAAGAAATGTGATACCTCCAAGCGAAAGTGCTGCGGCAGCCTGGGTCAACCAGAAACCTCAAGCTCACTCACAATCTTGTCCATTCGGATCGCCCGGGAGCCTTTAATGAGCACGACGTCTCCGCTCCCAACTTCACCGCGCAAGAATTCGACGGCTTGATCGCTATTTTCGAGGGTCGTGAGCACCGCTTCGGGCAGCCCAGCACGCAAGGCTTCTTCCCCTATCCAGCGTGCACGCTCGCCGACTGTGACCAGGTGTCGCGCGACCTCGGCGGCACGAGCCCCCACGATCCGATGACCGCGCTCCTCGAATTCGCCAAGCTCCAGCATGTCGCCCAGCACCGCAATCCGACGCCCATCCAGCTCTTCCAGAAGATTCAGCGCAGCTAGCATAGATTCCGGAGCTGCGTTGTAGGTATCGTCGAGAATTAATGAACCTCCGGGGCCGTCGACCGCGACCAACCGAAGTTGAGTGGGAGTCTCCGTAAGACCGGACAAAATCTGGGGCCACGACAACCCTTCAATGAGACCAACCGCAGCTGCGCGCAGCGCAGTGTGGACCGAGTGACGGCCGAGAAGTGGGACGCGCACACTGAAGGTCTCGCTTGCATGGTGGAATACAAATCGAACTCCCTCCAGCCCAAGGCCTTCGATGTCGCTCGCCCAGAGATCGGCTTCTTCCGAGAGACCGTAATAGAAGACCCGGGCGTTCGTGCGTTCGGCCATGCCTCTCACGACAGGGTCATCGATGTTGAGGATGGCTACCCCCTCAGGGGCGGCGGGTAGGCTCTCTATCAGCTCGCCCTTGCCCTTTGCAATTGCTTCCATAGTGCCGGCACGCTCCAGGTGCACTTCGCTGATGTTGGTGACCACGCCCACCTGCGGCTTTGCAATTTCGCCGAGAAGAGCGATCTCGCCGGGCACGTAGAAGCCCATCTCGAGAACCGCGCGCTCGTCTTCTGATGTAATTTTCAGCAGGCTAAGCGGTAGCCCGATTTCGTTGTTGAGGTTGCCTTCGTTCTTGTGCGTGCGGTAGCGTTGCTGGAGCACTTCAGCCACCAGCTCCTTGGTAGTGGATTTTCCAACGCTTCCGGTGATGCCAATCACGCGCAGGTCGAGCTGGTCCCGCCAGAATTTCGCTACCGCCTGCAGCGCTTCCACCGTGTTCTCGACTCTTAGGCAGAGCGGTGGATCGACGGCTTCGACATCCGTCAGATCAACCACTCGGAAGCCAGGGTCGACATCACGATCAATCAATGCCAGCGTTGCGCCGAGCTCAAAGGCCTCGGCCAGGTGATCGTGACCATCCGTGTTTTCGCCTTGGATGGCGACGAACAACGATCCTGGGCTGGCGAGCCGCGAATCAATAACTGCATCCGAGATTACGTCCAGATATGCATCCGGGCGCGCTCCGGTAATGGCATGGATGATGGCGGCGATCGTCAGCGTGCCTCGATCCACGTTTGGAGTGAACTCTCCCTCCGTTCGATCCATCGTCTGAGCGGGTTTCATCCTGTAACCGCGTCCGGGGGAATTTCGAGGAACACCACCAGTCGCCGAACCACTTTTTGAAACACGGGTGCCGCGACAACCGAGCCCCAGGGAGATGTTTCGGGCTTGTCCAGCCGGACAAGCACTAAAAACTGTGGGTCGTCGACGGGCCCCCATCCGATGAAAGAGGCGATGGTCCACCTTGGGTCGTAGCCGAAGTCACCGGGGATCTGGGCAGTTCCGGTTTTGCCTGCCAGGCGATAGCCGGCCAGGCTTGCATAGGCGGTTTCGCCTTCAAGCGAGGTGGCGAGCATCTCGCTCAGGGTATGAGCTGTCTCTGGGGTGACAGGACGGCCAAGCACGATAGTCTTCGGCGAATAGGCGCCGCTGGGACCGACGATTTGGCGAACGATGTGCGGCTGTACCATGACCCCGTCGTTGGCCACCGCCGCCACCGCGGTCATCAGCTGCACCGGCGTCATAGAGACCCCTTGCCCAAAGGAGTTTGTTCCCAGATCCGACTCGGTCCAATCCGGGTGACGGGGGGTTCGTAATTGGCCGGCGATTTCGCCTGAAAGGTCGGTTCCGGTCAGGCGACCAATGCCAAACGCGTTCAGATAGCTGTAAAGCGTTGAAGCTCCCAGCTTCTCCGAGGCCACCCAGGCCAGGCAGACATTGAGCGAATGCTCCATACAGCCCAGCATGGTCTGCGGGCCCCAAGCCTCACCGTCCCAATTGCGGATGAGGTTGCCGCCGACTTCAATTTCGCCCGTATCCAGGAATTCCGAATCGGGTTCTACGACTCCCGCATCCAGGGCGGAGGCCATCGTAATTACCTTGAATGTAGAACCAGGCTCAAACATGGCTCCAACGGCCGGAGTGATGACGGGTTCCAGTCCGTCTTCCTGAACTAACCAGGGCTCATATTCATTCGGGTTCAGGCTGGGATAGGCGGCCAGAGCCAGGATCTCACCGTTCCGAGGGTCCATAACGATGATCTCGCCGCTTACCGAGCCGGAACTTTTTATGGCGGAAGTTAGCTCGTACTCAACCATCTGCTGAATATCCATATCCAGCGTGAGGACCAGGTTGACACCGGCTGGCGGATTCGGTTGGGCGCGCGCCTCGGGGGGAATCATGGGGCGCGAGATCGTGATCGGCTTTCCAGAAAGCCACTCGTCGTAGTAGCCCTCCACGCCAAAATAACCTTCGTTTTCCTGGTTTACAAAGCCCAGCACGTGCCCTGCCAACTCGCCGTTGGGGTATACGCGTTTGGGATTCGGAACCAGCGACAGTCCGCTTAGATCCGGGGCGTATGGGTCGGCCAGGAATTCATTGAGCACCGCCGCCACATATTTATCCACGTTGATGGGCAAGGGATCGCCAGCCTGGTCTGAGCGAGTTAGGCGAATCCGAAACTGATTCTGAGAGACCCAATCCCGGTTGAGTTGGTCATGCAGGTCGCCAAGCGGCAGCAACAGTACTTTCGACAAGACTTCAGGAATTGCTGCGCGGCTGGCGGCCGTGAGCTGGCGAGTTTCCACTTCCAGCACATAGGAGGTAGCGTTTGCGGCTAGCAGACGGCCATCCCGGTCGTAGATCAGTCCCCTGGCTGGAATGACGCGTTCCAGACGACTGGATCCGACGTCGCCGCGCGCGGCAAATACCGGCGCATAAGGACCAAATTGCACTCGAATTAATTGAATGAGCAATCCGACCGTTATGAGCCCCATTCCAAGGGTGACGACTCGGATGCGGCTCCTTGAAACCGGATTAGTCGTGCCGCTAGAGGTGGGACTCGGCGGATCTACCCCGCGAAACGAAGTCGCACCGATCTTATTCGTGGCGACCAAAGGGCCTGTGGGTCGGGCTGCTCGCTTCTTGAGCGGTTCATCCGCGGGCGCTGTCTCGCTATTTGGGCGGGACTGCTCGTCCTGCGCAAGCTTCGATTTCCACAGCCTCACTGATCGCCGCCGATCGCGAAGCGTGAAATCCATTCGCCCAGGGTTTCGGTGTAGCTAGGGGAGAGCATGCCCTGGCGCTCTTCCTCCGACGTCAGGGGGCGCGGAGCCTCAAATCCTGCGGAGACCTCAAAGCCTTCCACCGGAAGATATTGAATTTCAATTGGGAGTGCCGGCCGAAAGCCCAGATAGGAAGCACGCTCCATCATAGAATCCGGAGAAATCAGCGCCGCATAGGTTGCGTTGAGTTCGCCGTTGGTGCGAACAAGCAATTCATGCCGCCGTTCCAACACCAATAGTTCCCTGCCCGCGCTGGCTACTTTGGAATTGACCGCTAGGTAAACGCCGCCTAAAACGACGAAACCCACGATCCAGAGAGCCGTCCGGCTGGTGCTGAGGACCTGGTGCCGCCATGGGGCCTGTTTAAATGCTTGAGGCATATGTTCTCTCGAAATACTTTGCAAGCTTCATGCCATTACGGCGCAGCAAAGGGGGATTTTCATCCGTTTCTAACCTCAGGACGTCCTTCGCTGCCCATTAGATTCGCTCCGCTGCGCGCAGCCGCGCGCTTCTCGCCCGCGGATTATTCTTCACTTCTTCATCGCTCGCCCGAATCGGCTTTCGATTGATCAATCGCACTCTTGCCGATCCTTCGAGGGTCTCATGGGCCTCGCCCACACGGCCCTTCGCTTCATTTCGCATGAACCGCTTGACGATGCGGTCCTCCAACGAGTGAAAAGCGATTACCGAAAGCCTTCCGCCGGGCCTCAAAAGATCGAGGCACTGCGGTAGGGCTTCTTCAAGTGCGGTCAGTTCGTCGTTGACCGCAATCCGTAAGGCTTGAAAGGTTCGAGTTGCAGGGTGAATACGGCGAGATCGGCTGCGGACGGCGCCGGCAACCACATCTGCAAGCGTGCCGGTATCGTTGATTGGCCGGGCTCGGACGATCGCCCTGGCAACCCGCCTTGATTTCCGCTCTTCCCCGTACTCATAGATCAGGTCCGCCAAGTCGGTTTCGGGCAAATCATTCACCAGGTCTACGGCCATGAGCTCTTGATCCGAGTCGAATCTCATATCCAGCGGACCATCGGCTCGGAATGAAAAGCCTCGTTCAGGAGCGGAAAGCTGCATGGAGGAAACCCCCAGGTCGAGCAAGATGCCGTCGACTTCTTCCCAATTCAAAGCCGCAGCGTGAGTTTTGATATCCCGGAACGACCCTTGCACCAGATGTACGCGTGTCCCGAACCGCGCCAGGCGCTGCTGGGCCAGCGGCAGTGCGACCGTATCCCGGTCCAGGCCCAGCAGTTCGCCTTCTGGCGCAGTGTGTTCGAGGACCCCCATTGCATGTCCCCCGGCACCGACAGTGCCGTCGATGATCCGGCTTCCAACCCTTCCTGTCACGTTCGAAGGCGGAGGAAGCCGATCCTCGATCGGCAGCAGAGAAGTAAGCACCTCTTGGTAAAGAACGGGGGTGTGAGATTCCAATCCGAAGGATATGGATACGCCTCACCCCGTGGATAAATCGTAATCAGCAAATCGCTGCGCGTTTTCCTCAGAATCCCCAATGGATTCTTCCTTTTTCGCCCAGCCTTCCGCTCCCCAGACCTCGAACGACTCGCCGACCCCGACGATATATGCCTCCCCATCGATCTCGGCATATTCCAGCAAGAAATCTGGCAGCAGAATTCGGCCCGAAGAATCGAGCGAGACTTCCGCCGCTCGCCCAAAGAGAACGCGCTTCACCTCACGCGCTCCTGGATCGGTTGCGGAGAGGGCAGCAGCCTTCTTGGCCAGCCGATCGTAGGAATCCGAGGTGTAAACCATCAAGTTGCGCTCAAACCCCTGCGTGACAAATGCTCCCGACGCCAGTGCGGCGCGGAAGCGAACAGGAATGGTTAGCCGACCTTTTGCGTCGGTGGTATACTTATATTGGCCTAAGAACATACGTTCGTAACTGGGTTTAATGCGGAGACGCCGGATAGACCGGCGCCCCACGTTCCCCCACAATTCCCCACAAGCTCCCACATACTACACCACTTCTCCCCACTCTTGCAATAAGCAAGCCAAGTTCAGTTTGAGTACTAAAGTCCTAACTCGTGGGTGGGGGGAACTGGGTCCCCCTGCATATAGGTGATTTGCATGATATATGGGGGTTTGCGGGGAGTTGCGTGAAAATTTTAAGGATGTGCGGGGGAAAAAATCCAGCCCTTTAAACGGCCGGAGCCCCCACTTCAGGGGGCTCCGTTGGATGAACGGCAGTCAGCCTGTAAGCCGCGTTCTGTCCCACCCGAGTTTACAGCGAGGCCATTGCCGGAGGCTTTCACCGCAAGCACGACCTGGCCTTCTTCCCCGGGCTTAGGCGATCATCTATCTAGGCGACACGTCACCGCGCCGCTCATGCGACCTACCCGACGCTCGAGGGAAGCGAGCCGCCTCCCGCCCACGACATCCTTTCGGATGCGGAGCTTCGCGTCTGCTCGGCCTTGCTCCAGGTGAGGGTTGCCTGGCGATCGGCATTGCTGCCGATCCCGGTGGTCTCTTACACCACCCTTTCACCCTTACCAGCCGAACCAGAGGTGCGGCTGGCGGTCATTTTCTGTGGCCCTATCCGCGAGTCGCCTCGCCCGGGAGTTACCCGGCACCCTGCTATGTGGAGCGCGGACTTTCCTCAGTCCCCCCGAAGGGAGAATGCGATCGCCCGGCCAACTAACCGTTGCATTAAATACTACTCTATTGTTTGCCTATGAGAGTTCTGATAGATTGCTAACATCGCTCATACGCCGTCTATGCTAGAGTAACCTGGCCGTTGCTTCTCGGACGGATAGAGCGCTTGTCGGCCAGGTGCACGGAGCCTTATAATTGAGCAGTTGTCTGGCGACTGCCAGCAGGACAAAAAGAAGGTCTAAGCTTAATGCCGTTATATGCATATCGTTGCGATAACTGTGGCGTTCAGATCGAACGCCGTCAGGGATTCGACGATCCTCAACTCAAGAAATGCCCCGAGTGCGGAGAAAATGAGCTGCGCAAGCTGTTCTCGCCGGTGGGAATTCTCTTCAAGGGCCCAGGCTTTTACGCTACCGATAACCGGTCGGCTTCGGGGGCGAATGGCAACGGCAAAAAAGGGGAGAAATCAGAGACGAAAGAGAAGTCCGAGAATAAGGCAGAAAAGACAAAAAGCTCCGAGAAATCGGATAAGAAGAGTTCAGATTCCAAGGAATGAGCTCGTCCCAAAAACTAAAAGGGCGCCCCTTGAGGCGCCTTTTTTATTTAATGTCCAAGCGACCAGCCATCTACATTTGAAATCCGCCGCTGGCCTTGACCACTTTCATACTGAAATTGGTCACATATTCGGCCAGCTGCTCGCGCAACTGCTGCCAGTCATCGCTTTCGAGCGCGCTTTGCATGTCAGACAGGTTATCTGCGATCCCTCCGGTTAGGATTTGGGGCTGATCCCCGTATTGAGTAAACCAGGCCTCGGTGGGTTGGATTCCGATGCGCTGCATCCCCGGCACGAAATCTCGCACGACGAACTCAAAATACTCCTGCTCTTTTCCCGGGAGAATGTCCCAGGTCATAATTACTTTTACATTGTGTGAATTTCCTTCGAATTCCACGGCTTCTAGGCCACAGACTGCAGGACAACGACCTGGGTCTGATCAGACAGTCCGCCTTTAGTCACTTTCAGGGTCTCAAGCGGTTCTTGCTTGCCTACACCCATCTCCGACAGAAAACGCGAAAGTTGGCCTAATTTCACCTTTTCTTTTCCGGTTTTGTAATACATTGGAACGACCAGCGAGGGCTCGATCATGGTGATCACCTCCGCAGCTTCCGCAGGAGAGAGCGCGCTCCCGCCCCCCACCGGCACCAAAGCAAGATCTACGGGGCCTAAATTTTCAATCTGGGATTGGGAAGGAACATAGGGCAGGTCGCCTAAATGAGCCACCGTCAGCCCGTCGAAATCGAAAACATAGAGAGTGTTTCGCACGCTCCCATTGTTCCCATTGGTCTTTGCGCCATTGGTCTTTGCGGCCATTGGGATTCCCGTGATGAACACTCCCCCTATTTCGTATTCACCAGGGCCGTCAATTTGCAGCCGCTGCCCCTTCACTCCCTTCAGGTAGTTGTGGCCGGCTGCGTCATGACTCACCGTGACCAGATCCGCCTTCAGGTTGAGTTTGGCCAGTCCAAGGCTTGGATCGTATGGATCGGTGACGACAGTCGCCAATCCGCGTTCTTTCATTCTGAAACAAGATAGGCCGTACCAGGCTATTTCCATCAACTCTTTCAGCGAATTCGGGCGATTATACCCGAACGCCTCCTTCAGCCAAAATTGGGAGCCCGTGGTTCCAAGGAACAGAAGCCTCCTGTTTGAGCATCCAGCTAGACCCTATAATCACTGCCATGGGTCTCGAGACACTCCGCCCACACTTGCTCGGAGGCGGCCATTCGGAATTCGACAATGCCGGAGGGTTCAAGCTCTCGATCCCTCCCACCTCCAGCGGCTATGTCGACGCCCAGCTGGATGACTATGGACAACGTTCGCGCTCGGATTTCGCGTGGTCCGCGTCCACCACTCTGCGGCTGCGCGCGCGGGCCTCCCACCCTTCTCCTCCTGGCACCCTCGGCTTTGGCTTCTGGAACGATCCATTTGGAATCTCTCTTACCGGTGCGGGAAGCGTCCGTAGATTTCCGGCAGCTCCACAAGCTTTGTGGTTTTTCTATGGATCGAAACCCAATGACTTTAGCTTCGTTGATGGAGGCGTGGGGAGGGGGTGGAAGGCGGCCACCTTACGCAGCGTCCGCTACTCCGCTGCATTGCTAGTTCCGGGCGCCGCGGCCGCCTTTCTATTAGCCAGCCTTCCATTATTACGCAGATGGATTGTGCCGATGGTGCGCAAGCAAGCCGCAGCGGCCGAAATCCTGTTGGATACGCCGCTGAATGAGTGGCACGATTATGCATTGTCCTGGCAGCCTGGAGGTGTCATCTTTCGAGTGGACGGAGCAGTAGTGGCCGAAACGAGCATCGCTCCACACGGGCCGCTGGGCTTTGTTGTTTGGATCGACAACCAATACGCGGTGCTCTCCGAAGCAAAGGGGATTCGATTCGGGTTGCTTCCGACAGAGCAGGAATATTCGCTTGAAATTCAAGATCTGAAGGTCGAGCGCGGGTAGATAATTCTGCCCCCGTGGGGCTCCTGCACCGGTCAAACCGCTTCCGGCGATCAATCAAATCCGAATTATTGCTGGTTTTGTGCACTGTACCGTGCACAGTACTGAGGGACCGTATTTCGCACTCTCTTTGTAAGCCTTGTGTAGAGTCAGATTTCACAAGCTACTGCTAGGATGACTGCGCGGACCGGTGTACGATTTGCTAGGGTTGACCATAGCTAGGGCAAGAAAAGTCTGGTGTTGACCCCCTCCAGACCCCCCGGCAGCGGCGCCGGTTCCGCCTTTTCTTATCGATGGTTTCTGAACCAAAAAAGCCCCCGAATGGGGGCTTTTTAAATTCCAGGCTGCCTGCTAAGGCTCCTCACTTAAGGCAGGCCGCATTCTGGCCAATCTGTGCAATTTATCAATTTTTCGACAGGGTTTTTTCGCGAGCGCGTACTGCGCGCCACTAGGCGGCCGTCAGCTAGCTGCGCCGGTTAAGGGCTTTCGTTAGTTGTCTGCTTCTGTGCGTTCCCTCCACCACTTTTGCACATCTTCAGCCAGCCCGAAGAGGGAGACTGAGATGCCGGTGGCGGCGAGGAACATGATCAGAACAATCTGTCCAATCGATACTTCGCAAAGCAGGGTGTTCGGATCGCAATTCATTGCTGCTCCGCCGGTCGGGCCAGGCCATTGATGAATCCATAGCCTGGTCCTGGTTATTCTTCAAGCTTCATTTCCCTCATACCTGCTTGAAGGGGCGCCTTCCTTACTAGACTCTGCATGTAATTGCCTTGCAGGGAAATATGCCGTTGGTACGGAGTCGTATTACAATCCGGTCCGCGCCGAGATAGCTCAGTTGGTAGAGCACTTGACTGAAAATCAAGGTGTCGCCGGTTCGATTCCGGCTCTCGGCACC